>OZ243107.1:3519000-3829800 GCA_965212245.1 Owenweeksia sp. | reverse complement strand
TGACTTTTGTTGGGTTTTTACTACCGGATCAGACGAAACAGGAGGCGTAGAGGCCTGTGCAGCCGGCCTGCTGCTTAAGGGTTTGTGATCAGGCTTTTTTTTTTTCAGCCCCTTCGTTTTCCGGATGGGCCAACTGAAGTAGTGCTAATTCTACCAACAGCCGGGGGCTATTGCTGCCTTTATAGCGTACATCACATTCATTAAGCAGCTTAAGGGCTTTCAAAGCAAATAGCATATCAAGACTCTGAGCCTGCTCACGGTACCTTTGCTTAGTAGTCTCCGCAACCTCCAGAAGCTCCAGCGTTTTAGGATCCTTACATACCAGCAGATCTCTGAAATGGCCGGCCAGTCCGTTTAAGAATAAGTGACCGTCAAATCCATTATCCAGTATGTCATTAAAAAGCAGTAACAATTCCGCTGACTCCCCATTACGGATATGATCTACGGTACGGAAATAGTAATCGTAATCCAGTATGCGGAGATTGTCAATCACATCCCGGTACGTAATGGTTTGCCCGGAAAATGAAACAATGCGGTCAAAAAATAGACAGAGCATCCCTTAAAGCTCCATCGGCTTTTTGAGCAATAATATGCAAAGCTTCAGGTTCAGCCTGCACACCTTCCTGCGTGGCTACAGATTGGAGGTGCGAGGCAATATCTTCAACGGTTATCCGCTTAAAATCAAAGATCTGGCAGCGGCTTAAAATAGTGGGAATGATTTTGTGCTTCTCCGTAGTAGCTAAAATGAAAATAGCGTGCCTGGGCGGTTCTTCCAGGGTTTTCAAAAATGCATTGAAGGCCGCTTGTGAAAGCATGTGTACCTCATCAATAATATATACTTTGTATTGGCCGGCCTGCGGAGCGAAGCGCACCTGATCAATAAGGCTTCGTATATCATCTACTGAATTATTGGAGGCAGCATCCAGTTCAAAAATGTTGAAAGCAAAATCCTGCTCAACATCCGTTTCGGCTTCGGTATTGATCATACGTGCCAGAATACGGGCACAGGTAGTTTTACCTACACCACGTGGCCCGGTAAACAGGAGGGCCTGTGCCAGGTGGTTTTGTTTGATGGCATTCAGAAGCGTACGGGTCACATGTTGCTGACCCACAACTTCTTCAAAGTTCTGGGGACGGTATTTACGGGCGGAAACAATGAAATTCTCCATGCAGGCACAAATATAGGCAGACCAAAAAAGTGGCGGAAGGAATGTTAATAACTTGGAAAAGATAAGCCGGTTTTGTCCCTGTGGGGAATGCTTACAGTTAAACAATCTATACCTGTAAAATCCTATCTTTGCCGCCCTTTAAAAATTATCGCTTTATGAAGTGTGGAATCGTAGGACTCCCCAATGTAGGTAAATCCACTTTATTCAACTGTTTATCCAATGCCAAGGCACAATCGGCCAACTTTCCGTTTTGCACTATTGAGCCCAACGTGGGCACGGTTACCGTACCGGACACCCGCCTCTATAAGCTGGAGGACATGGTGAAACCGGAAAGGGTAGTGCCTGCCACGGTAGAGATTGTTGATATTGCCGGCCTGGTAAAAGGCGCAAGCAAGGGTGAGGGATTAGGAAACCAGTTTTTGGGAAATATCCGCGAATGTACGGCCATCATTCATGTATTGCGCTGTTTTGAAAATGACAACATTACCCACGTAGAGGGTACCGTAGACCCTATCCGTGATAAAGAGATTATTGACATTGAGTTACAATTGAAAGATTTGGATACGGTTGAAAAGCGAATTGAAAAGCATAAGAAGGCCTCCAAAGGTGGAAACAAGGCGGAGGCGCAAAATGTAGAGGTATTGGAACGCCTGAAGGCCCACCTGGAAAGTGGAAAAAGTGTTCGTGTTTTTGATCGTAGTGAGGAGCAAGATGAACTAATCCGCGACTGCCAGTTTCTTACGGATAAACCCATCTTATACCTTTGTAATGTGGATGAAGCTTCTGCTAAAGGAGGAAACTCTCTGGTAGAAAAAGTGCGCGAAAACGTAGCTGATGAAAATGCTGAAGTTATTTTTTTAGCCGCAGCTACGGAGGCAGATATTACCGAGCTTGAAGATTACGAAGAGCGCCAGATGTTTCTGGAAGACATAGGGCTTGAAGAACCCGGAGTGAATAAAGTGATCCGTGCGGCTTACCAATTGCTTAACCTTCAAACATATTTTACGGCTGGAGAGAAAGAAGTGCGGGCCTGGACCATCCAAAAAGGCTCTACCGCCCCTCAGGCTGCCGGAGTAATTCACACCGATTTTGAAAAAGGCTTTATCCGGGCCGAGGTCATTAAATATAACGACTATGTAAGCCTGGGTTCTGAGAGTGCCGTACGTACCGCTGGAAAAATGGGAGTAGAAGGTAAAGAATATGTGGTGGAAGACGGTGATATCATGCACTTTAGGTTCAATGTTTAGGACCTGTTGAAGGTGTTGATCTTAATAACCTGTTCAAAACTGACCAGGCGCATACTGCCTGAGCTTGGCGCATATTTTCTAATTTTAGCCGTTCTCTAAATCTGGATTACTGAATTCTATGGCAGCTGAAAACTACACGGAAGATAATATTCGATCTCTCGACTGGAAGGAACATATCCGTTTAAGACCGGGTATGTACATTGGTAAGTTGGGCGATGGTTCATCTTCTGATGATGGTATTTACATCCTCCTCAAAGAAGTAATAGACAACTCCATTGACGAGTTTGTGATGGGGGCTGGTAAAACAGTGGAAATCAACGTAAAGGAAGGTGAGGTAAGCGTTAGGGATTACGGGCGTGGTATTCCGCTCGGGAAGGTGATTGACTGTGTATCACGTATTAATACCGGTGCCAAATATGACTCCAAGGCTTTTAAAAAGTCAGTGGGTTTGAATGGAGTAGGTACCAAAGCCGTAAATGCTCTTTCTGATAATTTTATGGTGCAGTCCGTAAGAGACGGACAAACTAAAGTGGCCACCTTTGAAAAAGGTGAGCTGGTTGAAGATCATCCCGTAAAAGAATCCAGTCTTCGTAAGGGTACCAAAATTGTGTTCCGTCCGGATAGCTCCATCTTTAAGAGTTACCGTTATGCCAAGGAGTACATCGAAAAGATGTTATGGAACTATGCTTACCTGAACCCTGGACTTACCTTAATTATCAATGGTGAAAAGATCTATTCCGAAAATGGTCTGCATGACCTGCTGAAGGATAATCTGGACGGAGGGATTATTCATGATATCATTCATTTGAGAGGAGAAGATATTGAATTGGCCCTAACACATACAGAAAAGAGTCAAAGCGATCAATACTACTCTTTTGTAAACGGTCAGCACACTACTCAGGGTGGTACACATCAATCTGCTTTAAGAGAGGCTTTGGTGAAAACCCTGCGCGATTTTTATAATAAGAATTTTGATGCCTCGGATATACGCGAATCTGTAGTGGCGGCCATAAGCATTAAGGTGATTGAGCCGGTGTTTGAATCACAAACCAAAACCAAATTAGGTTCTACGGATATGGGGCCGGATTTACCTACCGTGCGCACCTTTGTCAATGATTTTGTGAAACGCCAGCTGGACAATTTCCTTCACAAGAATGAGAAAATTGCCGAGGCCATATACAAGAAAATACTGCGGGCCGAAAAGGAACGTAAAGAATTAAGTGGAATTAAAAAACTGGCACGGGACCGGGCTAAAAAGGCCAGTCTGCATAACCGAAAACTTCGCGACTGCCGCGTGCATTATAGTGATCAGAAAGATGATCGCAGGCTTGAGACCACTCTTTTTATTACCGAGGGTGATTCAGCATCCGGTTCTATTACCAAGTCCAGGAATGTAAACACCCAGGCCGTATTCAGCCTGAAGGGAAAACCTCTCAATTGTTACGGCCTTACCAAAAAGGTGGTGTACGAAAATGAAGAGTTTAACCTGTTGCAGGCTGCTCTTAATATTGAAGACGGACTGGAAGACCTGCGCTATAATAATGTAGTAATTGCTACTGATGCAGATGTAGATGGTATGCATATACGTCTGTTATTGATTACCTTCTTTTTGCAGTTTTTTCCCGAGTTGGTAAAAGAAGGCCACCTTTTTATTCTGCAAACCCCGCTTTTCCGGGTGCGCAATAAAAAAGAAACACATTATTGCTATAGCGAAGAAGAAAGAAGAGCTGCCCTGGTTAAAGTAGGGGCAAAGGCTGAAATTACCCGTTTTAAGGGTTTGGGCGAAATTTCGCCTGACGAATTTAAATTCTTTATTGGTGAAGATATCCGTCTGGATCCGGTTATGCTGAGTAAGGAAAATACCATAGAAGAACTACTGGGTTTTTATATGGGGAAGAATACGCCTCAGCGCCAGGAATTCATCATAGAAAACCTCCGGGTTGAAAAAGACGTACTTGAAGAGGAAGAAGTTATTGAAGAATGAGAATCAATTCAGATCGGAATAAAAAAATATTAGGATTTATATATGCGGCCTGTATTTTGGGTATTTTTTTTGACTTACTATTAGTTAACATTGAAGGTTCACTGGGTGAAATATCCAAATCTTTTAAGTTCACACCCTTTATATTACTGATTATACTTTTTCTTATTTACCGTGGGCTTCCGGCATTTAAATACGATAGTGACGGTGAAGTGCTGAATTTTACAGCTTCGGAGCCTTATTTTAGCTGGATGGGTAAAATGACCTCAAAGCATTTTGAATTTCCCAAGCGAAAGCTGAAAGATTTTTCATTGAAGTCTTACCCCTTGCGCAGAGTATTGTCGGTTACCATTGACAGTAAGGAGGGCGCTATGGTTAAACAAAAAATAATGGTGTCTTACCTCAGTGCAAAAGAGGCCAGAGACTTGAAACGTTCGTTAAACGGAGTACTTGAAAAAAATAAAGTGGATTAATGGACGACACGCAATCTACTGACGATAGTGTATTTGAAAATAGCGGAGTAAGTATTACCCGCGTTTCCGGAATGTATGAAAATTACTTTCTGGATTATGCGTCATACGTGATTCTGGAAAGGGCCGTACCGGCTCTTAATGATGGTTTAAAACCTGTACAAAGACGGATTCTTCACGCTATGCGTGAAATGGAAGACGGGCGTTACCACAAGGTGGCTAATATCATTGGCCAAACTATGAAATACCATCCGCACGGAGATGCTTCTATCGGAGATGCTTTGGTGCAGATTGGCCAGAAGGATCTGCTGGTGGATACCCAGGGAAACTGGGGGAATATTCACACCGGAGACCGGGCAGCCGCAGCACGATATATTGAAGCCCGTTTAACCAAGTTTGCTCTTGAAGTGGTTTTTTCGCCCAAAATCACAGAATGGCAAGCCAGCTATGATGGCCGGGGAAAAGAACCCATTCACTTTCCGGTTAAGTTTCCACTTTTGCTGGCGCAGGGTGTAGAGGGTATCGCGGTAGGTCTTTCCACCAAGGTACTTCCCCACAATTTCCTGGAGCTTATAGATGCTTCCATTAAAGTATTAAAAGGCCGCAGCTTTACTTTGGTACCCGATTTTCCAACCGGTGGTATTGCCGATTTTTCTAATTACCAGGATGGTGTGCGGGGTGGCCGGGTTCGCGTTCGTGCAAAAATTTCGATTGATGATAAAAAAACACTGATCATTACCGAAATTCCTTATGGCACAACCACTACCAGCCTTATAGATAGTATTCTTAAGGCTAATGATAAGGGTAAGATCAAGATCCGTAAAATTGAAGATAATACTGCGGAAAATGTAGAGATACATGTTCACCTGCCTTCAGGCGTGTCACCCGATAAAATGGTAGACGCGCTTTACGCCTTTACCGATTGCGAGATATCCATATCGCCTCTGGCGTGTACCATTGAAAAGGATCGCCCTGAGTTTATAGACGTAAGAGAAATGCTGAAACGGTCTACCCACCGTACGGTTGACCTCTTAAAGCAAGAACTGGAGATCCAGTTAAGAGAGCTGGAAGAACAATGGCATTTTGCCAGTCTTGAGCGCATTTTTATTGAAGAAAAGATATACCGCGATATCGAGGAAGCGGAAACCTGGGATGAGGTGATATCCTTTATCCGTAAAGGCTTGGAACCACATATAAAAAACCTGATCAGGGCAGTAACTGATGAAGATATAGTGCGGCTTACGGAAATCCGTATAAAAAGGATTTCCAAATTTGATAAGAGTAAAGCCGATGAACATATCCTTAACCTGGAAGGCCGTATTGCGGAAGTGAAGAATCATCTTGCAAACCTGATAGAGTACGCTATTAACTGGTTTAAGATGTTGAAGGATAAATACGGTAAAGGCAAAGAGCGCAGAACCGAGATACGCCTTTTTGAAGATATTGATGCTACCAAAGTGGCTATATCCAATACCAAGTTATACGTAAACCGTGAAGAAGGTTTTATAGGGACTTCTCTCAAGCGTGATGAATTTGTTACCGACTGTTCCGATATAGACGATATAATCGTATTCCTGGCCGATGGTAAGATGATGGTAACCAAAGTAGACGCTAAGACCTACATCGGTAAAAACATCATATATGTAGCCGTATGGAAAAAGGGCGATAAACGTACAGTGTATAACCTTATTTACCGTGACGGTGCCAAGGGAAACACCTATATGAAGCGCTTTACAGTTACCAGTATAACCCGGAATAAAGAATATGATCTGGCTTTGGGTAAAAAAGGAACCGAGGTGCTCTACTTTACCGCTAACCCTAATGGCGAAGCCGAGGTGGTTACCGTGCACCTGCGTGCGCTGCAGAAATTACGTAAACTGAAATTCGATATTGACTTTTCTGAACTCGCCATCAAAGGCCGTGTAGCAAAGGGTAACCTGGTGACCAAGTACCCGGTTAAAAAAGTGGAGATCAAAGAAGAGGGAGTATCTACTCTGGCGCCCCGCAAGATTTGGTTTGATGATACTGTTAACCGGCTTAATGCAGACGGCCGGGGTGAATTACTGGGGAGTTTTCGCGGTGAGGATCGTATTCTTGAGATCAGTCAATCCGGTTATTACCGTCTTTTAGGTTTTGATTTGAGTACTAAGTTTGAGGAAGATATGATACATATCGAAAAATTCAGGCCCCAGGTACCCGTTTCTGTCGTATACTATGATGGGGAGAAACAATTATACTATGTAAAACGGTTTGTACCGGAAGTAAGTGAGAAAAAAGAACTGTTCATAAGTGACTCTGAAGGATCTTTTCTTGAATTAGCGGTTACCCACAGGCAACCATCTGTTGAAGTTGTATTCAAAAAGATCAAAGGAAAACAGAAAGAAACGGAAATAATTGATCTTAACGAGTTTATTTCCGTAAAGGGTATGAAGGCACAGGGCAATCAGCTTACCCGTGATGCTGTAAAACAGATCAATAGTATAGAAGTGGAAGAAGAAGTTCCTGAAGGGAACGATGAATCCGGTTCGGAGGGTGAAGATGGAGATAATTCTCAGATTACCCTGGAGTTATAAAAACATACACATGAAAAAATTAATAGTAGCATTAATATTAATGGGCTCATTGAGTCCACTATTAGGTCAGGATAGTTTGGCCATGAATAAGTTAGGACACCTTTCATACACTGAAGAGTTGAATGATGTGTGGGGCTATAGTGATGCCAACGGCAATGAATATGCCCTGGTAGGTGTAAAGGCCGGTTTTTCGGTGGTAGACGTTACTACTCCATCCAACCCCAATGAAATTCTATTTATTCCTGGTGCCTTCTCTACCTGGAGAGACGTTAAAACCTGGGATCATTATGCTTATGTGGTGCATGATTATATTACAGGCGCTTTTCCTTCTGACGGGATCTTAATTGTGGACCTGGATAGTGTAAGTATGCCCAACCCTAAGTATGACAATTTTTACCCTTCCGTAAATATTGGTGGAAATCTTTTTGCTTTTACCCGGGCACACAATATTTATATTGATGAGAATGGAATACTCTATGTTTTTGGAAGTAATATAGGAACCGGAGGAGCTTTGATGTTTGATCTAAAGCCAGACCCGGAAAACCCTACTTATATAGGTGCTTTTGATACCAATTATTTACATGATGGAATGGCGCGTGGTGATACCCTATGGGGGGGAGCCATTAATGATGATAAGCTTTTGGTTATAGATGTATCAGATAAAACAAACACTTCTATTTTGGGGTCTATCATTACTCCCAGTGCCTTTACCCATAACTGCTGGGTCTCTGATGACAACCAAACTGTGTATACCACCGATGAAATTTCAGGTGCCTTTGTAGTAGCTTATGACGTATCTGACCCGGCTAACATAACTGAACTTGACCGGGTACGTACCAGTTACGGTGGGTTGGATGTAATACCGCATAATACGCATGTGCTGGGTGATTTTCTGGTAACCTCTTATTATACTTCCGGAATTCAGATTGTGGATGCTACCATGCCTGATATTCTTATAGAAACAGCATACTATGATTCTTCACCTTTTACGGGTACCGGTTATCACGGGGTTTGGGGTGCTTATCCATATTTGCCCAGCGGAAATATACTGGCCACCGACATTGAGCAAGGTCTTTTTGTGCTGAGTAGTACCTACCCTAGAGGGTGTTATTTCACCGGTTTGATTAAAGATTCAATCACACAAAGCGCTATTCCCAACGCTCAATTGCAGATACTGAACATTAACGTTGGTTTCCAGGCCGATGTTTTTGGAGAATTCCGCACCGGAACGGTGGACGGAGCCCTTTACCCGGTAGTGGTAAGTAAGCCGGGCTATATTACGGATACAGTTGATGTAGTGCTTACTAATGGGGTTGAAACCAATGTGGAAGTAGCGCTTTTACCCATCACCTTTTCGGTTGGAGAGTATGGTATAAAATCGGAGATTCGTTTAAGCCCGAATCCTGCTGCTCACTTTTTTGACCTTGACCTGAGATCTACGGTTAATACTAAAGATGCCACTGTGCAAGTGCGTGACATGAAAGGAAGCCTGGTTTTTGAGCAAAAGATTGATCTTTCTGAAGAAAAAGTCCGTATTGAGCATAATTTAACAGACGGAGCTTACATCGTTCAGATTCTGTCTTCAACCGTTTTATTTGAACCAAGACGTTTGATAATTCAGAATTAGATAAATTTTCAGGATATTTCAGTGCTGAAATAATCCTATGGTCATTCTGTATCAATTACTGGCTCTTCTGGAGCTCTTCCTTCTGATCCTGATCGGAGTTCAGGTTTTTTATCTATCCTGCTTTGCCGTGGGAAGCCTGTTTACTTATAAGCCCCGTTTAAAGAAGGTAGATAAGTCGCATAAAATAGCAGTGATCATTCCCGGTTATAAAGAGGATCGCATTATAATTGATACGGCATCTCAGGCTTTAAAGCAAACCTATCCCAAGCACCTTTATGAAGTAATTATTTGCGCGGATAGCTTTGAAGAAAAAACGGTTCGTGAGCTTCAATTGCTGGATGTTACGGTAATGGAGGTGAATTTTGAGAACTCTACCAAAGCTAAAAGTGTAAATAAAGCGCTGGACATGTTGCATCATACCCAGCCCGATATTGTGGTAATCCTGGATTCAGATAATATTATGGCTACAGATTTTCTGGAGAAAATAAACCAGGCTTATGCTTCCGGGTACAAAGTAATTCAGGGACACCGTACCGCTAAAAATCAGGATACCAGTTTTGCGCTGTTGGATGCTATAAATGAAGAAATAGGCAATAGTATCTTCCGCAGGGGCCATCGGGTATGGGGAGTAAGTTCAGCTCTTATCGGCTCAGCTATGGCTTTTGATTTTGAATATTTCCGGGCGGTAATGGCTGATATTGAAGATGTGGCCGGAGAAGATAAACTGGTGGAATTAAAGGTTTTAAAAGACCGTTACACCATTGAATATCTTGAAAATGCATTGGTGTACGATGAGAAAGTATCCAGTGCCCGGAATTTTAGTAAACAGCGTACCCGCTGGGTGGGTGTGCAGATTTACTTTTTCAAAAATTACTTTCTGGATGGCGTCAAGGAGTTTATAACCAAAGGCAACTTTGATTATTTTGATAAAGCTTTCCAAATGTTTCTGGTCCCTAAAGTGCTGCTAATTGGTATTCTCGGACTTATGGGTGTGCTGAGTCTTTTTACCCCGGTACATCCACTCTGGCTGGTCTTAATGATAGCTTACTTTACAGCACTACTACTGGCGGTACCCAGGCGTTTTTATAACCTAAATCTCTTAAAGGCACTGTTTAATATCCCCAAGGCTATTTTCTTTATGGTGCTTTCCATAGCCCGTATCCGAAAATCAACGGCTTCTAAATTTGAGGTTACCGAAAAAAAGGTGATTACTAAAGATTAGATTTTTTCCCAGCTTTGGGTGTCCTGGTTATATTGCTTGATTACCCGGGCCGGGTTCCCCACCGCAATACTGAAAGCCGGTATATCCTTGGTTACTACGGCTCCTGCTGCCACTACAGAATGTTTACCAATGGTTACCCCCGCAGTTAGCACCGCATTGGCACCTATCCAACACTCATCTTCAATAGTAATGAGCTTAGTGGTTACCGGTTGTAAGTGAATGGGCGTATGTATGTCTTCGTACACATGATTTAACCCGGACATGACAATATTTTGCGCCAGGATTACATTATGGCCAATAGTTACCGGCCCTATTACCACATTGCCAATACCAATGCGGGTATGATCTCCAATATGCACTTCACCTACACCGTTGTTAACAGTGGCAAAATCCTCTACGGTAGAATAAGCCCCCAAAGAGAATGCGTTAAAAGGCAATACATCCATCCGTGTTCTGCGGCATACTGTAGCGCCCTTACCTTTTTTATGTACAAAAGGATTTACAAACCAACGCACCCAAAGCCTTGGCCTTGCCTGATTTTTGGGGATGAGCAGATAATGAATAAACTTCTTTAGCCGCTCGTTATTTTTAATGGTTTCTTTAATTCCCATGATAAGAGGCCGTATTTCGGATAGCTTTATACATAGCGTTCACACTGTTTTCCCAGGTATGTTCCAAGGCAAACTTTCTGCGTTTCTTTTGCAGTTCCGGTGAGTTGTCTCTTAATGCTTTTTCTATCAATTGAAGATATTCCTTTAAACTGCTTCCCAGGTAAACATGCTCTTTAAAAGCCTCCATAGTTTCGGTAGCTGTGGCCACCGTAGGTGTTCCCATGGCCAGGTACTCATCTATTTTACGCGGGTAATTGCCAATGGTTACTTCGTTGAATTTTTGAGGATTCAGAGCCACGTCAAAACCTTTCAGGTATTGGCCCAGGGTTTCCATGGGTTTAGAACCTAAAAAGTAAACGTTTTTCATTTGATGTAAGGCGGAACTCTTGAAGTGCTCATCTTCCGGGCCAATTAAAACCATTTGCCAGTCAGGCTTTTCCCGGGCTATTCCTTCCAACAACTTAATGTCTAAACGCAGGTTTAGTAATGCGCCTATATAACCTATCCGCGGAGCGGGAATGCTTTTTAGCTCTGCAGGCACTTCAGCTACATCCTGCGGGTTAAAAAGGCTGAAATCGCAACCCTGCCCTATATAATGAGAGTTAGGGTTATGCTGAGAAGCCAGGTTATTCAGGTAAATAGAGTTGGATACCACCAAATCACTTTTTGCCATCAGGGCCGGCTCCAGCCGTAAACCATGCTTCTTCCAATAATCAACAGCTAAAAAGTAATCACGGGTATAATAAACAGAAACCTGGGGTTTTAGAAAATCCTTAAGGTAAAAGCTACGGAACATATCTCCATCGTTAAATAGAATAAAGTCCTTAAATCCAAGCTCCTGAATCGCTTTTTTTATGTCGTTGGCATATATGCGGTTGTTTCGCTTATTCAGGGCATCATAAACCTTTCCATCCGGCAGCATATTAAGCGATTCAATAATACTGGAAGGAGTAAAAACCCAAAGATTATCGGCTGCTTTTTCGATCTGTTCGCGGCTGCCTTTTAATATATTACTGCGTCTATCCAGAATGTATTTTTCCTCATCCCGTTTGCGAAGCAGCGTGATCCGGTCTACCGGAGGATTAATATATAATACACGATTGTTTCGTGATATTTCTTCAGCAATGTCGATGCAATTACTCCCTATAGGATTATCCCAGGGCTGCTGACCAACTATGATAAAGTCCCTTTTATCGATTAGCATCCACTTTGTGTTATGATTAAGGCTTATCTCTTACTTTTACCATCCAAATATAGAATTAAAAAGGTGATAGGCAGATTTAAGAAACTCCTTAAAACCAACAAGTCATTGTCGCTTATCAGTAGTGGAACGGCTGCCGTTTTAGGGCTCGTTACCTTTGGGTTACTGGCACGTTCCTTTTCTATGTCAGAGCTTGGGTACTGGGGTTTTTTTATGACGGTGTATACCCTTTTTGATATGCTCAGGGCCGGTATGATCAGCAATGCCCTGATCAAACGGATAAATGAATGTGATTCCGAAGAAGAGGCGTCAGTGGTTATAGGTTCCGGATGGAAACTTAATTTTCTGATCACACTGGTGGGATCTGCTTCCATAGCCTTGGTTTTTTTTGTCATTTATTATTTCACACAAGACGAAAGCTATCGATATCTTTTTCAATGGTTTGTACCTATAGCCTTAATGAGTTTACCGCACTCCATGGCTATCTGGATACTAAATGCCTACGTACGCTTTGACCGGATTGTATGGATACGGTTTTTTCTGCAAGGATCCTTCTTATTAGGTGTAGTGTACCAATATTATTTTCAACCGGGCCTTAATTTTATATTAATCTGTTATTTACTATCCAATCTGCTGCCTGCTATACTGGTTATGGTAACCGGTTGGAGTAAGTTCCGCTATTTTAATCGCGGTAACCGTGAAATGAACCGCTCACTTTTCAATTTCGGAAAGTTTAGCATGGCTACGATGGTAGGCAGTAACTTCCTCAGAAGCTCAGATACCTTTATAATCATGTCTATACTAGGCCCTGGTGCTAATGCGGTGTATAGTGTAGCGGAGCGCCTTATTGGTTTATTTGATATTCCGCTGAGAGCATTTGTAGCCATTGCCTTTCCGCAGTTGGCTAAAAAATATGCCGTGGGCCTAAAGGATGAGTTTGAAAACGAATTGGAAACCGGAGCAGGGTTTTCCACGCTCTTATTACTTCCTATCAGCATTGTGGTATTGATATTTGCTGAACCCATGGTGATAGCTTTGGGAGGAGAAGAATACCTGAGCAGTGCAAATGTATTACGCGTATTCGCGATATATACCGCGCTTACTCCGTTGGATAGGTTTACGGGCATTGCCCTGGATGTAATTAACCGTCCGGATCTCAATTTTTATAAAGTACTCCTTATGCTGGCCGCCAATATTATTGGAGATGTACTGGTGTTACAGTATTCTGAAAACCTGGTGTGGGTAGCCTTTATCTCCATTATCACCTTCGGTACGGGTATTTTGTTTGGTGTTATTTTTTTACGCAGACATATTTCCCTTCATTTTCGGAATATTCTGCAAAAAGGTGGTTATGAGTTTGTAAGACTTGTTAAAAAGTATGTTGGCAACTCGGCCTAATTGATTTTTGGAAAAATTCCAATTTTGAGATTTTGATACCATCTTTGGGATAACTAAAATCGCTTAGGCAGATAAATGGATATTCTAAAGATTTTTGTGGTGGATGATAATGAGCTGTATTCCAAAATGGCTCAACACCACTTGTCGCTCAACCCTGATAACGAAGTTGAGGTTTTCAGAGGCGGTAAAGAGTGCCTGGATAACCTTTACAAAAAACCCAACCTCATCTTTTTGGACTATTCTTTGCCACACATGTCCGGGATTGAGATCCTCCGTAAGATTAAAGAAACACACCCTGAAATTCCGGTGGTTATTGTAAGTGGTCAGGAAGATGTTAGTACAGCTGTAAACCTTCTCAAAGAAGGAGCTTATGACTATATCGTTAAAGACGACAATGCTAAGGAGAGAATGTGGAACGCATCGAATCACATTCGAGAGAATGCCAGGTTAAGAGATGAGATCGATAAGCTTAGGGAAGAGGTTAATCAGAAGTATGATTTCTCGAATATAAGGGGAAATAGTCAGGCTATTAAAAACGTATTTAAACTCATCGAAAAAGCGGCACAAACCAATATTACAGTTTCCGTAACTGGTGAAACCGGTACGGGTAAAGAATTGGTTGCCAAGGCTATTCATTACAATTCTAAATTTCATAAAAAGTCGCTGGTGGCGGTAAATATTGCGGCTATTCCACGTGATCTTCTGGAAAGTGAATTATTTGGGCATGAAAAAGGAGCTTTTACCGGAGCTATCAATAAACGTATCGGAAAGTTTGAAGAAGCCAATGGCGGCACCATATTTCTGGATGAAATAGGTGAAATGGACCTGCAATTACAGGCTAAGTTATTACGTGTGTTACAGGAAAAAGAAGTTACCCGCATAGGCAGTAACCAGTCCATTAAAATAAACGCGCGGATTATAGTGGCTACGCACCGCAATCTTGCAGAAGAGGTAAAGGCCGGCAATTTTAGAGAAGATCTGTATTACCGCTTATTGGGTTTACCCATTGAGCTGCCGCCATTGCGCGACAGGGAAAACGACATTGTGTTGCTGGCCAAATATTTTGTGGATGAATTCTCCAGGGAAAATAAACTTGGTAAAGTGCAAATCACGGCAGAAGCACAGAAAAAAATAATGAATTACCGCTGGCCTGGTAACGTACGTGAGTTAAAAGCGGTTTTGGAGTTGGCAGCAGTTATGTCTGACGATGGTAAAATTGAAGAACGAAATATCAACTTTAATTCTACCAGCAATATGGATAACCTCATAACTGAGGAAGCAACATTAAAAGATTATACAGCCCGTATTATTCAGCATTATCTGGATAAATATGATCGCAATGTGGTAAAGGTGGCCAAGAAATTGGATATAGGTAAGAGCACTATTTACCGCATGATAAAGAATGATGAATTAACTATTTAAAGATAAACCTGTAAATCAATGTCTGATAAAGTATACGATTTAAGTCAGCTGGAAGAATTAGCTGGTGGGAGTGATGAGTTTGTCCACAGTATGATCGAAACTTTTTTGGAGCATACACCAGGGCAGCTGGAAGATATGAAGCAGTCCCATGCTCAAAAAGACCTGGTAAATATGGGTGCTATTGCACATAAAATAAAACCCAATATTGACCTCTTCGGTATCAAGTCCATATACACAGAGATACGCGAAGTTGAAAATAAAGGAAAAGCCGGGTCAGAAGATGACGCTTTGAGCCAGCAAATAGCAAAAGTAGATGAGGTGTTACAATTGGCATTTGTACAACTACGTGCCCATATAAACGGTTAAAAGCACATGAAACAAGTATTGATCATTGATGACGAGCCTATCATGAGAAAGCTGCTGGAGCAGATACTCAAGGATAAATATGAAGTCATATCGCTTGAAAATGGGAGAGAAGGTCTTGAGTGGATGTATTCCGGAAATATACCTGATTTGGTAGTGGCTGACCTCAATATGCCCGAGATCAATGGTTTTGAATACATTAAAAAAGTACGTGAAAGCGGTTTTTTCAATGATGTTCCTCTTATTGTACTTTCAGGTGAGGAGAGTAGTGCTGAACGTATAAAGTGCCTTAAGTTAGGCGCTAATGATTACCTGATTAAGCCTTTTAATCCGGAAGAGCTGGGTTTAAGAATTGATAACCTAATCAGCCTGCGCTCTTGAAAAATATTCTTTACATAGGGGAAGAGCCATCCATTATAGATCGTTATTCTAAGGTTGAAGATATCAGCTTTGAGAAGGTGAAAAATGTAGTAGGTTTTCATAATCTGCTGGAGCAATTAGAGCAATACGATATGGTAATGGCTGAATACAATCTCAAAGGCCTGAAGGGAGATGGCATCTTTACCCGCTACAAAGAATTACTGAACAACCTTAAACTTCCTTACACTATTATTGACAGGGACCTGGAGCCCGGTAAGCGCAAGGAATTCTTAAACCTCGGAATTACTGAATTATATAAACCACTGCTTAGTGAAACAGTGGTTACGGAGCGGGTAGATTTCCTGAAGCAAATGCTTAAGGCTAAACTAAGCGATGCCCGTAAAGTAAAGTACAATGAATATAAGATACCGCTGGCTAAGCGTATTTTTGATATTGTAGTAGCAGGTACGGCTTTGGTCATACTTTCGCCCCTATTGCTGTTGGCCGTTCTGGCCCTGAAATTAGAATCGAGAGGACCGGTCTTTTACGTGTCAAAACGGGTTGGAACAGGGTATAAGGTTTTTGATTTTTATAAGTTTCGCTCCATGTATGTGGATGCGGCCGAACGTCTTAAAGAAGTGCAGCACCTGAATCAGTATGCCAAACAGGATACAGCGGATAATTTACGCAAGGAGTACCGCTCCCTGCTTGGTTCACCAACTCTTATCTATAAGGATGGTACGCCTATGAGTGAAGAGGAATACCTTGAACTCAAGCGTAAGCAACAGGCTGGCACCTTTGTGAAAATTGCAAATGACCCAAGGGTTACTAAAGTAGGCAAGTTTATCCGCAATACCAGCATAGATGAATTACCACAGTTGCTTAACGTGCTGAAGGGAGATATGTCTATAGTTGGAAACCGCCCTTTGCCTTTATATGAAGCAGAACAGCTTACCAGTGATGATTGGGGCGAAAGATTTCTGGCTCCGGCTGGCATAACCGGGCTGTGGCAGGTGGAAAAAAGAGGTAAGGGAGATATGTCTGAAGAGGAGCGGAAAGCTCTTGACAATAAATACGCCAAAAATTTCAGTTTCTGGAACGATATACGATTGATTTTGAAGACTATACCTGCATTGTTTCAAAAAGAAAATGTTTGAATGTTTGTTAAAAAGTGCATGAATAACAGCTTATTAACGGCCTCACTGGCACTTATCTTTACGATAATGGTTCAGCAAGTGCAGGCGCAGGTGGATACTAATGATGTGGAGGATACATCAAACGATAGTATTTCACCGGTAGAGATCAATATTCTTGATTATCTGCCACCCCTTACTGTACTTATTGACTCTGCTCTTACACATGCTCCTGAAAAGGATTACTATAAATCCCTGATCGAATCTGCCGAATACGATGTAGTAATTGAGAAAAAGAGTTGGGCCAAGGACATTCGCTTTATAGGGGGGTATAATTGGTCTTATGGTAATCAGGTTATTATTCAAGGACTTACTACAGGGGGAAACCAGATTAATGAAGGCTATAACTATGGTGTGGGTTTAACCATACCGCTAAGCAGCTGGTATGGACGGCAAGACCGGATTAAGCGTGCTGAGGCTATCATGGAAAGCCAGGAGGCCAAATACAATGAAGTAGAAAGGGAAGTGCGCGAAAGAGTGATTGAAACCTATAACGAATTGTTATTGCTACAGCGCCTTTTAAACATTATTTCAGAAGCCAAAGAATCTTCCCGCCTGATTTCTGATATGGCAGAAGAAAGATTTCGGGATGGAGAGTTATCTCTGGACCAGTTAGGCCAAACCGCAGAATTGAAAGCACGTTATGCTTCAGAATATGAACAACTACGCACCCAGTTCAGTAATGCTTATACCCGTCTTGAGCGTATGGTAGGAGTACCCTTTAGTAAATTTAAATACACAAAATATACCAGATGAGCTTAGTACAGTTTTTCAGGGTATTAAACAGAAACCTTAATCTTTTCCTGCTCTGCTCTATAGTGCTGGCGGTGGTTGTATTTTTTCTTACCCGTAACCTGCCAAAGGAATACCAGTCTGAAACAGAGGTTTACACGGGTATTGCATCTGGTCTTAATGTGGCTTCGGTAGAAAGTTCGGCCCTGGATTTTTTTGCTACCAACAACGAATATGATAACCTGATCAATATTATCCAGTCCAAGCAAACATTGGTAGAAGTAGGGGAGCGACTCCTTTATCGCCATATGATGCTGGATAGTGCCGACCCACGTTTTATAAGCGAGGAAAACTGGGGGCATTTTCGTTATAAAATTCCACAAGCGCTTGAAGATTCATTGCTTGTCCCGGGTTCCATGTATGAGACCGTTGATAACATTCGGGAATACAAGCAAAAGAATTATGATTCCTATCTGGTGAAGCTAACTTTCGAGGACGGAGGCTCTCCGTATAGCTACAAGTCTATAGAACGATTAAATGTCTACCGCCTTCAAAATTCTGACCTTATAAAGATCAGTTATACCTGGTCTGATCCTGGGATAGTTCAAAGCACCCTGGAAATATTAAATGAGGTGTTTACCGATAAAATGTCTCAAATTAAAATGGGGCAATCCAGTGATGTGATTGAGTATTTCCGGGAACAGGTGGAACTGGCTAACCAAAGATTGCAAGTGGCAGAGTCAAAACTCAAGGACTTTCGCATCAAAAATCGCATTATCAACTACCAGGAGCAAACCAAATCCATCGCCACCCTAAAGGAGATGATGGAGGATGAGTATCAGAAGGAGCTCGCTATTAAAGCCGCAGCTGAGGCTTCGGTACAGAAACTGGAAAAGCAACTTGAGCTGAACAAGGAGATTGTAAAATTCAGTGATGATATCCTTGAAAAACGGAAGCGCTTGGCGGATATCAAATATAAAATTGCTCAGTTGGAAGTATATTATAAAGATGCCAAAGAGCTTGAAAAATTACGCCAGCAGGCCTCTAAAATGGAAGCCTCTTTGAGTAATACGCTTGAAAAGCGCTACCAGTATGGTAAGACTACGGAAGGCATACCCATGAGGGATGTATTGCAGGAGTGGTTGAATTATACACTCGCTCTGGATGAGGCCAATGCCCGCCTGGAAGTGTTTGAAACGCGTAAGGCTTATTTCCGCTCCGTATACGATGAGTTTGCTCCGCTGGGCTCTGAGATAGCCCGGATGGAAAGAGAGATTGCTGTTGAAGAACGTCATTACCTGGAATTGCTGCATAGCATGAATATGGCCATGATGAGGCAACAGAGTGAAACACTGGCCACCGGTGGTTTGGTAGTAACGGTACCTCCGAGTTATCCTCTGCAGCCTAAAAAATCAAAATCAATGCTGTTGGTGTTGGTAGCAGCCGTAATGGGCTTTATAGTTCCTTTTAGTATAGTGGTAATAATGGAGTTCCTGGATAATACCGTACGTCACCCGGAACGCGCAGAAGAACTCACCGGACTTAAACTGTTGGGTGCTTTTCCTGACTTAGCAGAAGATAGTAAGAATAAGAATGTGGATATGTCCTGGCTTAAAGAAAAGGCCTTAGGACTTATGAGCCAGAACACCCGGCTTGAGATGCGCCAATTGGGGGTGTCCAATAAGAAACCAAAGTTTGTAGTGGTATTCAGTACCCGTGAGAACGATGGAAAAGTATTTCTTACTCATCTGTTAGCTAATGAACTGGTGTCTATGAACTTTAAGATACTGGTTATAACACATAAATCCATTGAGGAAGAGGGTTTCTATGATTCTGCTACCTATGAGGGAGGTCGTGAATTTCTGAAAACCCGCTCTTATGAAGACCTTATACCTTCAGGTTACAATGCTTCATTGTACGATTTTGTATTCACCACTTTTGAAAGTGTGCTTACCGAGCAATACCCGCTTGATCTTACGGAGAAAGCTGATATGGCGTTCTGTGTTATCTCAGCTCACCGCGCATGGAATAAGGCGGATCGTTTTGCTATGAAGGAATTTGTGAACACGCTGAATGTACAACCCCGTCTTATTGTGAATGGTGTAGATCCTGATTATATGGATGTGGTATTGGGCGATATCAAAAAGTCACGCTCCTTTTTGCGGAAGTTTATGAAGATGATCTTTACCCTGGAATTTCATTCCAAAAAGTTCGGCTCTAAGAATTAAGTAAGCAATCAAAGTATTGCAGATACGGAGAACATTATTATTAGCTTAAACGAATGAAACAGCGCCCTCACTCACGGCTTGCTTATTAAGATGAGGCTGGTTCGTATACAATAACCGGTTCTTACTTCTGACATTTTCCCCGGTTGCTTTCTTACTTAAAAAGAAGTTGTGTGGTTAAATAGAGTAAGGGTTCACACTTAAACCGGCTCATCGGGCTTACGTCCCAGGCGTGGGGTAGGTTTGTCAGGAAGCTCATAATGTCCCTCCTCATTCCAATACCTCATATTATAGATAAACACAATGGCAATAAAAGTGGTAATGGATACAGGGAATTGTGTTAAAACAGAGTTCCCATAATTAGCTACCAGTATCCCTGCATATCCGGCAAGGATGGCCATAGCTATGTTTCTACGTTCCATATCCGGGAAGCGCCACATAAAAACTATACCACGGGCCAGTATAAACACCCACATCCCTACGTAAAAAATGCGGCCTATCAAACCGGTTTCGGCCCGGATTCTGGTGTACAAACCATCCGGCTCAAAGTTAGCCAGCCAGGTACCCGGAGAAAAGCGTTGCCCCCATGAACCCACGGTTCCCATGCCACCACCAAAGGGCTTATCACGCAGGTATTCGGTCAATCGGGCACGGTTACGGAGGCGGGTATTCAGAGAAGCATCTTTAGGGTCAAGAGCTGTACGCAAGCGGTTCACCTCATAATTCGCATTTCCGATGGTAGTATATTTAAGGAAAATAAAGCCACTTAAAAGTACAGCGCCACCAATGGTTAGCATGCGGAAATTACGGGTCATAATAAGGTAGAGTATGCCCCCGATACCTGGCACAGCCAGAGCTCCGCGGGTTCCGCTTAGCATTAAAGCGTAAAATGAAAAAAGACCTAAAACAATATAAAATATTCTCCGGCTTATACTCCATGGCCCTAAGCAGAGTATAAAGCTCATGATACAGATCTGACCCATGGCTGCTCCAAAAGTTCCGGCATCAAAGTAATAGGAGAAAACCCTGAGTTTTCCAAACAGCACGTGAGTTACTGCAGCTCCTTCATCCAGCCAACGCTGTTCAAATGAATCTACTCCAAAAACCTTTTGTTTCATGGCCCAAAGAATGGCCAGTACAGACATGCCCAGCCATATATTAAAAAAGCGGTACCAGTCTTTACGATCTGTAAAGAGAATAAAGCATAAACCAATTAAAAGGAATTGGTAGAGGGCCACCCCGCGCATAGAGTAGAACCATGCCGAAAAACTATAAGCTTGCGGATTAAAGATTTGCAGAATAATGTAGGCCAGCCATATCGTCATCAGCAACATTACTTCATTTGCGGCAAGTGAGAGATCAACTTTCTTCCAATGTTTAAAGAACAACACCAGGTAGGTGAAAACCAGCATTATATCTATGGTTAAACCAAAGGGGACACCCGCTGGTACGTAACGCCCCAGAATGGGCAGGATGAAAGACATGATCAACACAAAGTAGACTCCGAACTTTGGGTAGCGAAAAAAGATTACAAAAAAGGTGATAAGGAAAGGAATGGCAATAGCGGCTCCGGCCACTACTAAGCCTTTAGAAACCATAAGGTAGCCTGTAACAGCCGCCATAATAGCGGAGATACCATATTTTATAAGGTTGCTGTTAAGTGCACGTCCCAAGCAGGATCAGGTTTTGAATTCAAATCTAGGCGGTAAACGTATAAACTCTGAGAAATTTTCGATTTCCGTTTCGTAGTATAGATAATCGAACAAACGGTCATCTAAATACATAGATTGACCATTAATCGTAAAGTCTTTACGTACCCCTTCCACATCGCGAAATACTTTATGCAGCGAGAAAAATTGGAAGCGTATACGGTCCATTACCGTAAAAGGCTGGATCATGGCAATAAATTCACGATCAAAATCTTCGTTAATAGCTACTTTACGCTGGATAGCCTTCATAACATTTGACTTTTTGATGTTGCGAATGGTTCCGGCATCCAAAAGGTCAATTGAAATTGTTTGCACGGTGCTGTCCTTAAGGTTATCAAGCACGTCCAAAGCATTTTTATTAAACAGGTAATAACTTACATTAGAGGTCTTTTTCCAGCCTTTTTTTGAAAATTCATACTTAAAATAGCCATCTGAGAAGATCTTAACCAACAACACCAAAGTATCCTTGCCGTAGAGAGTGGGGTAAATCCTGAACTCTTCAAAATTATCAGATCCCAGTTTATGCTCCTTGGATTTATAAAATTTTTCATTGGTGGATATAGCTCTCTCCGGAATGGTTTTTTTTGCTGAAGTCCATTGATCGTCAATAGAATACATCCAGCCTTGCACACCCTTCTTAAGTACGGAATAGGGCCGTTTGGAGAATTGTGGCAAAGGCTCATCATTACGCAGTTGAGCTGAAAGCTGAAGGCTGAAAAGAACCAGAAAAACTGTTAGGCGCATAAACTTTTTAAGAAATGTATATGAACAAAAATAGGAATATAGCCCACTAGAGTGTGGGCTTAAAAAATTATTTTTGAAACACTTATTTAACAATTCGCCTTTTGAATACTACTATCCATCAACCTCTTATTTCATTCCTTACGGTTAATTACAAGCAGGCCGGTGTTACTTTACAATTGGTAAAGTCCCTTCAAAAGCTTCATTATAGCTATTGGGAACTGATTGTAGTGGATAACGGTGATGCCGATAGTAAATTGAGTATTCCGCTGGCTGAAGAACCTAAGGCAGTGTATTACCCTACCGGACAAAACCTGGGTTTTGCCGGAGGTAATAATGCAGGGTTGCACTTGTGTAAAGGCGAGTATGTTTTTTTTATTAATAACGATACAGAAGTGGAACCGGGTTTTTTAAAACCCATTGCAGAGTGGTTGGCAGATCATCCTAAGCTCGGAATGCTGAGCCCTAAAATATGTTTTCATCAACAGCCGGATACCATACAATACGCAGGTTTTTACCCAATGAGTACCATTACTATCCGAAACTCCGGCATGGGCTGGATGGCAAAGGATACAGGCCAGTATAATGATATTCGTCAAACTGCTTACATCCACGGAGCTGCTATGCTACTACCCAAAAAGGTTATTGATGAGGTAGGAGTAATGTATGAGGATTATTTTCTGTATTATGAAGAATATGATTGGTGTGAAAGGGTAAAACAAGCGGGCTATGAAATATGGTATTACGGTAATTCTACAGTATACCACAAAGAGTCCGTAAGTACCGGACAGGATAGCCCTTTAAAGATTTATTACCTTACCCGTAACCGTTTGTTATTTGCCCGGAGAAATTATCCGGCCTGGCGCAGTTCACTGGCTTTTCTGTACTTTGGTCTGGTAGCAGTGCCTAAGAATACGCTGCAATGGTTTTTAAAGGGAAGAAGAGATTTAGCCATGGCTTTTATAAAGGGTTTTTGGTGGAACTTAACACATAAAGCGAAACCGCGTGAAAATAGGAATTGAGGCCCAGCGTATTTTTAGGGAACACAAACACGGGATGGATTTTGTGGCTCTGGAGATGATCCGCAAATTGCAGGAAATTGACCAGGAAAATGAATATGTGATCTTTGTAAATGAGGGCCCTGATGCTGCGTGCCTGCAAGAAACAGATAACTTTAAAATTGAAGTTTTTGGAGGCCCTTACCCCATCTGGGAACAATTTAAACTACCTAAAAAGGTAAAACAAACCGGTGTAGAGCTTTTGCATTGTACTTCCAATACAGCACCGGTACAGTGCCCGGTTCCTTTGATAGTAACCATTCACGATATTATTTATTTTGAAACACACCCTTTAAAGGCCAAAGGGTATAGTTCATACCAGAAGTTCGGAAACTTGTACCGGAGAGCCGTGGTAAAACGTATACTGAACCGCTCCGAAGTGATTATTACCGTATCCAATTATGAGAAGGAACGCTTTCATACTTTTCTTCAGTTACCCGATGAACAGGTTAGGGTAGTATATAATGGAGTTGGGGAACACTTCCGGAAAATAGATGACCCGGATGCATTGGAAAAAGTACGGAAGCAATATGGCTTACCAGCTGCGTTTTTCCTCTTTTTAGGTAATACCGATCCTAAGAAAAATACCCGTAATACAGTAAAAGCGTATGCCCGCTATTGCCAGAGATATGGTAAAGATCATGCTTTGGTCATAGGTGATCTTGATCCGGATGTTATCCGCGGGTTTTTAGCTGAAGACGGTCTGGAACACTTTTTTGATCAAATACACTTTACCGGTTATATTAATAATAAAGATTTGCCTGCTGTAATAAACCTGGCAGATGTGTTCCTGTATCCCAGTAAACGTGAGAGTTTCGGAATACCCGTGCTGGAAGGTATGGCCTCTGGTACTCCGGTATTGACCAGCAATACCTCATCCATGCCTGAAGTGGGAGGTGATGCAGCCCTTTTTGTAAACCCTGAAGAAACGGATGAGATCACAGAGGGAATTCATACCTTACTGAAAGATGAAACACTTAGAAGTGCTAAGGTAGAAAAAGGACTGGCCCAGGCGGCTAAATTCAGCTGGACCCAAACCGCTCAAAGTGTTTTGGATATTTACCGCGAAGTTTTAAAACAAGATTGAAGAATGTACCATTTTGTACCACCTAAATACATCAGCAGATTTCAGAAGTATAACTATATGAAATTTGAGGATGTACCGGAAGCGGATTTTGATGCCATCCGTAACAAATTAGAAGCCCTGCAAAGTGACGATCCATTGATAACCGTGGGGCTGATTGCGTATAATGAGCAGGATTATATACTGGCTACCCTGGCGAGCCTGGCCGAAACCCGGTGTGCATATCCTGTTGAAATAGTGGTGGTGAATAACAACTCTTCAGATGATACCCAAAAGTTTATAGACCGTTGTGGTGTTAAGGGAGTACGTGAAACGCAGCAAGGATATCCTTTTGCAAGGCAAGCCGGTTTGAAGGTAGCCAAAGGAAAATACTTTGTATCCGGTGATACTGATACTATGTATACACCAAAATGGGTGGAGAAAATGGTAAAACCAATGCTCAATAACCCTGGTATTGCATGCACTTATAGTCTGCATGCCTTTTATCGCGATGATCAAAAGTATTCCATGGGTTTACAATTCTATCAATACGCTAAACTAATGGGCATTTACTCTAAAGACGTATCCAGGCCGCAACTGAATTGCGGTGGAGCCAGTATGGCTTTTCCTATAGAAACAGCTATGAAATTCGGAGGTTATAATACAGAATTGATCCGCGGTTCTGATGGTTATATGGCCCTGCAACTTTCGGATTACGGTAAAATTTACATGGTATCTTCACAAAAAGCGGTGATCTATACCAATATGCGCAGAACTGAGAATGATGGTAGCCTGATGAAGGCTTTCTGGATACGCTTTAAATACAATATCCGCTACATCTTCTCCAATTTTACCAAACAAAAAGAACGTTAATGGAACTATTGTTTTGGGTGTTGATAGCCCTGGTTTTTTACACCTACATAGGTTATGGTATTTTGCTTTTTATACTCATACGCCTGAAACGCATTTTTGGTCCCAGAGCTTTTACACCGGACCTTTCTTATGAACCAGAGGTAACCCTTGTTATACCGTCCTATAACGAAGAAGACATCATCGTAAAAAAGGCAGAGAACAGCCTGAGCCTGGATTATCCTAAAGACAAATTTCGTATAATCTTTATTACAGACGGCAGCAGTGATCGTACGCCTGATCTTTTAAGAGAGGTGGAGGGAATAGAAGTTTTGCATGAAGACCGCAGGGCAGGAAAATCCGCTGCGGAAAACCGGGCCATGACCTTTGTAACCAGCCCTATAGTGGTCTTTTGTGATGCTAATACTATGTTGAATAAGGAAAGCATCCGGGAGTTGGTGAAACACTACAGTAATCCCAAAGTGGGAGGGGTGTCCGGGGAAAAGCGTGTTATGAGTAAAGAGGCGGACACAGCCAGTGCAGCCGGTGAAGGAATGTATTGGAAATACGAATCCACCCTCAAAAAATGGGATTACGAACTATATACCATTGTAGGAGCAGCTGGTGAATTGGTTTCTTTTCGTTCCGAACTGATGACCGACCTGGAAGAAGACACTATACTGGATGATTTTATGCAAAGCCTGAGGATATGTGCAAAGGGGTATCGTTTTGCCTATGAACCTAAGGCTTATGCAATGGAAACAGCCAGTGAGGATGTAAAAGAAGAGCTTAAAAGAAAAGTGCGGATAGCAGCCGGAGGGTGGCAATCCATGAGTCGCTTAACGGACTTGTTAAATCCCTTTAAAAACTTCACTCTGAGCTTTCAGTATGTGTCACACCGGGTACTTAGATGGTCCGTTTCTGCTTTTGCTTTGCCACTGATCTTTTTGTTGAATGGCATTCTTTTTTATCAGGGTAATCCTACTTATGGATTGTTTTTATTGCTTCAAATTTTGTTTTACGGTATGGGATTTTTGGGCTGGATACTTGAAAACAGGTACATTAGAGTGAAAGGGTTGTTTATTCCGTATTATTTCATAATCATGAATTACGCGGTTTTTGTAGGATTTTTCAGATGGTTAAAGAAAGGTCAAAAATCAACTTGGGAGAGAGCTAAAAGAGCTGAATCCTAAATAGTTATAGCACGGCTTTTTTTCGATTATCGGCATGGCTGAGATGGCTACTTCCGTATCTTTGTAAAGCTTAATTGAGATTTAAGACCGCTATGAAGAAGAGCTTTATTATTCCCATTCTTATTGGAGTTATTGGATTCTTATCCTGTAAGAAGGAAACAAGTTCAAATACCTCTGCCTCCACACAGGTTGCTGATAATTTTGACTACTCCACCACACAGGAGGTTCAGGCTGATTTTAACGTTCGTAACATTGAGGACCAGCCGGATCGCGGAGTGAAATTCGAGATATATACTCCTGATGGGGCACGAAAGCTTTATACCGGAGCTACCAATGCCAATGGTACTATGGATGGTCTCTTCAGAGTACCTGCCTATCTTAATGAAGTTATGATCCGTATTACCAACCGTATCGGTCTGGCTAACGGTACCAAGATTGAAATTACAGGGAATAAGGTTAGTGGAAATTTTGGAGGTAGCTATCCTGCCCGCAGTGGTAAACGCAAGGGTTCTGCAACTCAGGCAATAACTCCTGCCGGTGGCAATTGGTATTTTATTGGAACTTATGATTCTCAGGGCGTTCCTGATTATCTTGAAAGTACCGGTGATGTGGTTGACGCACCTTATCTCAATGATATTTCTTCTGCACTTCCTGAATTCCTGAATATTCCTGTAAATAAACCTAACTTCCTGGCACCCTCCAATTCATACGATGTAGTACTTACTGGTGAAGCTGATGTTTGGGTAACTTTTGTAGGTGAAGGCGCAGGAGCTTTAAACTCTTTTGGGTATTATAAATATGATCCGTTAAACCCGCCTGCAGCCGCTAATCAAATTGATTCGATATTTTGTTTATTTCCCAATGCTTCACGGTCAACTTCCGGGGGCGGTTTGCAGCCCGGAGATAAGATCAAACTCGGGAAATTTCCGGCAGGAACAGGTATTGGTTGGGTAATGCTGGCTAATGGATGGAATAGCAGTACGCAGAGTATTAAGGCTTCTAATGCTAGTCAAACCCGTTTTTATTCTACTTACTCTTTTAACCCCGAAGGCAACGTTAATTTAAGACAGCATAACGTCCAGTTGGTAGATGCCAACCGTGAGCACATTATCGTGGGTTTTGAAGATATACGCAGGGATTACAGTACTGATAATGATTTCAATGATTTCCTGATGTATGTGACCGTGAGCCCGTTCAGCAATGTGGATATTTCCAATATTCCTCAGCCTGAATACTGTACACTGGATGACGATAATGACGGGGTGGCTAACTGTGATGAAGATTACCGTAACGATCCTGATCGTGCCTTTGATAATTTCAGTTCCGGCACCCTGGCTTTTGAAGATCTTTGGCCTGCTAAAGGAGATTATGACTTTAACGACCTGGTAATTGATTACCTTACTAATCAGGTAACCGATGCAAATAATGATGTGAAGGATATTAAGACCACCTATTCGCTTAAAGCTTTGGGTGGAGAATTAACCCAGGGTTTCGGGGTGAAGTTTGACGGTTTAAGTCCGGGAGCTGTGCAAAGTGCTACGGGTTCTCAAATTACCAAAAACCGTGTAACACTGGGTGCCAATGGTCTTGAGTCCGGTCAAACAGATGCTGTGGCTATTGTATATGATGATGCATTTGATCAGATGGGGCACGTAGCCGGTGAAGCTTTTATCAACACTATTAAGAGCAACTCTTACATTCAGCCTGTAGATTTTCAGATGGATTTAACCATGACTACTGCGGTCGATCCACTTACCATTGGTCTGCCTCCGTATAATCCTTTTATGATTGTAATGGATAGCCGCTACGGCAGTGGAACCGGTTCGGCAAGAAGCGAAATTCACCTTTCAGATATGGAGCCTTCGGACATTAATAACTCCTCCCGTTTAGCCACGGTAGATGATGATTCTAATCCAGGAAGCGGTCGTTACTATAAAACATCGGATAACCTACCCTGGGCTATCCATATTGATCAGGAGTTTAATTATCCCAAGGAATACGCTCCTATTACGGATACCTACCTGAACTTTGCTAATTGGGCCAATAGTAATGGTCTGAACTTTAGTGATTGGTATCTTGACCTGGGAGGTTATAGAAACAGTGCTAATGTATATTAGCAAACGGTAAGATTGTTAATTTTCTTTTAGTTATAAAAAAACCCGGATTTACTTCCGGGTTTTTTATGGATTTTAAGCAGAATAAGTTTTTTTAAAACTGGTATACTTTATGCTAATGATAGAATAGAAAGATTTATTTGATGATGTTTGGTGAATGATAAAGCCCCGTATATACGGGGCTTTGTTTTTATCAGAAGTTTGGTTTTAGCATATAGCGGCCATAGAATTCATCAATAACCTGTACAGCTTCTTCAGCTGTATCTACTATTTTAAACAGATTCAGGTCTTCCGCACTTACGTTGTTCTCTTTTTCAAGAAGTACTTTTTTGATCCAGTCCAACAGTCCGCTCCAGAATTCGCGGCCCATAAGAACAATGGGAAAACGGCCTATTTTAAAGGTTTGTATCAGTGTAATGGCCTCAAAGAGTTCATCCAGTGTACCAAAGCCCCCGGGCATTACTACAAAGCCCTGAGAGTATTTCACAAACATAACCTTGCGCACAAAGAAATAATCAAAGTTCAGGTTTTTATCGTGGTCAATATAGGGGTTGGGCTGTTGTTCAAAAGGAAGTTCAATATTCAGGCCTACTGAAATACCACCACCGCGCTGGGCACCTTTGTTGGCAGCCTCCATTATACCCGGGCCACCACCGGTAATTACACCATAACCTTTTTGAGTGAGTTCAAAGGCTATGTTCTGAGCCAGTTGGTAATATTTATGATCATCACGGGTGCGGGCCGATCCAAAAATGGATACACATGGCCCAATTCGGGAAAGCGATTCGTAACCGTTTACAAATTCACTCATGATCTTAAAGATGGCCCAACTGTCATTGGTACGTATTTCGTTCCAGTTTTTAGGTTCAAAAGCCTTTTTGATCTTATCTTCAGGTTGTTGTTTTTTCTCTTTACTCATGTTCAGATATCTTAATGGAACTGCTTTTAACGTTCCAGCTCCACTTTAAGGAATTTACCGGTATAGCTTTCCTCATGTTTAATTATTTCCTCAGGTGTACCTTCAAAAACCACGGTGCCACCACCTTCACCACCTTCAGGACCGATATCAATAATATGATCAGCTAATTTGATCACATCCATATTATGTTCAATAACCAATACCGTATTGCCCTTATCCACCAGTTTATCCAGCACATCCATTAACACCCGTACATCCTCAAAATGAAGTCCCGTAGTCGGTTCATCCAATATATATAAAGTCTGGCCGGTATCACGTTTACTGAGTTCCGTAGCCAGTTTTACACGTTGAGCCTCACCACCGGAAAGAGTGGTGGATTGCTGACCCAGTGTAATATAGCCTAAGCCTACATCACGCAGGGTACGTAACTTATTATAGATCTTGGGTATACTCTCAAAAAACTCTACGGCTGAGTTTACACTCATATCCAAAACGTCAGCAATGGATTTCCCCTTAAAACGGATCTCCAGAGTTTCACGGTTAAAACGTTTGCCCTGACAGGTTTCGCAGGGTACGTAGACATCTGGTAAAAAGTTCATTTCAATAACCCGGATCCCTGCACCTTCACAGGTCTCACAACGGCCGCCTTTAACATTGAATGAAAAGCGCCCCGGTTTATACCCTCTTACTTTAGATTCCGGAAGGTTAGAGAACAGATCACGGATGTGCGAAAGTACCCCGGTATAGGTGGCAGGATTGGAGCGGGGTGTACGCCCGATCGGAGACTGATCTATATCAATAACCTTATCAATATGCTTGAGACCGGATATAGATTTATGTTCCAGTGGCTTTTTAACCGATTTGTAAAAATACTGACTCAACCTTGGGTAGAGCGTTTCATTAACAAGTGTGGATTTTCCACTGCCTGATACCCCGGTTACTACAATCAGCTGACCTAAGGGGAATTTGACGCTCACATCTTTGAGGTTATGGCCCTTTGCTCCTTTTAAAATGATGTTTTTACCATTGCCCTTTCTGCGCTCGCCAGGCACTGCAATTTCCTTTTCACCATTCATATATTGAGCGGTAAGGCTGTTGCTGTTCAGTATATCTTCCAGGCTTCCATGTGCTACTACTTCTCCACCACGTCTGCCGGCAAAAGGTCCGATGTCATAAATGTAATCGGCACTTTCAATCATATCACGATCATGCTCTACTACAATTACAGAATTGCCCACATCCCTCAACTCTTTAAGCGAATCAATCAGTTTATGATTATCGCGCTGGTGGAGGCCAATACTGGGCTCATCCAGAATATACAATACATTCACCAACTGCGAACCTATTTGAGTAGCCAGGCGAATACGTTGCGCTTCACCACCCGAGAGGCTGCGGGCCGGCCGGTTCAGACTTAAATAATCCAGGCCTACATCCAGCAGAAAAGCAGAGCGGGTACGTAGTTCTTTAAGGATTTCACGGGCAATTACCTTCTGGTTTTCGTCCATGCTACCCTCAATACTATTGAACCAGTCAGAGAGCCTGGCAATACTCATACGGGCCAGGTCTGCAATACTTTTATCTCCTATTTTAAAATAGCGGGCCTCTTTCTTTAAACGGTCGCCATTACATTCAGAACAGCTAACCTTATTCATAAAACCTTCGGCCCATCGCTTTATGGATTTGCTTTTGGTTTCTTCACTCTGATTTTGAATAAACTTAATTACTCCTTCAAAGTTGATACTGTACTTTCGGGTAATGCCCAGGTTTTTATTTTCTACTTCAAAAGCTTCATCAGATCCGTGCAGTATTACGTCCAGGCCAGCCTTAGGAATATCCTTTACAGGAGTGGAAATATCAAAACCATACTTATCGCCAATGATCTCGATCTGATTAAATATCCAGGTCCGCTTGTATTCTCCAAGCGGAGCTAAACCACCTCTGCGAATGGAAAGCTCAGGATTGGGAATCACCTTCTCCATATCAATTTCTGAAACTTCCCCCAAACCATTGCATTTAGGGCAGGCCCCTTTAGGTGAATTGAAAGAGAAAGTATTAGGTTCAGGTTCAGGGTAGGAGATACCCGTAGAAGGGCACATCAGGTTGCGGCTGAAGAATTGGGGATTTTCGGCCCCGTTTTCCAAAACCATCATTACACCCTGACCTTGTTGCAATGCTACGGTGATAGATTCCCGTAAACGTTTTTCATCCTGTGCGTCAATTTGCAGACGATCCACAACCACTTCAATATCGTGTGTTTTGTAGCGGTCTACTTTCATGCCCTTTTCCACATCAACGATCTCACCGTCCACACGGGCTTTCAGAAAACCCTGTTTAGTGATATGTTCAAAAAGTTCACGGTAATGCCCTTTGCGGGACCGGATAAGCGGAGCAAGAATGTTGACCCTTTTCCCTTCAAACTTTTCAATGATCAGTTCCCGGATTTTGTCATCCGTATAACTCACCATCTTCTCACCGGTTTTATAAGAGTAGGCTGTAGAAGCCCTGGCAAAAAGCAGTCGTAAAAAGTCGTAGATCTCAGTAACTGTGCCTACGGTAGACCGGGGGTTTTTGGAAGTGGTTTTTTGCTCAATGGAGATAACCGGGCTCAGTCCGTTGATTTTATCCACGTCTGGCCTCTCCAGGTTCCCTAAAAATTGCCTGGCATAGGCCGAAAAGGTTTCAATATACCTGCGTTGGCCCTCGGCATATATAGTGTCAAAGGCCAGAGATGATTTACCACTACCACTTAAACCGGTAATTACCACAAGTTGGTTACGGGGTATGATTACATCAATATTCTTGAGATTATGGACGCGGGCTCCAAGAACTTCTATTTGCTCTACGTCAGTAAGCTGTTGATCTTCTGTCATAAAAAGGCTATACCTCTATAAAGAGTGCAAAAATAAAGGAACCATGCGGGCCGGGGAAATATTTTTCACTCTGTTTCCGGAGTCTTGGTTGTATCGGATATAGCCTCGGGAATATCTTTATCCGTTTTAAAATCTTCAGGAAGCATAGCACTCTCATCATCTATCCAGTAATGGCCCTTTTTAGGTATTTGGATCTGGTATGTTTTTCCTTGTGGATCAGGCAGGTATTCATAGCGTAACCAAGGGTTGTGATATTTAAGAATACGGTAATTAATACCCAGTTTACGTGCAAAATCTCCAAACTCATTTACAGCTGTATCAATATTCAGTGTATACGTAGGGATGGGTTGATACAAGTCTTTTTTACGCAAGTGAAAACCGTATTTCTCAGGGTTCTCCATGATCTCCTTAACGGCAATAATGCGAAAAATGTAACGGGCTGTTTCATTGTTCAGCGTAAGGTCGTAATAGCTTTTAGCCCGCTGGCGTTCCATTTGTTTCTTTAAGCCAGAGATACCCATGTTATAGGAAGCGGCTGCCAGTGTCCAGTTACCAAACTCCTCATAAGCTTCACGCAGGTATCTGGCTGCGGCTTCGGTTGAAAGGGCTACATTATAACGCTCATCCACCTCCTTGGTGACCTCCAGTCCGTAATGTTTACCTGTACTTTCCAGAATTTGCCAAAAACCAGTGGCCCCGGCCGGAGACACTACGTTACTGTATCCACTTTCTATCAGTGCCAGGTATTTAAAATCTTCCGGAATGTCGTATTTCCGGAGTATAGGTTCTATAATTTTATAATAGCGGTTGGCACGTTTGTAAAAGAGCAGGGTTTGTGATTGCCAATACGTATTTACCAATAGCTCCCGGTCAAAACGCTCATGTATATCAGGGTCTACCAAAGGAACAAACTCTCCTGCAAAGGTGATGTCTTCCGGCATTGTAAGTGCGTAAATACCGTAATCACGGTTAAAATTGGCGCGGTGGGTCTGATCATCAGTATCAGATGAGTACGTGAAGAATGAAAAGAAGCGCAGGCTTATAATAAGCACGGCTACCAGGCCTATGATTTGTAGAATTCTGTTCATTAAAAAGTAAAAGGTGATTTAAAATCTTTTAAAAGTTCCCCAGCCTCGTCTTTGTCTGAAAGTTTAGGGTTATCAACGTTCCAATCAATATTCAGTTCAGGATCATTCCAAAGTACACTGCCTTCGGATTCCTTATGGTAATAGTTAGTGCATTTGTAGCAAAAAACCGTATTATCTTCAAGCGTGGCAAAACCATGAGCAAAACCTTCCGGAACCCAAAACATCTTTTTGTTTTCACCTGATAAAATAACACCGTGGTGTTGGCCGTAAGTAGGTGAGCCTATACGGATATCCACCGCCACATCCAATACCGAGCCATGAATTACCCTAACCAGCTTGCCCTGAGCAAAGGGTGGAGCCTGAAAGTGCAAACCGCGTAAAACCCCTTTACTGGAAAGGGATTGGTTGTCCTGCACAAAAGTCATGTGAAGGTTGTGGTCTTCAAAAGTTTTTTGGTTGTAGGATTCGTAAAAATAACCCCGGTGATCTCCGAAAACGGTGGGGATAATTTCCACAAGATCAGGAATGGCCGTCTCAATAATTTTCATGCGTGCAAAGGTAAGGCTTTGAATATGAAAAGAGCTTAGCGGTTCATCCCGGCATTTTACGGTTCGTCCGTTAAATATATCAGTTCGGTAAGATCTATTTCTACGTAGGCAGTGGCATATATACATTCGTTTCAAAGTTTTACAAGCATGAAAGCCCTGTATCTATTTTTATTCATCACCACTTTAGGATTTTCGTTAAAATCGCAAACTACTATCAGTGGGGTGGTAACCGATGCCAATGGAAATCCTTTACCAGGCGCCAATATATATATCCAGGATAGTTACGATGGGGCTTCGTCAGATATGAACGGAGCATACCATTTTCAAACGGCTATGCAAGGAACCCAAACCCTGGTCATCTCTGCAGTAGGCTTTCACACTTTTCAAAAGGAGATATACTGTAGTGAGATTGAAATCAGTGAGGATGTAAAACTAAAGGAGACCATTAGCAAGCTTACCGCAGTAACCATTACAGCCGGAGCTATGGAGGCCAGTGATGAAAAACGCTCAGTAGTGGTAAAACCACTGGATATTGTAACTACCTCTGGAGCGCTTGGCGATATAGTAGGGGCTTTGAGTACTTTACCAGGTACGTCTACTATTGGTAATGATGGCCGTTTATTTGTCAGGGGGGGAGATGCCGGTGAAACGGCTATTTTCTTTGATGGCCTGAGAGTGGGAAATGCTTACGGAACCTCCACTTCCGGGGTTCCTACCCGCACCCGGTTTAACCCTATGCTTTTTAAAGGAACTTTTTTTAGTACGGGTGGCTACTCAGCAGAATTTGGTCAAGCGCTGTCTTCAGCACTAGTATTAAATACCATAGATATGCCCGTGCGCACCCAAACTGACATTAGTCTTATGACCGTGGGCGGAGGCGTATCACATACCCAAACAGGAGAACGTACATCTGCTACAGCTGCTGTAAATTATACGGATCTGGCGCCTTATCAGGCAGTGATACCTCAAAACTTTGACTGGGAGCGGGCTCCAAACTCATTTTCAGCAGAAGGGCAATTACGCCAGAAACTGGGTAAGAAGGGTATGGTGAAGGCTTTTTACAGCCATCAGCGCTCCGGGCTGAACCTTTGGCAAAAACAGCCGGGACAGGATGGGCGTGGTCAGCATATTGACATTGATAATAGCTACCACTTCGGGAATATAAGCCTGAAGCAACCTCTTTCTGATAAGTGGCTGCTGGAAGGAGGTGGCAGTTTTTCAGGAAATACCGATGAAATGTCTATTGATAGCCTTGACCTGGAACGTCAAAGAGACTTGATGCACTTTAAATTTAAGGGAACCTATTTTCATAATGACCGGCTTAGTTTGGTTAGCGGGGGAGAACATTTTATAGAAACGTACCGTGAAGGACAGCCTAAGCAAGGTCTGGAGCGCTCTTTCCGGGGAAATCTCAGCGCTCTTTTTTCAGAGCTGAATTATTATTTTTCCAGCGATTGGGCCATACGGGCCGGATTAAGGGGCGAAGCAGATGCGCTTACTAATGATGTATACATCTCTCCGCGCATTTCTGCGGCTTACCAGCTCAACCAAAAATCACAGTTTTCTGTGGCCTACGGATTGTTTAATCAGGATGCTGCGGATAACTATCGCATACTGAATCAGGATCTGGAACATACCAGGGCCCATCACTATATCTTTAACTATATGTATGCTAAAGAAGGCTACACCTTGCGCTCTGAACTGTTTTATAAGAAGTATGATGGCCTCATTACTTCCGTTACAGAAGATTCACCCACAAATGGAGGTACGGGCTGGGCACGGGGTTTTGACCTTTTCTTCAGAGATCGGAAAACCCTTAAAAGTACGGATTACTGGATCACCTATTCTTTTGTAGACAGTAAGCGTAAATACGCCTCTTTTACAGAAAAGGTGCAGCCCTCATTTGCCCCGCGTCATAACCTGGCCATAGTAGCTAAACACTTTGTTTCATCATTAAAATCACAGATTGGTGGCAGCTGGAACTGGAACGATGGTTTGCCATATACCAATCCTAATAAAGAAGGAGCACAAAACTCGAAGACCCCTGCCTTTAGTAATCTTAGCCTTAGCTGGAGCTACTTACACCGTCAAAATATTATTCTTCATGCAGCCGTAACCAATGTGTTGGGCCGTGATAATATTTTCGGTTACCGCTATACCGATAGCCCGGATACGGCTGGGAATTATGCCTCCCTGCCTATGATGCAGGGCGCCAAACGATTTTTCTTCATTGGTTTATTTATCACGCTTTCGGAAGATAAAACGGCCAATCAACTCAATAACCTCTAACAGTTTAAATACTCAATTATGAAAATCATGTCAATCTTTTTCGCCCTTGTTTTAAGCATCGGTCTTACCGCTCAAACTGATAAAACCGCTTATGTAAAAGTAATGGAAACCAACATCCAGGCTATGAAGGATGGGAACTCTATTGAAGACCTCCAGTCTGTAGCTAACACTTTCTCCCGCATTTCAGAGATGAATAAGGAGCAGTGGTTACCTGCTTACTATACAGGTTTTACGTATGTTATTATGAGTTTCGAGTCTGGATTGACCGATGATGAGCGCGATGCCTATTTGGATATTGCCGAAAAATTTGCCGATCAGGCTGATGAGATCTCAGAAGATAATTCTGAGGTGGTAACTTTACAAGGCTACGTGAAAATGGCCAAAGTCTCTATAAAACCAGCCACCCGGGGGCCTTTTATGACCAGTAGCGTTATGAAGCTCTTTAGCACGGCTATGGAACTGGATACTAAAAACCCACGAGCCATGCTCATGATGGGGCGCATGAAGTATGGTACAGCTCAGTTTTTCAGATCAAGTACTGACGATGCCTGTGCCCTTATTAATGGGAGTTTACAATTGTATGCTCAGGAGAAAGATCGTGGTATTTTACCACACTGGGGTGAGGGAATGGCTAAGCAATTGAGCAAAAGATGTAACAGCACTACTCAGGAATAATGTAATTTTCAGCACTGGTTTACAGCGTAAACCAGTGCTCAACTTCTATACGCTATGCTTTTAGATCACATAATAGTTTCAGCCAGAAATATAGGTAAGCATTTGATTATTAATGGAATAATTGCCCTTCTCATTGTGATCTTTTTATGTCCCTTCTGCTTTTTTAATGGGGATGAATGGGGAAGAGCCTGGTATTTATGGCTCTATTCCTTTTTAATTTCACTGGCACTGAGTAGCGGCATCGGTAAGCTGGATGAAGAGGTAAATAAGTGGTTACCCTGGACCAAATCTCCCCTGAACCGTTTGATAGCAGAAGTGCTGATGGTTACGGTGTATTCATTTATAGCCTGCTTTACGGTAATCTTTCTTTTTCATTGGGCTTTTGGGCATTTTACAATGGACAATATTCCGTGGGATGATATTATTGAACAAACCTATAACCCGGTGTTAGTAGCCTATGGTATTACTTTCTTTTTTGTAAGCCGTTCTTTTTTAATGGAATGGCGCCAGGCTGCGGTAGATGCCGAGAAGTTGCGTTCCGAACGTTATGCTAACCAGTATCAGGTGCTTAAGGATCAGTTGAATCCTCATTTTCTTTTTAACTCATTAAACGTCCTCTCTAATGTGGTGCACGAAGACCAGGATAAAGCAGTGGATTTTATCCAGCAGTTGTCCCGTTTTTACCGTTATGTGCTGGATGTGCAGCAGAAAGAAGTGGTAAAGCTTCAACAGGAACTGGACTTTGCACAGCGGTATTTATTTCTTCAGAAACTGCGCTTTGAAGAGAACCTGAAAATAGAGGTTGAGGTTAATGTGGATGAAGAAGACCGGATTCCGCCATTGGCATTGCAGTTATGCCTTGAAAATGCTATTAAACACAATGAAGTTTCACAGGATCACCCTCTTCATATTTCTATACGCAAGGAGGATAATAAACTTTGTATTATAAATAGCCTTCAACCTAAAACTGCGGATTTTCCTGAAACCTCCGGGGTGGGTCTTCAGAATATTAAAGAGCGGTACCACCTGCTTTCAGGTGAGATGGTGAAGGTGGAAAAAAGAGAGAAAGAGTTCAGGGTTTTCTTGCCCATTTTGCGATTAAAGGAAAGCGTATGAGTAAAAACATTTTGATTGTAGAAGATGAAAGACCAGCTGCAGATCGCTTAAAGCGATTGCTGAAACCACTGCTACCCGGGGCTTTTTTTCATGGCCATTTAGATTCTGTGAAATCAGCCGTATGCTGGCTGGAAGAAAATGCTGCCCCTGACCTTATATTTCTGGACATCCGGTTAGCTGATGGCCTTAGTTTTGAAATATTTCGGCAGCATGAGATACTGACTCCGGTAATTTTCTGTACCGCCTACGATCAGTATGCCATTCAGGCCTTTAAACTGAATAGTATTGATTATTTGCTCAAGCCCATTGACCCGGAAGAACTTGCAAAAGCGGTGGAAAAATTTATGCGATTGCGGGAGACCAGACCTCCTTCTATTGACTTTGATTACCTGCAAAAAGCAATCTCGAAACAGGAGAAAACCTATAAATCACGGTTTATCACTAAGATTAGAGATCAGTTGAAACCGGTTGGAGTGGCGGAAATCTCATTATTCTATAGTGCCGATAAAGCTACTTATATGCAACTGGAAAATGGTAAGAATTATTTACTGGATTACAGTTTAGAACAGGTAGATGGCATGGTGGACCCTGCTATGTTTTTCCGCATTAACCGGAAGTACATCATAGCTATAAACAGCATAAAGGATATCCGTACCTATAGCAGTAGCAGACTTAAACTGAGTCTTACTAATGTGGATGACGGAGACATACTGGTAAGCCGTGAGCGTGTAGGTGCCTTTAAAGAGTGGCTGGACCGTTAATTTAACCCTGGATTTACTTTTCTTTGCAGGCCAAATATTTTATTTGCTTTAAAGAAAGGCTTTATGAGGAAAATCATTTCGGTTACCGTATTGATCGCTGCACTGTTTTTTATTTTGGTATCGGCAAAATTTAAAGGTGAAGATTCCAAAAAAAGAGCTGTTAAGAACGTTATAGTTCTCATTGGAGATGGGATGGGAATTTCCCAGATGTCATCGGCTTATTATTACCAGGAGGCTACTCCCAACTTCAGTCGTTTTCCTTTTGTAGGTTTAAGCCGTACATCAGCCTCTTCTCATAAAATTACCGACTCTGCTGCCGGGGCCACAGCTATTTCTGCCGGAAAAAAAACGTATAACGGAGCCATAGGTGTGGATACGGATACCAATGCGGTAGAAACCCTATTGGAATATTTTCATCAGCAGGGCCACTGCACAGCCTTAATTTCCACTTCTTCCATCACTCATGCTACTCCCGCTTCTTTTTATGCTCATGTGGATTCACGTAGAAAAGCGTTTGAAATTGCCTCGCAAATGGCACCTTCAGGTATCGACTTTTTTGCCGGGGGTGGACGTGAGTATTTCCGGAGAAAAGAGGTGCTGAAAGCCTTACAGGATGGAGGATATAATATAGACACTAATCAATTACAAGCTGCTTCGGAGTTAGATCCTAAGCGTAAATATGGTTACCTGTTAGCCAATGACGGTATGCCCCGTATGACGGAGGGACGAGGGTCTTTCCTGAAAGATGCTACTGAGCTTGCTTTGAGTTATCTGCAGAAAAAGGAAAAGCCATTCTTCATGATGGTGGAAGGTTCTCAGATAGATTGGGGAGGTCATGCTAATGAAGCAGAATATGTAATTACGGAAACCCTTGATTTTGATAAGGTGGTAGGTGCCGTATTGGATTTTGCGGAAAAGGATGGTAACACCCTGGTTATAGTTACGGCTGATCATGAGACGGGTGGATTTACCCTTTCCAGTGAGATTAAGGAAGTTCCGTTTCAGGGTAAACAAAGTGATTATAATTCCATTGTACCTACTTTTTCAACCGGGGGCCACAGTGCGGCTATGGTACCTGTATTAGCATACGGACCGGGAGCCGGTAACTTTGCCGGTATTTACGAGAATACGGAGATCCACAACAGGATCATGAAACTTCTAAAAAAGGCCCGTTAACGAACTGACTTCAGCTTAATAGCCCCATTACTCTCAAGGTTTGAGCGGATCGTATATTCATGGGACTTTTTGGAATCCTTGATGACCAGAGATACCGTGCACGGTGGGCGGGTACCCTCACTACGGGCAAAAATCACAAGGTCTGACTCAGAACCCGGAACCAGGTTTACGGTAACCACTGTTGGCCGTGAATCCAAACCATGATTAAATAACAGGCATTGGCCCCGGTAATAAAGAGAAATAGTATCACCATCCACTTCCTGGTAATCTTTTAGAATCACTTTCACAAAACTATCCCGGGTAGTGAAGTCGCCTTGTGTGTCTATCTGTCGTTTTTTCAGATCGGGGTCACTACGGGTTTCCACATAAGCTGGTACAGCTGGCTTTTCCGGTGTTTCCTCCACTTCTTCCGGTTGCCTCAAAGCCACTTCTTCGGGCTTTTTATACTTACAGGGGTCTATAGATTCCAGGTCTGCATTCTGGCCGGTTCGTAGCAGGGCAGGGTAGCCTTCTACAGTTTTATAAGCGATAAAAACAAAGCGGTTATTCCAATCCAGATCAGGAAAAGCCATTCCGGAAAAAGTATATACATCATTCCCTGTCTGTTGCCGGTTCCAGCTAAGGCCAAAATCATGGGAGGTGAGGTAAACAATACTATTTTGGCTGGCTGAATCAGGGTAGTGCCGGTAATACACCAGGTGTAGCTTTCCGGAAATGTCGGTTTTGAGTACGGGGCTTATGGGGGTGCCGGAAGTTTTTATTCCTGTATAAGGATAGCTTTCACCAAAACGGTATGTATACCATTGATCCTCATCCTTGCGCTTTACGGATAAGTTATAATGCGGATCATTAAGAGGGTCGTTGCCTGATGAGGTTACCAGCAGACTGCCGTCATTAGCCACCACCAGATCGCAATCCCAATACACAGGTTCAGTGATCTGTTCAAAGTGCCAGGTACGGGCTCCCATCTTTTGGGATGCAATGCCTAAAGCACCGTTTTCACTTCCTATAGCTACGTGCACAGTATCTCCAAAACCATAAGCTACTGCACAACCCACAGGACGCTGGCCAAAAGCAATATCAGAAAATTGCCATTGTTTACCATTCCAGAAGGCATAGCGGGTAAAAGACTTTCCAATATTATACACCAGGTGTATGCGATTGCCACAGTCTACATCCAGATCCATATCCGTACCTATAACCGGGCCGGAGATGTTTTCGTCCAATATTTTACGGGTCCATGTATCGCTCGCCCTTGAGCGGTAGTAATGATACACCCTTCCCCTGGACCAGCGATTTTCACTTTCGGCCAGAAATATATGTACAGAACCGCGATTATCCGTACCCATTACAGCATTGAATACAGCCATTGGCTTTTCTGAGGATGAATCCCGGTGCCCATGCACATGGAGTATCTCGTCATTCCAACTAATGCCATTGTTGATGCTTTTAGAATAATGAACTACGTTGCCATTGCTATGCAAAACATGAACTTCACTGCTCCAGCTTTCTACCACAGACCATTCCTGACCTTTCATGCTGTTGCCTTTCTCATTTACTACAATCTTTTTTGCGGAGATACCCTGATCTGATATGGCCAGATGCGAAGTATCGCGAGACTGTGCGTAAGTAAAAGTAATAGGTGTAAAAAGAAAACTTCCCAGGAATATGGGAAGCCAAAATAGTTTCAATCTTATCATTCCAAAGAATATAGATGCCTCGTGAAGGGGTAGCCAATTAGCTTTTCAAAATTACATAATCAACCGGATAAGGAAATTTCTGACCTTCCTGATATTACCGTTGTGGCTTACAGATGTAAACGAGCGAACTGAGCTCCATAGTTGAGCCGTCAAAAGTGTTACCTGCCTCCCTGTTTTGTTCCTTACCGGTAATACGAAGCCCAGCTTCCTTCATAAATTTTTCAATTAATTCTTCTTTACGAATATGAAAGTCAAAGCGGGTTAATGGAATATTGCTCATTGTTTTTTCCGGGCGTATGGCTAAAACAAAAAGGCCCTTGGGGTGCAGTACCCGTGCTATTTCTGAAAGTTCCTGAACCGGATGCTCCCAAAAATAGATTGTATTTACCGTTAATATTTTGTCAAAAGAATCATCTTCAAAAGGGAGATCAGAGGCCTTGCCCTCCATGAATTTCATGCGATTTTGTTCTACACTTTTGGCATTCAGAGCCGAAGCAGCCTTTACCATGGTTGCAGAATAGTCTATGCCGGTGTAGTATCCTTCACTGATCTGTTCAAGCATTTCGGCTGCAAAAAAACCATTGCCCATCCCTATTTCAAGCAGAGTATCTCCGGTTTCCAATTGAAGGTGTTTAATAGCAAAACGGTTCATTTCAGCATTGCCCTTGTTCATATGCTGAGCTACTTCTTCGCCCATTTTACCCTCCGGTTTGCGCAGATGCCCAGCAATAAGTTTTTGCGTATCCTGATCCATGATTAGTTGGCTATATCACTCATAAACTTGATACGCATGAGGCGAAGTTCTTCTTCCTCATAATCGCCATCAAATTCTTCGTAAGCTTCCTGCAAATCTTCGCTCTCAGCTTCCATAAAGTAATCATGGATCTCTTCCATCTGATCTTCTTCCAATACACTTTCAATGGCGTAATCAATATTCACTTTGGTGCCGGAGTTTACGATATGTTCAATCTCCGTGAGCAGATCGTTCATTGAAAGACCCTTGGCTGAAGCAATATCTTCCAACGGGAGTTTACGATCCGTACTTTGAATGATATATACCTTAAGGCCGGATTTGTTGACCACGGATTTAACTACAAAATCATCCGGACGGTCAATATTGTTTTCCTCTACGTAGCGCTCTATCATTTCTGCAAAAGGCTTCCCGAACTTTTTTGCTTTGCCTTCACCTACACCACTAATGTTTTTCAACTCATCCAGGGTAGTGGGATAATTGATAGCCATTTCACTAAGGGAGTTTTCCTGGAAAACGGCATAAGGGGGCACGTCTTTTTGTTTGGCTACTTTACGGGTAAGATCCTTCAGCATATTGTAAAGTTCCTGGTCCAGGGCGGCCCCTCCGGCTTTTTGATCTGTTACAATATTATCATCGTCATCTTCCTCGTAATCATGATCTTCCGCCATCATAAAGCTGTGTGGCTTTTCTATAAACGTTTTGCCTTCATCCGAAAGGAAAAGCACTCCGTATTTTTCTATATCCTTACGGATAAGCCCGGATACAATGGCCTGACGTATCACACTCATCCAGTGTTTTTCATCTTTATCCGCACCTTCGCTGTATTGTTCCAGTTTTTCAGCTTTGTACTGGCGGAGCATGGTGGTTAACTGACCGGTAAGTATGTGAATGATCGGCTGCGCTTTAAAACGTTCATTGGTGGCCTTAATGGTTTCCAATACCAGCTTTATATCATCTTTGGCTTCAAATTTTTTACGGGGGTGACGGGTGTTGTCATCATTTTCAGCGCCAGGCCCGTTCTCCTCGTCAAACTCTTCTCCAAAATAGTGGAGAATGAATTTTCTCCGGTTCATTGAAGTCTCCGCAAAAGAAACTATTTCCTGTAAGAGTTGCATCCCTACTTCCTGTTCGGATACAGGCTTGCCATGCAAGAACTTCTCTAATTTTTCAATGTCCTTATAGGAGTAAAAGGCCACGCAATTTCCTTCACCACCATCACGTCCGGCCCGCCCGGTTTCCTGGTAATAGCTTTCCAGGCTTTTGGGCATATCATAATGGATCACAAAGCGTACGTCCGGCTTATCGATACCCATACCAAAGGCAATGGTGGCTACAATAACATCCACTTCTTCCATCAGGAAATCGTCCTGGTGTTTTACGCGACTTTTAGCATCCAGACCAGCATGATAGGGAAGGGCTTTAATGCCGTTTACCTGTAAGGTTTGGGCGAGCTCCTCTACCCTTTTACGGCTGAGGCAGTATATAATACCGCTTTTCCCCATATGACCTTTAATGAACTTAATAATGTCGCGGTCTACATTTTTGGTTTTGGGCCGTACCTCGTAATATAAGTTGGGCCGGTTAAATGACGCTTTGAACACCAGTGCATTATCCATACCCAGGTTTTTTTGGATATCGGTTTGCACCTTGGGTGTAGCGGTTGCCGTAAGGGCTATTACCGGCTTACGGCCAATTTTTTCCATAATAGTGCGCAGGTTGCGGTATTCCGGACGGAAATCATGACCCCATTCCGAAATACAATGCGCTTCATCAATAGCATAGAATGAAACTCTTGCCTGCTGTAAGAACTCTATGTTCTCCTCTTTGGTAAGAGATTCAGGAGCCACATACAGCAACTTGGTATGTCCGTCCATGATATCACTTTTTACCTGGTCGGTTTCCCGCTTGGTAAGTGATGAGTTCAATACATGAGCCACTCCGCTATGCTCTGAAATACCACGGATACTATCCACCTGGTTTTTCATAAGCGCAATAAGTGGCGAAACCACAATTGCGGTACCCTCCTGCATGAGTGCAGGCAATTGGTAACATAATGATTTTCCTCCCCCGGTAGGCATGATAACAAATGTGTCATCTCCGGCTATTACACTGTTTACTACAGCCTCCTGATTTCCCTTAAAACTATCAAAGCCAAAGAATTTTTTTAAGTGCTGTTGCACTGATAATTCCTTCGTTTCCAATCCCACTGTGTAATATTAATTTTGAATTTTCCTAAAGATAGTACAAACGCTCAATAAAAAAAATATTGTAACCTCACTTTGTTCCTGTAATTCTGTAAGCATATTATGTTAAAATTAAGACCTTTGCCCGGCCCTGAGCTAGAATTTAACAAATGGCAAAGAATACATCTGGAAATATGTCTTTCCTGGAGCACCTTGAGGTGTTACGTTGGCACTTGGTACGATCCACTATAGCAATCCTTTTTTTTGCAATACTGTGTTTCATTGGCAAAGGTATTTTGTTTGATGTAATAATCTTTGGTCCTAAGGACCCAAATTTTATTACCTACCGTTTATTTTGTGAGTTTTCAAGAGTTATAGGCATTACAGAGCTCTTCTGCATGAGTGAAATGCCGTTTGAAATATTGAATACCCGGATGGCCGGCCAGTTTAGTACCCATGTATGGGTATCGCTAATAGCAGGTTTTATCCTGGCGTTTCCGTATGTTTTATACGAGGTATGGCGCTTCATAAAACCGGGCCTTCGCAATACGGAGCGTAAATATTCACGGGGTATTATTTTCTTTGCCTCTATACTTTTTATGCTGGGGGTGTTGTTTGGATACTACCTGATTGTGCCTCTTTCTGTGCAGTTTTTAGGTTCCTATACGGTAAGTGCGGAGGTGAAGAATTTAATTGACCTGAATTCTTTTATCACTACCGTATCAACGGTTACCCTCAGTACAGGGTTGATCTTTGAACTACCTATAGTGGTTTACTTCCTGGCCAAGGTGGGTATATTAACTCCGGATTGGATGCGGAAGTATCGCAGGCACGCCTTTGTAGTTACACTCGTTTTATCGGCTATTATTACACCTCCGGATATTTCCAGCCAGGTATTGGTATCATTACCCATCGTATTATTGTACGAAATGAGTATCAAGATATGTGCACGGGTGGTGAAGAACCAACAAAAAGAATTACTGCGGAAGGAGAAGCCTCAGGAATAGGTATATTTATTGTTAGCCCGTTACCAAAATTACAACCCTCATGAAGCTAAGAGCTGAAAATATAGTTAAGAAGTATCGCAGCCGCACCGTAGTAAAAGGTGTAAGCTTTGACGTAAGTCAGGGAGAGATTGTAGGGCTTTTGGGTCCGAACGGAGCTGGCAAAACCACCTCGTTTTATATGGTGGTGGGTTTGATCAAACCCAATGAAGGTCATGTATATCTGGACGATAAGGAGATTACCAGAAACCCCATGTATAAACGCGCCCAAAAGGGAATCGGGTATCTGGCGCAGGAGGCCTCAGTATTCCGAAAACTGAGTGTGGAGCAAAATATTATGGGAGTTTTGGAAATGACAGGTATTTCAAAGACCGAACAGAAAGACAAACTGGAAAGCCTGTTGGATGAGTTTGGCTTACAACACATCCGCAAAAGCCGGGGCGATCTCCTTTCAGGAGGGGAGCGCAGACGTACTGAGATTGCCCGTGCGCTGGCTGTAGATCCTAAATTTATTTTACTGGATGAACCTTTTGCCGGGGTTGATCCGATTGCGGTAGAGGATATTCAAAGTATTGTAGCCTCATTAAAAGAAAAGAACATCGGCATTCTTATTACGGATCACAACGTACAGGAAACTCTGGCCATTACAGATCGTACATACCTTATGTTTGAAGGAAAGATCCTGAAATCCGGTTCTGCGGAAGAACTGGCGAATGATGAGCAGGTACGGAAAGTTTACCTGGGACAGAATTTTGAGCTGCGTAAAAAAAGAGATAAAATCCTCAAACAGGAGTGATCGGGAACTTCCAACTAGCTCTGACTTCTAAATCCTGACCTTTTATTTAGCAGCAGCACGCATAAGACGGTCATTAATAGCACGCCCCAAACCTTCATCCGGAAAACGTTCTGCCAAAATTACTTCCACATCCGCTTCATCGGTTTCACGCAAACTTTTAAAAAGATTGCTGGCGGCTTCACGTAAATCGCCTTTGGGAGATAGTATCCATTGACGGCTAGCCGGAATGCAGGAGATACCCTTACAAAAGGTGATACTTCCCAGCTTTTTACCTTTAAAAATGCGGTAATTATCTTCCATATTCCCAAACACCACCTTTTTTCCGGGCGAATAATGAGCACTAAGCATTCCCGGGGCTTTAGGATTACTGGAAGATGTTTTTACCCGGTGTACTTTTCCTGCTACTGCTTCAATCTCTTCCAGTGAAAGACCACCCAGACGCAGGATGGCAAGGCTGTTTGTGCTGAGATCAATGATAGTAGATTCCAGCCCAACTCTACAGGGACCTCCATCTAAAATATAATCTATTTTATCTCCCAGTTGTTGCTCTACGTGCTTTGCGGTTGTAGGGCTAACGTATCCAAAAGGGTTTGCGCTGGGAGCTGCCAGCGGGAATTTAAGACTTGAAAGCAATTCTTGTGTTAGCGGATGATCTGGAAAACGAATACCTACCGTAGGGTTTCCAGCCGTTACCAGGTCAGGAATTTTATCTGATTTTGGCAGAATAAAGGTGAGTGGCCCCGGACAAAAAGCCTCGTACAGCTTATAAAAACTATTGGGAATGGTACTGCAAAGTTCAGGCAACCCATCTTGGTTGGCCAGGTGAACGATCAAAGGATCAAAAGAAGGGCGGTTCTTTACTTCAAAAACCCTGGTAACTGCTTTTTCATTCAAAGCATTAGCGGCCAGGCCGTATACAGTTTCGGTAGGAATGGCCACCGGTTTTCCGGACTCCAATACCCTCTTGACGTATGATATGTCAGTGCCTGTTAATGCCACCGGGCAAAGATATTACAATGCAGCGCTTTACAATGTAAGGAAAACAATGAGCATGGAAATAAGCGTAAAGGTTATAAAGGCAGGGAACAGAAGCATATTGAGTATTAGGAATTTCATGATTGTCTTACCCCAGCTTTGCTTATAGAACTTACGCATGGCGATCAGCAGGTAAAAAGCAAAAAGCCCTAATAATATCGGAAAAGTAAATATAGAAATGGAAAAGAGTAAAAAGAAAACGGCCTGATTGAAAAAAGCAAATATCAAGTGCTCAGGATAGAAAAACGGACGCCTGATGTAGGTTAATTTTAGCAAGAGCCCCAGTATGGGTATAAAAAGAAACAGGACCCAAAAAAGCTTGGACAAGAAGTAACGGTTAAACTCTTCCGTATCAAAGTCAGCTGCTTTGGCAGCCTGGGCGTACATGAACCGATTCCATAGGCCAGCTTCCATTCCCAAAGAATCAAGGGCTTCATTAATTTCCAATGATTTATGCTCCCGGTAAAAATCTCTCATCAGATCAAAACTGCCAAGGGCATTTTTGTCTTCATTAAGGCCTGGTTTTTCAGGTAGTTTTAATACCAGTGGTGGGGAGTTTTCTATGGTATCAGCTTCCACCAGCGTTTGAAGAGAGCCAGGTATTTTAGCTTGTTCATCCGTAATTACCTCCGGGTTTGAGCTTTTCAATTCCAAAAAACCAGGGGTTCCGTCTTTGACCTGAATGAGAAACAGCAGCAGTATGGAAGAGAGAAAGTAAATGCGAATGGGGTTCATATAGCGCGTTCGCTTACCTTCAACAAAGTCTTTCGGCACTTTACCCGGGTGACGGATCAGGTTGATCAGTGTATTAAAGAAGCGCCCATCAAATGCAATAGAATTGCTTAAGCTTTCGGTAATAAAGTGCCAAGCCGTAAGCCTCCGCGCATCATTCTTTTGTCCGCAGTTCGGGCAAAAATTTTCACCATCAAGTTCTTGTTGGCAGTTAAGGCAGGAGTTGGATTTTACAATTTTAGATTTCAATAGACTCAATAAAGATCTTCGGAGCTAAGTTCGCCAAATCCAATCAAACGATCATAGCGTATTCCCACTTCACGATTGTACACCAATATCTGGTAGGTGTTTTCGGTTTCCCAGTGGCTGCCTTCCAGGGCTTCCAACTCCAGGGAGCCATTGTTTTTTTGCAAAGCGTACATATAATTATAATAACCTTGCTTAATAAGGAAACGCCCCCGGTAAGCATTGCGCACATAATCGTACTCCATGCGGTATTCCGGCAATGCTTTCCAGTCGGTTAGCTTCCCAAAAACGTAAATATCACCATCCTGAAGGGGAGCAGGATACTCCAGAATAAAATCTACATACGCATAATCGGCCTCAGTATCAGAGTTGGTGGCATCCAGCCTGCGCACCACGTAATGACCGTTAATATCAAAGTATACCGTATAGCGTGAAATAGTACGTTGCTGATCCGTAGCCAGGTAAGCGGTATATACACTGTCACGATCAATTTTCCGAACATTTTGAGTGAGCACCTGCAGGTTTTTAATATCAAAAAAGCGGAATTCATTGATCCCGTTAAAAGTATTTATATCATCGTATTGATAAACCAGCTGACCATTTTGTACAAACTGGGGCTTCAGGGTGGTAATAGGATTATCCCAGCGCTGGTTTTGCATAAGGCTTACATGGAGGTCTACAAATGGATTTTGAATGGTATAATTGGTATGGTTAATAGTAAAATCAACTTCTTGCCGGGTGTCCATGTCCTCTACACGGGTAGCACGTTTTACACGCCCACCTACACTTACACGGTCTTCATACACCATAAACCTGCGGGTAAGTACCAGTTTGTCAGGATTATCATCCCGGTATACTTTAAGGATGTAATTCCCTGATTTGGTAAAATTCAGATTGCTGTTGGGTATGGTAAGCTGGTAATTGGTGTAGGGAATGAGGGCATTGAGGGAGTATTCATAATCATTCAGGTAATAATCCTGAAAGTTACTGAGGTATTGCGATTGCAGAATATTGGAAGGTGTCCAGTCTGCATTGCAATGGATAACAGTGTAATTGTAATCTACATAATCCTCATAAAGATCATCAAAACTCAATAACAGTCGTTCTCCTGAGCGGAGTTTAATAACCGGCATACGCAAATCTTCACCTACCGGATGGAACTTTACGGTTTTAATTCCGGCCTGGTACACAAAGTCTTCGTAGCGCATACGGCCCTCTTCGTAATAATTGTTTCCTTGTCCCAATAGAGTGGATGAAATGAGAAGCAGGAAGATGAATTTGAAGTATTTCACTAGGCTTGTTTTTTTTATGTCGATAAAACTAAGATCGTGCCTTTTTTCAAAGCTAATAATCAGTAAATTTGCGCCCTGTTTAGAATAGTTCTAAATCCGGCCAAAAATGAAGTAAAAGGTTGATAGCTTCTTAATTTTGCCGCCAATTTAAGATAGAATTTTTTCATTCTGCTGCAATGTCAGACCTGATTAAGATTAAACGTGGTGTAGATATAAAACTTGTAGGCCAGGCCGAACAGTTATACGCCAACACGGAACAACCCGAAACTTTTGCTATTAAACCCACCGACTTTGTTGGTATACGTACCAAGCTTTCCGTAAAGGAAGGTGATGAGGTAAAAGCAGGGACCCCAATTCTTTATAATAAGGATCGGGAAGCTGTTAAGTTCTGCTCACCCGTAAGCGGAGAGATAGCGGAAATAGTAAGAGGGGATAAGCGCAAGCTTTTAGAAATACGCATTTTAGCCGATAAAGAGATCCGGTATGAGGATTTTGGAACGGCTGATCCTAAAACTTTGGATCGGGATGCTGTAACTGAAAAATTACTGGCTTCCGGTTGCTGGCCGTTCATTAAGCAACGTCCTTACAATGTGGTAGCTAATCCTGAGCGTGCACCCAAGGCTATTTTTATATCATGCTTTGATACAGCGCCTCTGGCTCCTGATAACGACTTTGTTGTTCACGGACAGGAGAGTGAATTTCAAACCGGTATTGATGCACTGGCACGTCTTACAGATGGTAAAATTCATTTGGGTGTAGACGGACGTACAAATCCAAGTACGGTATTTACCAATTGCAAAGGAGTAGAGCTTCACCGCTTTAAAGGTCCTCATCCCGCAGGTAATGTAGGTGTACATATTCATCACATTGACCCGGTTAATAAAGGAGATGCAGTTTGGACCATCAGTCCACAGGAAGTGATCATTATTGGCCGCTTATTCCTCAGCGGTAAGTTTGATGCACAAATCAATGTGGCAACCACCGGTTCTGAGGTAAGCAAACCCCGCTATTATAAAACTATAATCGGTGCTTCCGTTAAAAATATACTGGCCAGAAATGTATCTGACAATAAGAACCGCTATATAAGTGGTAATGTACTTACCGGGGAGCAGATAAAACCGGAGGGCTACCTTGGTTTTTACGATCGTCAGGTAACGGTAATTCCGGAAGGTGATCAGGATCAGTTCTTTGGCTGGATTACACCTAACCTGGATAAATTCAGTATCTCACACGCCATGTTTGGCTGGTTACAACCCAATAAAAAGTATCGTTTGGATACCGCTATGAATGGTGAAGAGCGCGCCTTTGTGGTAACCGGTGAGTACGAAAAAGTATTCCCATTTGATATTTACCCTGTACAATTGCTGAAGTCTATCATGATCAATGATATTGAAGCGATGGAAAACCTGGGTATTTATGAAGTAGCCGAAGAAGATTTTGCGTTGTGTGAAGTAGTATGCACTTCTAAGATCCCGGTACAGCAAACGGTACGTGAAGGATTGGATCTGATGCTTAAAGAATTAGGGGACTAAAAGAATTTATTAGCTAGAGATGAAGGTATTTAAGAATTTGTTGGAAAGCGTAAAACCTCATTTTGAAGAGGGAGGAAAGCTTGAAAAACTATACCCGGTATACGATGGCTTCGCCACGTTTTTATTTGTACCCGGGCATACATCGCACAGCGGGGCACATGTGCGTGACGGTATTGACCTTAAGCGTACCATGATAACAGTGGTAATGGCCCTGGTGCCTGCCCTTTTATTTGGTATGTGGAACGTAGGATATCAGCACTTCAATGCTCTGGGTGAGACCGTAGGCTTTTGGGATCAGTTTCTGTTTGGCGCCATTAAAGTGGTGCCTATGGTGGTGGTATCCTATGCCGTAGGTCTGGGAGTTGAGTTTGCTTTTTGTGTGATCAAGAAACACCAGATCAATGAGGGTTACCTGGTAACGGGCATGCTTATTCCGTTGATTATGCCAGTGGATATTCCACTTTGGATGCTGGCCCTTTCAGTAGTATTTGCTGTGGTATTAGGTAAAGAAGTTTTCGGGGGAACCGGAATGAATATTCTGAACCCTGCACTTACAGCAAGGGCTTTTGCCTTCTTTGCTTATCCAAGTTATATGTCTGGAGACAAAGTATGGATCAATACTTCTACCGAAGCTGGTCAGGGAGTAGTGGACGGTTATTCCGGGGCCACCGCATTAGGTGATCTGGCCACTACCGGAACTACTTCACTTTCTCCCATGGATATGTTCCTGGGAACCATTCCCGGCTCAGTAGGTGAAACTTCAGTAATCGCCATCCTTATAGGTGCAGCTATACTGTTGATTACGGGTATAGGCAGCTGGCGTATCATGTTCAGTGCATTGTTGGGAGGTATCGCTATGGGTTTAATTTTTAACTGGGCAGCTCCTTACGCCATCTCTCCTGAGCAGGAGGGTTTTATGGGTGCACCTTTCTGGCAGCACCTTATTATGGGTGGCTTTGCCTTTGGTATTGTATTTATGGCTACCGATCCGGTTTCGGCTTCACAAACAACACGTGGAAAATGGATATACGGTTTCCTTACCGGTATACTGTGTATTATGATCCGGGTATTTAACCCGGCCTATCCTGAAGGAGTGATGATGGCTATTCTCTTTATGAACGTAATGGCTCCCCTTATTGACCATTATGTAATAGAGGCAAACGTTAAGAGGCGCAAGAAAAGATTACAGGTAAAAGTTAAAACGGCTTAAGCAATGGCATTAGACGTAAATAAGAACAGTTATACTTTCATGTTCGCTACAATTATGGTAGTTGTAGTGGCAGCTTTATTATCCTTCGCAGCAACTTCACTGAAGCCTATGCAGGATGAGAACGTAGAACGTGAAAAGATGCAGAATATCCTCGCCTCCATTGGTGTGGAGGTAGAGAGGGATGGTGCGGAAGCATTGTATAAGGAATACATCCGGCAGGAATTAGTGATCCGAAATGGAAAGGTGGAAGATGGCGTAGATGCTTTTACCGTAGAAATGTCCAAAGAAGTAGCTAAACCTGCAGAAGAGCGTAATGCTCCTCTCTATATAGCTAGCAAAGAAGGTCAAACCTATTATATTATTCCTTTAAGGGGAAAAGGACTTTGGGGTCCTATATGGGGTTATATTTCCCTTAGTGAAGATGCGAATACCGTATACGGTGCCGTATTTGACCACAAAGGAGAAACTCCGGGACTGGGCGCAGAGATCGGAACGCCCATGTTCTCAGAGCAGTTCCATGAGAAAAAAATCCTGAATGCTGATAAAGAGTTTGTGAGTATTGAAGTACGCAAGGGTGATGCAGCTGGCGACTACCAGGTAGATGGTATCAGCGGTGGAACCATTACTTCAGTAGGGGTACAGGATATGATAGAAGATAATATGGATGCTTACTTTCCCTTCCTGCTTACTTTCGATTCAGGAAACGGAGCAACCGCCATGAAGTAAGCCTAAAGACAAACAATCATTGGATAACAACAACAAAGAAGATATGGCCGAAGTAACCGAAGCTTTAGAAAAGCAGAAAAAACAGAAAGAGCCACTCTTTAGCAAGAAAAACCGCAAGCTGATCAGTGATCCGTTTAATGATGATAACCCTATTACCGTGCAGGTACTGGGTATCTGTTCGGCACTGGCAATTACCGTAAAACTGTACCCAGCTGTAGTAATGGCAATATCGGTACTCTTTGTACTATGTGCCGGTAACGTGATCATCTCCCTGATGCGTAACCTTATCCCCAACCGTATACGTATTATCGTTCAGCTGGTGGTTGTGGCCTCATTGGTGATTTTGGTAGACCAGGTGCTGAAAGCGTATGTATACGATGTGTCTAAGGAACTTTCGGTTTTTGTGGGGCTCATCATTACCAACTGTATTATTATGGGACGTTTTGAAGCGTTTGCTTTGGGTAATGGCCCCTGGAAAGCCTTTTTAGATGGTGTGGGAAACTCCGTGGGATATGGAGTGATTCTTATCGTGGTAGCTTTTTTCCGTGAGCTTTTCGGGTCAGGCCAACTTTTTGGTGTGCAGATCATACCTGAGAGCTGGTACCTTGATAACGGAGGTTTTTACAGCGATAATGGCTTTTTCCTTCTTCCTCCAATGGCTCTTATAGTAGTGGGTATAATTATTTGGGTTCAAAGATCCCGCAACCGTAAACTAATCGAAGAAAACTAAGAAAACACGGACATGCAAGAATTAGTAAACATATTCATCAAAGCCATCTTTGTAGAGAACATGATCTTTGCCTTCTTTTTGGGCATGTGTTCTTACCTGGCGGTTTCAAAAAAAGTAAGTACCGGTGTAGGTCTTGGTGCGGCAGTGATCTTTGTATTAGGTATTACTGTGCCTATTAACTATCTGCTTGAAAATTACGTATTAAAAGAAGGAGCACTGAGCTGGCTTGGACCGCAGTTTGCTGAGGTAGATCTTAGCTTTCTCTCTTTTATTATGTTCATTGCAGTAATTGCTTCCCTGGTACAGCTGGTGGAAATGATTGTAGAGAAGTTCGCTCCCGCCCTGTACGGTGCGTTGGGTATTTTTCTACCTCTTATTGCGGTAAACTGTTCTATTCTGGGTGGTTCACTCTTTATGCAGGAGCGTAACTACAATAACATTGCTGAGGCATCCGTATTTGGTATAGGTAGTGGTATAGGTTGGTTTTTAGCTATTGTGGCTATTGCGGCTATTCGCGAAAAGATCCGTTACTCTAATGTTCCCGCACCTCTGCGCGGATTGGGTATCACCTTTATCGTAACCGGTCTTATGGGTATTGCCTTTATGGCCTTTATGGGAATTAAATTATAACTGATTTTAAAGAAGAAAGAAGACCATGGTATTTTTGGCAACATCAACGGTTATCATTTCCAGTATAGTCGTATTCTTTATTGTGATTATCCTTTTGGTTTCCATACTGCTGGGTGCCAAGGCTAAACTGGCCCCCTCCGGTCCGGTAACTTTGGATATTAACGGAGAACCCCGGGAAGTAGAATCGGGGAACACCCTTTTAACCACCCTTTCCAATCAAAAGATATTCCTTCCATCGGCCTGTGGTGGTGGTGGTACTTGTGCTATGTGTAAATGCCAGGTAGAAGAAGGCGGAGGCGAGATACTACCTACTGAAGTAGGTTATTTCACCCGTAAGGAAGTTCAGGAAAACTGGAGACTAGGATGCCAAGTGAAGGTAAAGAATGATATGAAGGTGAAAGTTCCGGAAGAAGTATTCGGAATTAAAGAATGGGAAGCTACGGTAGTTTCCAATTACAACGTAGCCACCTATATTAAAGAATTTGTAGTGGAGATCCCTGAGGATATGGACTACAAGGCTGGGGGGTATATCCAGATTAAAATTCCGCCCACCGTGGTTAAGTTCTCGGATATGGATATCGAGGCTCACCCTAAAGATCACCCTGGAGAACCCGATAAGTTTGAAAAAGACTGGTCTGAAGGGCCATTCGCCATGCGTAATCTGGTGATGAAAAATGATGAAGAAGTAGTACGTGCATACTCCATGGCTTCCTACCCCGCAGAAGGGAGGAATGTGATGTTGAATGTAAGGGTGGCCGCTCCTCCCTTTGACCGTGCTAAAAATACCTGGGCCGACATCAATCCCGGTATCGCTTCATCCTACATCTTTAATCTGAAGCCGGGTGATAAGTGTACCATCTCCGGACCTTACGGAGAGTTCTTTATTAAGGATACGGGTGCGGAAATGTTGTATATAGGCGGGGGGGCCGGTATGGCACCCATGCGCTCACACATTTACCAGCTTTTCAAAACCCTTGAAACAGGCCGGAAAGTATCCTACTGGTACGGAGGGCGTTCTCGCGATGAATTGTTCTATATTCATTACTTCCGTGAGATCGAAAAGAACTTCCCCAATTTTAAATTCTACATGGTATTATCAGATGCCAAACCAGAGGACAATTGGGTTGAGAAAAAGGATATTGAAGATGAAAAAGGCGATGGCTTTGTAGGTTTTGTACATAATGCAGTTATTGAACAATACCTGAGTAAACACCCGGAGCCTGAAGAAATTGAATTCTATTTCTGCGGACCGCCTCTGATGAACGCGGCTGTACTTAAAATGGTAGACGATTGGGGTGTACCACCCGAAAATGTTGCCTTTGACGATTTTGGGGGATAATGAGAATTTAGACCTTATACATAAGATTTTAAAAAAAAGCGGCCTTTGGCCGCTTTTTTTGGTCATACTGAGTGGCCGAAGGCCGTATCGAGGCGTGTCTGAAGTAGCCGGGTATATGGGAAACCTACACCTTTACTTCTTCTTTTACAGCAGGACTGGTTCGGTACATTAGTTCCTTAAATTCAAGGATCAGGATCTCTGCATTTGCTGCTGGAAGCTGATCTCAATAAATTCTGCAGGTCTGCTGATGGCTACCAGTACGGTTACCCGCATAATACCATTAAGTATATCCTCTCCCGTCATGGTAGACCCCAGGCCAATTGCTACAGTATAAGCGTCAGATGGACTTGCACCAACCAGTGCTCCCTGTTTCCACTGATCATATAAGAAGCTATCGATCATACTCTTTATGGCAGTCCATGTATTGGCATCATTAGGCTCAAAAACAAAAGCCCGGCAAGCTGTTTTGATAGATTGCTCCAGCATAATCATGGTTCTTCGTACGTTGATATACCTCCAGTCACTGCTGTTTCCATCCAGGGTTCGGGCGCCCCATACTAATACACCTTCTCCGGGAAAATGCCGAATGGCATTAACGGCTTTACCGTTCAGAGGTGCATTCAGGTCTTCTTGTTCATCATGATTGATCGTTACCGATGGTTCAATCACCGAGCTTATAGAGATATTGGCGGGGGCACTCCAAACCCCCCGGTTATTATCAACCAAGGTGTATATACCAGCCATAGCGGATGAAGGTGGGAGTAGGTTAAGATCATTACGTATGTCCGTCATTATGGCATTGAATACGGGACTTAGGGTTGTAAGTGTGGAAGTCAGCTCTCTCACCTTATGCCCATACTGGTCATCCTTAACCACTTCGGAAATGCTGTTTATCAGATCTCTTATCTCACGGGTTCGCTGATCCTCACCTTCGGTTTTGTCGGGAGAAACATTAAATTCCTGGTAAAGGATGCTCTCAAGTGTTTTTATGCTTCCTGAACTCAGGTTATTGAGGCTCACTTCACTGGTATTCATTATTGTTGTGCGCAACCAGGGGTAATAAGAAGCACCATAAGACAAATTGTTTATACGAATATTATCCCTGAAGGTAGTAATCACGTTATTACCATCATTGGTTTGAGGTTGGTAGCCCTCATAAATATCCAGGATTGCTACGCGGTTTTGCATTTCCTCCCCACAGTGGTTCAGCATATTTTCCTGAAGTGTAAAACAATCACTTTGCTGTAGTTTTATAGCTTCCGGAATAACCAGCATAGTTGGTTCCTCCTCTTTTTCGAGGAATTGAATAGCATTTTGTAATGGCTGCAGGCTGATATCATCCGTATAATTACCTACAGAAACAATATAACAGGGTCCTCCGCCATTCTGGTAGAAAAATCGCAAAGCGTTAAAGAAAATGTAAGGCTGCCCGGTGGGGTTAACAGCAGGTCCGTTTTCTGTTTCACTAATGTCATATTCTCTAACCGCACCTCCACCAAAGTACTGCTCATACTCACTTAAAGAGGTTATCCTGAAAGGTTTGTTAAGCAGGGACTTGTTTACATTTTCGGCTTTCTCGGTATACCCGATAAAAGCGGGTACATCCGTTTCCACTGCAACTACATTAATCCCAAGAGTATCTTTTTCAACGATGTAGACCCCGGGTGTTTTCATTTGTGCCATAACTATATTGTTTAGTTGTTGATTTCATGCTAATTTCAGGTATATATTACTATGGTCAGACTACCTGGAAAAGTTGGCTTAAAAGTAAATAAACACTTTGATCACCATCGGATTTTAACACTATGTGCTTAACGGAGAGAAGCGATTTCTTACTTTTGACACCATGAAGAAACCCGCCATTCCAGGCCTTCTGGCCCTGCTTTTTGTGATTGTATCTGCTTGTAAACAGGAGCCCCAACTCATACAGGTAAACAATACCGGTTACGCACAAGGTTCTACTTTCCAGATCAAATACCGCGTGCTGGACGGGGTGGATTACTCCGAAGAGATCAAGGGTATATTTGAAGCCATTGATGCCTCCATGAGCACTTATCAGGCTAGTTCATTGATCTCACTGATCAATAAAGGGGATACACTCGTAACGGTGGACAGTCTTTTTCAACGTGTACTTCAGCGTTCTCTGGAAATAAGCGAAGAATCAGCCGGACAGTTTGATCCTACCATCGGACCTATGGTGGAATTATGGGGTTTTGGCCTTTCTAAACAACACGAGGTAGACTCAGCCCGGGTAGATAGCGTGAAAGATTTTATAGGTTATCAGAACCTGCGTCAGCGAAATGCACAAGTGGCAATTCCCCGGGGTTATAAACTGGATTTTAATGCCATTGCCCAGGGGTATACGGTAGATGTGATCACTGCTTTTTTGGAGCGTAAGGGCATAGAACATTACATGGTAGAGGTAGGAGGTGAGGTACGGGCCCGCGGAACCAATACCGATGGTGAGGTATGGAAGATTGGTATTGATAAGCCCAGCGAGGAACTGGATGAGGCAGACCGTTTTCAGGTGATTATTGCCCTTAAAGATGCGGCCCTGGCTACCTCCGGTAATTACCGTAAGTTTTGGGTAGATGAAGAGACGGGTCTTAAATATGCGCACACTATTAATCCGGCTACAGGCTTTCCGGCCCGTAACCGCTTGCTAAGCGTATCTGTAATTGCACCCAATGCGATGGATGCGGATGCCTATGCCACCCTCTGCATGGTAAAGGGTGTGAAAAAAACGATTGAATTCCTCGACTCGAAACCTGGCCTGGAGGGCTACCTTATTTATTCCAATGAAGATGGGGATTGGGAGGTATACCAGACCAGGGGGTTTGAGAAGTATGTTATTTCTGAAATATAGCGTAATGATAGTACCTTATAAAAATTGTGCCCTGTGTATAAGGGTTTTTGTAATTATAGTATTCAGTTTTTTAGGGATTCCCGGGGGGGGGTGGCTCAAACTGTTCTGCCTACTAACTCGGATACCCATATTTTTTGGCAAGCGGATAGAAAACTTAAACCGACAGACTTCAAAGGGAATTTTAATGCTGACCCCAGATTAAAAGTATATTGTGATACATTTCAATTGTGCACCTCGGCATCTGTGGGATTATTTGCTGTTCTTGACGTACCCAAACGAAAGAAACACAGAAAAGAGAAGCTGGATAAGGTATACTTTGTCCCGGCTTTTGAGATGAATACTTCTGTTTTTTCTTTTAAAGACTCAATAGGAGTAGCCATGCAACAAGTTGTTTTTGATATTTATGAGCTATCTGCAAGGATAGCCAGAAGGCAATTTAAAGAGCTGGAAGATAGTATGGGGGTGGCGTATGGAATAAGGTATATTTTTCTAAGCACAGTGCAGGCAGACGTTAAAAAATTCCGAGACGGTTTGGTCAACGAGTTTACTCATGACGTATATATTAATGGAGGAAGAGAATCTGCTTATGAAGAGTGGAGAGGAATTATTGATAAATGGCTCAATGAACTGAAGGAGTTTGAAACAACCCCGGAGGATTGTTACCGGTTTGTAAAAGGAAAGCCTACTGATAAGGCATATAAACAATCTAAGGAAATGATGGGTAAACTATTTGAATGATTTTAGACTTGAATAAATTTAAAATATTTTAATAATAACAAATGAAGTTTATCACTTCTCTCCACTTAAGCGTTGCGTATGGTACGCTTTTACCCGATATCCAGTTCGCTGGAAAAAATACGTAATATGATATTACAGGGTTCCAGTTTAAATGAAGGACTGTCTAAGTTTAATATCTACCCCGCCCGCCTGGTAACTCTGGTAAAAGTAGGCGAAGAGTCTAATCAACTGGAACTGATCTTTAAAAAACTTGGTATGCAGATGGAGGACGAGTTACAGCATCGCGCCAAAATGCTGGGCAACGCCCTGGAACCAATCATCATTATTTTCCTCGGCTTTCTGGTAGCCCTGATCCTGGTGGCTATGTATTTACCTATGTTTCAGCTCAGCACGTCATTCGGGTTTTAAAAATATTATCCATATCGGGTATATCTTTTATCATCAGGATTTAACCTGGCTGTTTCGTTGTAGAAGCTTACTTTTAAGTATTTACTGCATAGCCATGATGGCCACCGTGTCAAACATATCATCATCAATTGCGATTGTTCAGATTAGCTGATGTATTTGGGCCAAGCCTCTGCGCCTCATAAAAAGCCGGTATGTCTTACCTCCGGGGTGGTGACACAGACCTTTTAGTACTGCGGTCTCCCCACCTTCTGTTCAGGCTTTGATCAGCAGAGTGCTCCTGAGTTCCGCCCAGTGAAACAAAGGTTCTTTTCAACTCCTCACGCGCTTCAACCTGCCGCTTCTTCTCACTCAGGCTTACGCCTGAGGCGGGCTTTTGATCACTGGCGGTGGCCGGAGCAGTAAACTCATTAAGCGTAAAAGAGATAGCTCTCCGTCTAACCGCTTTGGATATGGTTTCCAGCTTACTCCCCTTACTCAGCTCCTGAGTAAGACTTCTGGCTACCTCCTGCTTTCGCTTGAGGTCCATATCATAATGCGCCTTACTATTTCCCCGGGCATTGCGGTCCCAAATTCCCCGGCCGGCAGCGGTAGGGTGTTGCATAGTACCCTTGCTGGAAGAGTAACCAGACATATGCGAGGGAAAGCGGTCATCAGACAGACTGTTATAAAATGTGTCCAATACTGCTTCTGACTTTCCCGAGAGAGAAGAACGGGATACACTTCCGCGCATGAGCTCACGCACCGATGAGGTAGAAACCAGTTCATCATGACCGGGCTGCAGATCCCGATAGGACTTCCCGAAACGAGTACTACTAAGCCCCGCCATATTACGGGTCTTCAGGGTTTTTGCGTAACGGTTCTTCCGGGCAGCCAGAGAGTCTGACGAAGCTTGTACCCCTATTTGCTCACCCGCCATTCTGTATTCAGCGTTCAGGCTGGCGTGTGTGGATGTGGTGTTCTTTTTTAAGGTGCGCTTGCGCTTAGCGGTCTTTATAGCGGTGGACGGAGATTTCATGTTTAACCCTCCTCAATGGAAATTGCCCGTACCTGGTAATCGCTATCTTCCTGGTAGGTGCCTCCAATCGGTTCTATGGTTATTTGTATGGAGTTAAGACCCAGTTGCAGAAAGTCATGGTAATCCACTGAAGTGAAGTTCTGGTTGCGGAGTGAAATGGAGAGCATATTGTTCTCTCCGCCTTCAGCTTCCTGAGCATCCACATACTGCGTAATGGTGGTTTCCTCATCTTCATTAATAAGCATAGTAAGAACCACTCCCGTAGCTCCCGTTTTCCAATGCTTCATAAAGAGGTTGTAATTACTCACCGAATCTATCACCTTAAAATAAAGCGTTATTTGCAGACTAGTACAGTTGGGAGCAAAACCGGCTGTTAATGAGGTTTCAGAAGCTTCAAAGCCTGCACCTGCCTCACAGTCATCCGGGTAGCTTGTAGTGTCCATGATCAGCAGATCATTGGTAGCCGAAATGATCTTGAAGGGTACGGGAGCACTGGTATCCGTAGCAGCTTCCGGCTTAATAATGAATCGGTTGGGAATGAACCCCACAATAGCAGCTGCACTTAAAGGACTCAGCGCCATGAAGTTCAGGTTGAGATCTGTGCTCAGGTCACCGTTCAGGCTTATCGGTTGCTGGTCAATATACACCTCTACACCGTAGGCTGTACCACTATCCGATCCCGTTTGCGTCAATAGGTGAGAGGCTGTGAAATAATTTACTATATGATCAATGGATACCGTATCCTTACTGCTGTCATTAGGCATCATCACAATCCATGACGACTTCATAACAAAGTTGATCCCGTAAGTAGAAAGTTCACTGGGCGGATAGAGGGAGCCCCCGTTATCGTACAAACGATCCTGCATGGAAGTAGGGATAACCACTTCTACCTGGTTGGTATTATCCGGGTTAATGTGGCCGGTGGTTTTACGGCATTCAATGGTGTTCCAGGGATATTCCTGCCCAAAGGTCCAGGTGGGTTCCTGAGAAGCAGGGTTTACAAGAGCATAGGCCCCCCAGTCTTTAATGCTCATAGATGCAGAGCGCGAAGAGTCTACCGAATTATTGGCGGAGACCTCTGTTCCTGTAGTTTGAGATTTTTCACGGGTAACGGTTGAAGAATGTTCATAGGTAGCTGAGCCACCTCCGAAATTCTGGCCCACACTTACTGAGGTACTGAATGAATTGGTTTGCGAAACAGAAGAGCCTACTGTATTGCTGCTGGAATTGGATTTAGACTGCCCGTCCGAGCTGCCATAGGAACCTGAAGTTTCTACCTGGGTGTTTATGGTTTGAGGTGAGTAGTCAATGAGCTCAAATTGTCCTCCGTCCAATGACATCCGCGTACTGAGCAAAGCCGGGTAATCATTATAACTGTCCAGGTTTGTATCGGGTCCCGATGTAAGTCCCGTAGGGTTATAAATCTTAATTCGCTGAGTACTGTTCACCACAAACTTCTGGTTTTTGGATTTGCTTACCGATTCCGGTCCGTTGGATTGAACATCTTCATAGAGGCTTACTTCGTATTCCATGGCTATGGAACCGATTATTTCCTCAGCACCGGATTCAGTGCGCCTGGAGAGCGCACTGAACCGGGTAAAAGTATAAGGGTCTGATTTTTTAAACATAACAATAAGGTTTGGAAAATTAAACTGGAGAAAAAGCCCGGATTAACCGTTTACACCGGTGTAGATGATGTAATTTACAGCATAATAAGGCTGTATATTATTATGACCCTGGGTAATTCCGGGTTCATTGGCAGTCAGGTTGCCATTGTCTATAGCAATCAGAGCTTCTTCAGAAAGCTGACCTCCGGTATAGGTAGAGCCCGCCATATGATTATCACCGTCTATTTTTCCTGAGCCGGTGAAGCCATCTTTAGAGGAAATACTGGTAGTTCCACCCCAATCGGTACCACCACCGCCCCATCCCAGGTGCTGGTGGGAAGGCATCTGTAGTTGGTTAAGCGTGTTTTCGTACTCACCACCTGTTTGATTCAGGGTAAAGTTCTTAGATAGGTTATTCAAATCCGCACCGGTACCGGTGCCAAGCAACACCAGCCCGTTTAACTTGGGAGTAGTAGAGCTGTTAAGAGCGGAGATCAGATCCGGGTATTTATCTGCCGGTATCTCAGAACCGTCACAAGGTAACCATCCCGCAGGAATGTTGCCCGCAGGGAGTAAAAAAGCAATAACGGTTCCCATAGGCACATAACCATTGGTAGGTACGGCCATAAGGCCTGGAGTAGAGTCTTTCTGTTTCATACTATAGAAGGTTTAATTAAAGGGCGCTTATCAGGAGCCCATAGAGTATTAGTTTGCTTCTAAAGTAGTATCAGGCATGAATATTCAGTAAATAAATATTTGAATGGATGAGTTTTTTTAGTGAATGGGAATTATACTTTTTTGATATAAAAAAGTAAAAATCCAGTATAGCCAAACCACCCCGGTACGGATGTTTGTTATCCATAACGTTTAATAATACTTACACAATACGTTCTCAAAATCCAAAACCCCTCTAAATATCATGAATATTAAAATATTGTTATTCAGTAATTTGAGCATGATAGGGATATATAACCTTAGCTCTTGATGTATGGATGCCCGTCCATGAGTAAAAACATGCCGGAGTTTTAGAGAAAACATCCTGTTCCGTTTGAAAAAACGTCCCGGAGTTTTTGTTGAAGGATGCAGGAGTTTTTAATATCCAAAACAGATAATCATTAAAAATGGCATAGGCACACACGAGCTAAGGGAATGGTTTATCATTTTTTTAAATATACCTGCTTTATGATCTTCAAGCATTATCCGATTAAAAGAACTGAGGTCGGACAAATTTGCTGAAATTACCAGTTGATCATTATATACTGAATGTCAATAAGAATATTTTAATAAATCCTATATGAATAGAGATAGTATAAAATGTCATGGGTTAGTTCTATATTCGTGAGGACATTGCACTCTCTCTACTCATGAATTATCTATACCGCTATACGGTTTCGGACTACCTCATTGATGATGACATTACCATAATATCCGGAAATTCTATTTTGGTTTTTTCCATTGAAACCTGTTTCCAAAGAGGGGTAAGATCACACTTCATTTTTCCTTTATCGGTTTAAAACCACAACCATGAAAATTTTCACCTGGAACATCGAGCAATTTGGTAATAAACGTTCAGCTTATGAAGCACAGGTAAATACGGTAGTGGATATTATTGCTGATAGTGATGCTGATATTGTGGTACTCATAGAAATTAAAACTACTAAGCCGGAAGTGGCCATTACCATAGCACGCCTGTTATGTGAAATTCTGCAGCAAAAACATAAACAGTATTATGGTTTTAACGTCTCGGATCATAATTTTCTTGAAGTGTATGTATTCCTGTACCGCTACGAAAAAGTAACCCCTTATGTATTAAAAAAGGCTCAATGGAAAATGTATGACTATGATTCGCTGGCGAAGGAAACACTTGTGAAAGTGGAAGACTATCAGCAAAGTAGCCGTTATGTAAAGAATGGATCCTTTTATAATGTTGAATACGCGATACCGCTGTTAACATTTCCTTATCAATATGGAAAGGAACGGCCCCTGGGAGCAGGCCTGTTTTGCGATGAGAGTGGTAAAAAAACAGCCGTGCTGGCGTGGCACAATATGGCCGGGCGTTTTGGGAATAACAGCTACCCCGGAGGCATAATGGAAGATGCGGGAACCGCAGATTATATTAAGAAGGGGTTTGACCTTAAAACAAATGAAGGTCCATTTGATATAAAAGAGGTGGTGGTGACGGGAGATTTTAATGCTGACCCCAATAAGGATGATAAGGCCTACAAGGCTTATGCGGGCTATAAAACAATGCTAACTGAAAACACCTACCTTAAATACTGGGACAGTACCAAGGATGGCTCATATAACAATACCCTTGAACTGCGTAATGCGTGTTATGATAATTTCATAGTAAAATCAACACGGAATAAGGCCAGTAAAGTGGTGGATATTCCGAATAAGCTGATCAAGGAAGCAAAATTGAGAAATTACCTCATTAACAGTGGTAGTTTGGCGGTTATGGATGATCTCATTGAGATCATCCGTGAAATGGCGGCTAAGAAGCTGGGGAAAATGTTCACCAGCCCTTATATTAGAAAAAAGGACAGGGCTCTTATGTTGGAGGAAATTGAAACAGCCCCGGTTAACAATATGAAGATTGATGAATCGGCCTTAAGAGTTCTTAAAAACAAACTTCAAAAAAGGAAATACGATGAAGTGGTCAAATACCTTAACGATGAGTTGGCCAAGGCCGGAAGCCTGGTAAATCATTTTCAGAATGTATTAAATGGAACCAGTAATTTGGGGTTTAATGATGCGCTATTACTTACCCGGCAAATTCTCAGCGATCACCTTCCGGTTACGCTTACGCTCACCTAATAGCATTTACCACACATGGATATCAAAGAGTTATACGATAAGTTAAAGCAAGCCTGGAATGAGGAGACCGGAGAATTTTTAATTACGGGGAAGGGTTTGGAGTCAGAAGCTGTTTCAAAGCTGCTCCGGAATTTTATGGGCTCGGATAAGCTGCAGTTATTGCAGGCTGATAAACCTGGCCTTAAAGAGAACAAGGTAGAAATTGTATCTGCCAGGGTACCGGGACCATTCATGAACCTGAAAGGGTGCGTAGCCGGTTGTGAGTTTTACCTGGATGAAGAGAACCGCGTACAGGTAACAGTGGATATTCATAATAAAACCACAGATTATAAGCTGAGTACAAGTTATACAAGTATAGCCAATACAACGGCCAGTTACACAAAGCTGAAAGAGCCGCATTTTATATTACAATCCACTTATGAAGAAGGTAATTATAAGGAACTGGAACACCTTCAGGAAAAATTTGCCCGGCACAACTACCACAGGGAGTACGATGACCGTATTAAAAAAGGCCTGTATTTTACGGCCACACTTACCATAGAAGAATCACTGGATTGGGTAGCTGAGTTTTTGAGCGGTAAGACCATGAAACTTAGCGGACCCATTCAACTGATCGATGATGTGCCGCGTATGCGTCTGCGTACCGAGGTACTTGAAAAATCCTTTGGATCCATTAAAGGAGCCACCGGGTTTGATATCATCGGGCTGTTTAATGCAGGAATAAAAGATCAGATTGTTTCGTTCAGTACCATATCCGTCAGTCGCCTGTATGGAGAATTGGAATTCACGGATTCTCCGGTTCCTAAAATACCTATTTATGCCATGCTTCCGGTACAAAACCCGGGAATGATATCCGTGGAAAGCGAACTGGGCGAAGTGTCCCGCTACGGTCTCAGTAATTTTGCAGCGCTTTTGGGCGGAAAATCGCCTGATGGTGCCTTGCCCGATGATTTTCCAGGTATAACAGATGTGGCCCTGGAGCGGGTATCCGTGGAAATCCATACAAAATCCTTAAAACCGTATTCACTGTCAGCGGAATTTAGTATTGCCAAAGAACATCGTTTGCCATTGCTTAGCAATGAGTTCTCCCTGGGGGATATCCATCTCAATTTCGCGGTTTACAACCCCTTTGAAGATCATGTAACATTAAATGCAGAGGCAAGAGGATCTTTGTTTTTCAATAGCCAGGCAGCCGTAGGGCGTATTGATACCACCCTGGGATTTTATGGCGGTACCCTCGGGTTTAACAGTTCACTGGCCAATGGCTCATATGTAAGCCTTACCCAATTTGTAAAAGGCCTGGTACCGGATTTGCCCGATCTTCCTGAAGTAGCAGTGACAGGGCTTAGCATAGGAGGGGAAAAAACAGGGCAAAACGTAAAGTTCCATTTTGAAGGTGAACTGGGAAGTGACCTAACCATATCCGTGGGCTTATTTGATGTGAAACTGACACAGGTGGGTTTGGGCTTTTCCTATGAATCCGGTTCGGTACCGGATAAGAGCCTTCGTTTAATGGGAGTGATGGAGCTGGGTGAAAAAACAGAAGTGTTTGTAAAAGCCGGAGTTTCCGGTAAAGCCTGGTTTTTTGAAGGAGGTCTAAGCTTTGAGAAAGGCATATCCTTAGGCGAGCTACTCCCTGAAAAATTACAGATTATCCCCCGGGAAGTGTTGGATGTACGGCTGGACTCGGTAGCGGTAGCTCTGGATTCCGGAAAAAAATCACTGGAGCTAACCGTAAAAGCGCAGTCGCATTTGGAATTTTCCGGACTGGGCAGATTGGCGTACAGAGAACTTAAGGTGAAGGTGGCCAAAACGGAGAAAGGTTACGAATGGTCGGTGGAACTGCAGGGTGGTTTGCAACTGGCAGAGCTGGAAACAGGTACGGAAAAAAGCTGGCTGCTGGATATGGTAGGCACCCTTACCATAGAAGCAAAAACGGGAGACAAAGAATATTCCCTCCATTTTAAACCTGACGAAGGAAGTGGTACCATGTCTGGCATACCACTATTATTGCCGTACCGGTTTTTACCGGAAGGTGGAGTAGAATGGTCAGAAATGAAATTTACCCTGGATCTGCTCAAGATCCAATATAAATCTTCGCAGTGGTCTTTTGATGCCGACTTCCAGCTGCAATTTACCAAGCTGATCCCCGAATTGAAGAAGGTGTTGCCGGAAGCGGGTTTGAAGGTAGGACTTCACATAGCCGGTGAAGAATCCTGGATTGTGTGGAAAGACGAAGTTATAGACTACGAAATACCGAGCATCACCTTACCCGCTGTGGGAGAATCCGTAGAACCTTTTAAAACCGGCAAAGCGCGCTTCAAGCTGGGTGATATGAAGTTGGTGATTTCCGGAAAATCAGTGGGCGTTAAGGCTACACTGTCCTATTACTTGCCGGAAAACCTGAATAAGCTGTTTGGAACAGAAGCCTCAGAATCAGGAGAGCCTAAGATCAAACTCTTTGATACCTATGATCCCCAGGCAAGAGATAAAGTTAAACCACTGAGTATAACTTTTAAGGCAGGTATGACCTCCGGTAAAGTATCCGCAGGAATTTCTCTTACCCATATCCCTATAAGCGTTTTATCAGAAGCCGATAAAGATCATTGGGCACTGGAATTTGGTCCTGAGAGTGATCCCGGCAAATACGGAAGCATCTGGTTCAAGAAACCGGTTCTTGAAATCAATATGTCCAAGGGAGGTTTTGAAGCTAAGGCTGGATTCAAGATCAAAAAGGATCCTGCCATTCCTTTGGATTTACTCAAAACATTGCTCAAAGCCGGGAATTTAAAGAAGGTAGCGGAAAATTTACCGGAAACTCTTCCCATACCTCTCAGCAACCCACCTCAATTCATCAGCGGTACCGGTGACGACCGGAAGCTGGAATGGAAAAAACTGGAAACTTTTATAGGCATTGAATGGCCACCAGCTTTGCGTGATATGCTGGAAGCCATTTCAGGTAAGGTCAAACGTATGCCGGAGTCGTTCACAGAGTATCTCAACCCGAAGATTCCCAAAGAATTTGATGTGGAAATAGCCATGAAACCAGGCGGGAGTTTTGAATTTGGCCTTCGTGCAGAACCAGGTATCCGCTTGTTGATGGTACAACCTATGCCTTCTTTGATGATACCGGCCTTTGAATTACGGGGTTTTTCCATTGGCTCTTACTTTTCCGGTCAACTGTTTTCTGTGCGGGTAGACGCTGATTTTGATACGTTTGATTTGCCCACTTTAGTGGCATCCGTATTTATGGATGAATCCTGGGACAAATACCTGGGCAATCCGGCAAAATTCAGGCGCAGACTAAGCGTACACGATCTGTTGATCTTTATCATCTGGCAAACCCAGGTACCCATTCCGGTACCGGCTTTTTACAAAAAGTTGGCGATTGACTACTATGGGCTGGGTGATATTACGGTGGAATCCAGCTTTGAGTTCCCTGAACCCTCCCTGGACCTGAAAGAAGCTGGTGGTATGCTGAAGGACCTGGTAAAGTTCTTTTCTGATCCGAAATTCCGATTAAACCCCAACCAGCAATATGAGAATTTCAATTTGCGGTTTACGGTAGGTCCTAATTACATCTCCACCGGAAAATACCTTGGTAAAAAAGTGCTGGGGCTTAAAGAAGGCCTGCCCGTCATTTCAGCATATCAGCTGATGGCCTATATATTGAACGGGATCAAGTTTTTTGACATTGTAGAATTGATGCAGTCCATTCCGCTGAAATATCGCCATGGCAAAGGCGAAGTAATGTCCGATTTTATGGGGATCACCGTGCAGGGAGCCTACCTGGCGGTATCGCCCTATGAGTTCCTGGCGCTGAATGGCTATCAGAAACTGGATCTGGATGCTGAGGGTGCCAATGCGCTCATGACGATTCTTCCTTCCCCGGAAGGTAAACCCATTACCAAAGATGATAAGGGTTTGATCTTGTTTGCGAAGGGAAAGTGGAAAACAGAATATACCTCATTTGACGTGGCATTTGGCCTGGTGGCTCTGGATTCAAAGCGCTTTAATACCGGCTTTCTGTTGAACGGAACGGTGGCGGAACTCTTTGATGTACACCTTTTGGCTACCCTGCAGATAGACCCACCAGAACATCCCTTTGCACTTAAAGGAAGGGGTAAGACTCATTTTCAGGTTCTGGGACATACCCTGTTCTCGGGTGAAATTAATGCCAGTGCTAACCAGGAAGCACTTCAGATTGAAGGTGTTTTTGATTTATTGCCCGGTAACGAGCTTTTTAGCCTGCGTACCGTAAGGCCTATATGCGGAAAGATTACCAGTGATGACCTGGCCATTTCCGGTGAAATAGAAGGACGCTTTGCGATGTTCGCTCTGCGCGGCTCTCTGGATATGGACAAGACAGGTATCGATATGTCCCTGAAGTTCCTCTCCGCTGAAACCACTTTTACCTTAACCGAAGGTACCGTGCAATACAAGGGAAAACCGCACAATGCTGTGGTTACCAATGGTGAAGCAAAGATTGGGTGGGCCGCCTTAAAAACCAATGTTTCGGTAATTCCCGAAACCGCGGTAATTGCATTATTCACCGCTGACCTGGCGGAAGGTTTTATACGGGTACGCAGCTATTTTGAAGCGGGTATCCAGGCTTCACGCATAGGTGCCCGTGGTACCCTGGACGTTTGGATTGCCGAAGCTATTAATCCAAAACCTGTCTTTAGCCAGGAAACCGAAATAGACGAGCAGGGACTTCGTTTTAACGGGAACTTTAATCTCTTGCCGGAGGGCAGTCCTATTACCTGGAATGGGTATATGAGCGGACGAATAAGTACTGTTCGTTTTGAACTCAAGGGTGATAGCACCATAAAGGTGGGCTCTGTTGAGCTTAAAGGTAATATTGATGTGGATAGCGAAAGCATTTCCGGCCAGGTAAATGGCCAGATGTTTATTTACCAGGCGGCATTTAATTATACCCTGGGCCTGAAGGAAGAGGAGGTGGACATGGGGCATGTAAATATTTCTTTGCTGGGCCTTACCGCTATTGACGGAACTGCCCTCATCTCAAACGATCGCAGGCAAATTAAACTTCTGGGAGCTTTCAATCTCCTGGAGTTAGGAGAATTGATCTATATCAGGTCAACCGCCAATTTTGATGGTGGTCTGTCCGTTGATCGCTTCAGTTTGGGAGGAGGTATTAAAGGAAAACTCCTGATCTTCTCCGCTGAAGGTACCGCTGTATTAGGTGCCGAAGAGATAAAGCTCTCACTTACGATACTCGGAAGAAAAGTGGGTTTTAGTATCAAGGTAGAGGCTAGTCACCTGGAAATGAAGGGGAACATCCCGGTAGCGTTTACGGATTATTCGTCTACAACAAGGATATACCCTGTAACTCAGGAATTGTCAACGGAACTGAAAAGTAGTACCATAGCCGGCCTTCTGGATATGGAGCTGAACTTTAAAGCTGCTTTTAACGGAGCGGCAAATGGTCGGTTTAGCTTATACCTTTTGCGGTTTATAAACGGTAATCCGGTTATAAATGCTGACGTAAGGCTGCACGCAGATCACTTTTCGATTGATGCTGATTTTCAATTATTGCCGGCAGGCAGCCCCTTTAATATTTCAGGGCATGTAAAAGGGGATATTAATGCTAATGGATTCCGGCTTACCGGCAACACAACTTTATCGATTGCCGGTATTCCCGGCTTAACCGGTTCTATTACCTTTAGTGAGCGTGGTATTTCCGGACAGGCTTCAAATTCGTTTACCGGAACCCTTGATTATAGTGTAGTTGTATGCGGGCAAACCTTATACCTGTGTGGTAAATGGACCTGGGCACGTAAAACCAGTTCGTTTTATATGGATAATAGCTTCCCTTATCTCCATGTCGGAGAATGCCCATGCCGTCATTTTAATTCACTAATGGCCAAAGAGGGCGAAGCTTCACCGCAGGGTATGCTGGCCGGGCTTTATGAAAGTACAAATAGATTATTTTTCGGATTGGTGCTTGAACTGGGGTTAGCTATAAACGCATTGGAGAAAAGTGATATGCGGGTAACCAAAGGGCAACTGATCAGCACCTTTGAGCCGGATGTTCATCACCAGGGCAAAGTGCATATTACGGAAGTGAATGAAAATCTTCTAACTTCTGTTTATACGGGAACTATAAACCGCGAAGACGAGGCACCAGGTTTTTTTGCGGATATAGGAAATGCTATTGAAGAGCGGATCAGAACCCGGCTGAATATGAAGAATGCTTCAGTATCATTCACCTACATACCTGCTAACCCAATGGCAGAGGGTAAGGTTACTTTGACATTCCCGGAAGAAAAGCGTGCATTTTTGGGACAGATAGAACTTGAGATCAGTATGGCACGCAGCAAGCGCTTTGTACCTGAATTAGTGGCTTATGTTAAAAAACACAGTTGAGTATTTTAAACTACTCTAACCGAGATAAAAAACAAAGAAGGATGTTCAGGCTGACTTAGCCGTTTTATCTTCGTTTTTGCATTGTTCACTGGGTGCGGCACCACAAAAGCTGCAGGGCTCGCCTTCCTTGTTCAGGAAAGGGCTGTTGCTGGCACAGGTGCCGGAAAACTCACCGTCTTTCTTTGCCCATATCTTAATGGCAATACCGGCAAATCCCAGTCCAATCAATAATGTGGTAATCAAAAAAACAGTCATAATCCCTTACTTAAAATTCGCTTAACCAATAATATTTACTTCAGCTTCTAAAGGCACACCAAAGGTATGAAATACCGAAGCTTGAATCTCTTTTGAAAGAGCTACAATTTCCCTGCCGGAAGCATTACCATAGTTCACCAATACCAGCGCTTGTTTTTGGTGTACACCGGCATCACCCTTGCGGTAACCTTTCCAGCCTGCTTTTTCAATCAGCCAACCTGCGGCCAGTTTTACCTCCGTATCTGAAACCGGGTAGGCTACAATGTCAGGATAAGCTTTTTTCAATTCCTCCGCCTGCTCAGAGGTTACCACCGGGTTCTTAAAGAAACTTCCGGAATTGCCAATTTCCCTGGGGTTGGGGAGCTTGCTGCTTCGAATAGCTATCACCGCCTCCGAAACAGAATGGATACTGGAAGTTTTACCCATACGCTGCAGTTCATCCTCAATAGCCCCATACTGTGTGTTTACCTTATGGAAATCTTCTGGAGTAAGTGCAAAGTATACCTTCGTAATAATGTATTTCCCCTTGAGGCTTCTTTTAAATACGGACTCACGGTACCCAAAGGCGCATTGCTTACGGTCAAAAGTTTCCAGCTCACCATTCTCAATATTCAGGGCCTCCAGTTTTAGAAAAGTATCTTTGATTTCCACACCGTATGCACCTATATTTTGCATGGGGGCTGTGCCTACATTGCCTGGAATGAGCGAAAGATTTTCAAGCCCGCCCAACTTTTGCTGCAAGGTCCACTGAACAAATTGATGCCAGTTTTCACCGGCATTGGCCGAAACGATCATCTTGCCGTTTTCCTCGCTTTCCTGTTTTTTACCCAGGAGATTAAGACGAACTACCCAGCCTTCAAAATCGGCAACCAGTAATATATTACTGCCACCTCCCATCCAGAGTACGGGAACGCTGCCAAAGAGCTTATGATCAAGGATATCATGTAAATCCTCTGTGGAATGGGCTTCGGTAAAATAGCGGCCCTTGACATCAATTCCAAAAGTATTGAAAGGCTTAAGAGATACGTTTTCACGGATAGTGATCATACCAGATTATAGTAAAGTACCGGGGTAGTTTTGCAGGGCTTTGCGTAAAATCTCCACAGACCTTTCCAACGCAGCATTGTTTAGTACATAAGCCAAACGCACCTGATTGGCTCCCATACCCGGGGTGGCGTAAAAGCCCTCAGCCGGTGCCAGCATTACGGTTTCATTATCCAGTTGCCAGGCAGAGAGCAGCCATTGGGCAAAGCGTTCGGCACTATCTACCGGCAATTGTGCCATAGCATAAAAGGCACCTTTCGGTTTTGGGCAGCTTACTCCCTCAATGGAGTTTAAGCCATCTACCAAAGTATTTCTGCGCTTTACATATTCTTCCTTTACATCGGCAAAGTATTGGGGACCGGTACTGAGGGCTGCTTCGCTGGCAATTTGAGCCAGGGTGGGAGGGCTCAGGCGTGCCTGGGCATATTTCATTGCCGTGGCCATAACCTCCTTGTTTCGTGAAACCATGCAACCGATGCGTGCTCCGCACATACTGTAACGCTTGGATACTGAATCGATCATAATAGCATGTTCCTCCAGGCCCTCCAGGTTCATAATGGAGTGGTGTACTGCGTCATCATAGGCAAATTCACGATATACCTCATCCGCAATCAGGAAAAGATCATTGCGGATCACCAGGTCACGCAACCTCTCCAGTTCTTCTTTTGAATACAGATAACCGGTAGGGTTACCGGGGTTACAGATCATTATAGCTTTGGTACGCGAAGTGATGAGCGATTCAAATTCTTCGATACGGGGCAGGGCAAAATCATCTTCAATGCGCGAGGTTACCGGTACTACACTCACACCGGATGAAATACCAAAGCCGTTGTAATTGGCATAAAACGGTTCGGGGATAATGATCTCATCACCGGGGTCGGTAATAGTATTCAAAGTAAAGAGAATCGCTTCTGAGCCTCCGGTGGTTACAATTAGATCATCCGGGGTTATGTCAATGCCTGCTTTACCGTAATAATCAGCGAGGCCGTTGCGATAAGACTCGAAACCAGCTGAGTGACTGTATGCAAGAACTTTTATATCAGCCATCCGCACAGCATCAATGGCCGCCTGCGGAGTTAGAATATCGGGTTGCCCTATATTCAACTGGTAGATTTTACGTCCCAGGCTTTTAGCCTTATCGGCAAAGGGAACTAATTTACGGATGGGAGACTCGGGCATAGTTTGCCCTTTTATGGATACTGCCGGCATTTAAACTATTTTTAACAGAAACAAAAAACCCCTGCGTTTTTCAACACAGGGGTGCAAATGTATAAATAAGCTTAAATCTTATTTCTGCTCAAGCAGTGAAGTTTTTTCTTCTTTTTCAGGAGAGGTCTTGGCCACTTCCTTTTGCTTTACAGTACCTTTAATACGCAACTGCTGAGTTCCGTTAGATGCGTTTGAATTTACAGTTACTGATTTGGTGAAAGGCCCGATGCGTTTTGTGTCGTATTTTACTTTAATCTCACCGGTTTCTCCGGGAGCTACAGGCTCTTTTGGAGGTGTAGGAACCGTGCAACCACATGATCCTTTGGCACTGGAAATAATAAGAGGTTCTTTTCCGGTGTTCTTAAATACGAAAACACGCTCACCGTTGGCACCTTGATCAATGGTTCCGTAATCAATTACGTCTTTTTCAAATTCAATAGCAGGCGCGTTAGGGTTGCTTTCCTGAGCCATAGCAAACATTCCGGCAGCTACAAAACTTAGGGTTAGGATAAACTTTTTCATGGTAATTTTCTTTTGAGTTGGACAAATGTAATATTAAAAAAATCGTTTTTAAAACCGTGGTTTAGTGCACTAAAAATGTGCCAAAGATTTATTCCAGAGCTCCACTACAATTTATAACTTTGCCTCCTTTATGCTAAAATCTCCTTTAAAGCACTGTTCATGAGCATTCCCGCAAATTACGACTATCGGAAATCTGAAGAAAAATGGTATCAGTACTGGTTGGAAAACAAAGTTTTTTCATCCCGTCCTGATGAGCGAAAGTCGTATACCATCGTTATTCCCCCACCCAATGTTACCGGGGTTTTACATATGGGGCATATGCTCAATAATACCTTGCAGGATGTACTTATCCGCAGGGCCCGCATGCAGGGATTTAATGCCTGCTGGGTTCCGGGAACGGATCATGCTTCCATTGCCACGGAAGCCAAGGTAGTAGCAAAACTCAAGGAAGAAGGTATTTCTAAAGCGGACCTTAGTCGTGAGGAATTTATTGAACACGCCTGGGAGTGGACCCACAAACACGGGGGAATCATTATTGACCAGCTCAAAAAATTAGGTTGCTCCTGCGATTGGGACCGACAGGCCTTTACCATGGATGAAGTGCGCAGTGAATCCGTACTCAAGGTTTTTGTTGACCTCTATAAAAAGGGTAAGATCTATCGCGGTTACCGTATGGTAAACTGGGACCCCCAGGCTAAAACCACGGTTTCGGATGAAGAAGTGGTGCATAAAGAAGTAAACGCCAAACTCTATTATGTGAAATACCAGATAGAGGGTGAGGATAATTATATTACGGTAGCTACTACCCGACCGGAAACGATATTGGGAGATGTGGCCATTTGTATCAATCCTGATGATGAGCGCCATCACAATCTCAAAGGTAAAAGAGTAATTGTACCCATTGCCAACCGGGTGATCCCTATTCTGGAAGATGATTATGTGAGTGTAGAGTTTGGAACCGGTTGCCTGAAGGTAACTCCTGCTCATGATGTGAACGATAAGGAGATCGGGGAACGTCATAAGCTGGATGTGATAGATGTGTTGAATGATGATGGGACCCTAAACAGCAATGGACTTCATTATGAAGGCAAAGACCGCTTTGTAGTGCGCAGGGAAATAGCAAAGGAACTGGAGCAAAAGGGGCAAATGGCCAAAGTGGAAGACTATAAAACTTCGGTAGGTACCAGTGAACGAACCGGTGAGATCATTGAACCGCGTATTTCCGTGCAATGGTTCCTTAAAATGACGGATATATCCCAGCCGGCCCTGGAGGCGGTAATGAATGATGAAGTACAATTGATACCGGCTAAATTTAAAAATACCTATCGCCACTGGATGGAGAATGTGCACGATTGGTGCATTTCACGGCAGCTATACTGGGGCCATCGCATTCCCGCCTGGTATTACGGAGATGGTATGAATGACTTTGTGGTAGCGGAAAACGCTGAGGAAGCTCTTAAGGAAGCCAAAAAAATCACCGGTAATGCCTTGCTGGTGGAATCAGACCTTACCCAGGATGCAGATACCTTGGATACCTGGTTTTCTTCCTGGTTATGGCCACTGTCCGTATTTGACGGTATCCGCAACCCTGAAAATGAAGAAGTGAATTATTATTACCCTACCCGTGATTTGATAACGGCTCCGGAGATTCTTTTCTTCTGGGTAGCCCGTATGATCATTGCGGGGTATGAATATAAAGATCAAAAACCTTTTGATAATGTGTACCTCACCGGAATTGTTAGGGATAAGCTGGGACGGAAGATGTCAAAGTCACTGGGGAACTCTCCGGACCCTATCGGCCTGATGGAAAAGTATAGTACGGATGGTGTGCGGGTAGGGATGCTCCTCACATCACCCGCTGGTAATGATCTTCCTTTTGATGAAGAACTGTGCCAGCAGGGCCGGAACTTCAGTAATAAGATATGGAATGCTTTCCGCCTTACCCAGGGATGGGAGGTTACGGAAGGTGAACCCACCGAAGCGGCTGCTTCTGCTATCAGTTGGTTTGAGGAGCAGTTTAAGGCTACCGTGGAGGATATTGAAAAGTCCTTTTCGCAGTACCGTTTGTCGGAGGCTTTAATGTCCATTTACAAATTTGTGTGGGACGATTTCTGCAGCTGGTACCTGGAAGCCGTTAAACCTGACTACCAAAAGCCCATTGAGATAGAAACCCTCAATTATACAATGGACTTTTTTGAAAGGATAGCGGTATTGATACATCCGTTCATGCCTTTTCTTTCCGAAGAATTATGGCAACTGATGGGTGATCGTAAAAAAGGAGAAACCGTCTGTACGGCTCAATGGCCGGAAGCAGAACCATATGATTCAGCTTTGATCAGTAATTTTAACCAGGCCCGTGATATTATTTCCGGGGTGCGTAATATCCGTGCGTCTAAAAATCTTCCCAACCGGGAGGCGCTTGAATTGCACAGTCCGGGAGCAGATGCTATTCCCGAAAGGTTTAAAGCACTGATCAGTAAACTGGCGAACCTCAGTGCTATTAAACCAGCAGCAGAAGCCGGTGAATCAGGATTTTCATTTCTGGCCGGACCACATGAATTTTTTATTCCGGCCGGAGATCAGGTAAACTGGGAAGAAGAGATCAGTCAAATGCAAAAGGATCTTGATTACCAAAAAGGTTTTTTACATAGTGTGACTAAAAAGCTTTCTAATGAGCGTTTTGTGAATAATGCTCCGGAGCCGGTGGTTACTGCCGAGCGTAAGAAGCAGGCAGATGCCGAGGCCAAGATCAAAGCTCTGGAAGAGCGCCTGGCCAGTTTACAAGCCTGATCTATTTTAGCAAAACCCTTTGGGTAAGCCCGTCTATGGATACCGTTACATAAGAAGTAGTTGTATCCGGAAGATCGATCTGAACTTCTTGTGAATTTTGGGTAAGATGAACGATATTCCGGTAAATGGTTTTTCCGGCAGAGTCGCTGACCAATATCTCCCGCTTTTCTCCTCCGGATTGTTTGAACCGGATGTTTACACTGCCTTCACTGGGATTGGGGTAAATATCAATCTGACCTTTTTCAGAACCTTCTTCCCGGATGCCTATTTTCTCTGAAGTGTTGGCCAATACATAGTCGCCAGGTTTGGGATTATCCAGCTCAAAGTATCCCAGGCCATTGGTAGAAGAACCTAAATCCGTTTTTTGCTGATCCGGATATATGGTCCAGGGCTCCCAGGGATATTCACGATATAATACGATCAGGCTGTCCTCGGTTACACTGGCAAGGTCCTGATCATTACCGCCAAGAGAACCATTGTAAGTTATACGGGCTGTAAAGTCAGCTTTTTGAAGGTCAAAGCCCTGAAAGGTCCAAAAACGATTTTCAGAAATCTTATAATCCTTACCGGATGGAATTTTACCATGCGGTCCGGCCCAGTGATACATACTTATGAGGCGCGCAGAATCCTGAATGCTTTTCACATTAAAGCGGACATTGCCCTGCCGGGGCACATAAAAACGGGTTTGATCAAAAGTCCAGTCGTCATAAGTATCGCCACTTAACAGTTTTCCGCTGTAACCACAGAGCGCAAAAACCGGTTTAAAAGGCAGGTCTTGAAAGGTAGCTTCGGAAGTTATTCCGTTTACAAGAAGCTGACGGCTAACCGTATCTCCATTATCGGCAAAAAAGGTTATTTCTACCGGTACATTTTTAAAAAGTGCGGGAGCGTGATTTACAGTTTGTGCCACCTTTATATGGGCAATATTATTTTGAGCAAAAGCGGGAACATCCATTGAATCAACAGCAAAAGTCGGATAACCGGGATTTGTTACCCAGCCCTCAAAAAAATCGAGAAGGGAAACCCCGGTGATCTGTTGTAACTGATCACGGAACTCCAGGGTATTCAGATTACCAAAGGCATTGGTGTTGAGTAAAACTTGCAAGCCTGCGAAAAAGGTACTGTCTCCTAAATAGGCTCTCAGGTTATGGGCTACCATGGCTCCTTTTTGGTACACATGAAAGCCATACACATATTCATGATCCAGTCCTGCAATAGCCTTATAACCATCATCCTGTATATGGGCAGAGTTTAACACATTATAGGCGTTTTGCTGAACTTCGTCCAGGTAACGCTCGCGGCTGTATACCTGCTCCAAATAAAGGTGACTGCAGAACTCGGCCATACCTTCATTGATCCACATATCCTCAGCTGTTTCGCAGGTTACCAAATTACCCCACCAATGGTGAGCCAACTCATGCGCCATTATATCCTCCCCGTTCAGGTTTCCAGTTACCAGTGAATTGGGATAGTGAATGCTGGTAGCATGTTCCATGGCTCCCCTGGTAGTGAGGGCATATCCTACTTTTTGCCATCGGTAGGGGCCCAGGTAAGTTTCAAATGCATTAAAGGTGGGTTTCAGGTTTTGAAAGGATGTTTTTAAAGCTGCGGTATCGTTGGGTTTAGCCATCAGTCGAATGGGTATCAGTCCGTTTAGCCCGTTAACTGTTTGAGATACTTCGGCATAATTACTCACGGCCACTGAAGCCAGATAAGTGGGTATAGGGTCGGTAAGGTTCCATTCGGTATATAGGGTGTCACCACCTAATGAAGCTTGTACTTGCCTTAAACCATTGAAAAAAGCTTTATTGGGCGATTTGGTAATAGCTTTAAAATTATAGGTGGTTTTTTCCACAAAATTGTCAAAACACGGAAACCAGACCCGTCCATAGGTATGCGGGTTGGCAGCAAAGCCCACACCAAGATTATAATAATAGCCGTTTTGAAAATGAAAACCGCCCCACCCGCTGGCATCACCTTCTGGTTGGCCGTTGTAGGCTATTTCCAGAGAAAGAGTGTCATTTGATCCGTAGGAGGCTCCTAAGTGAATATGGATAATAGTATCATTATAGGAATAGGAAAGAGGAATCCCGCTCATCTCTACCGATTGGATATTTAGCTCCAGCAGGTCCAGGTTTATAATATTTACATTGGCCACTTTCGGTGTAAAAAGTATGGTGCAACGCCCTTCCAGTTGCTGAGCAGCTATATCGTAAAGGTTCAGGTCTATGTCATAATGCAGAATATCAATCGTATCACTCTTGGCATTATTATTAATAGATGGAGCCACTGCCATAGCCCGGCTCATTTCCTGTTTAATATCCTGGCACCTGAATTGGGCCTGAACATTATAGAAGGATAAAAATCCCAGAAAAAGTATGAGTTGTTTCATATGTAATCTTGTTGACGGATAACCTCATAAAGTAATGCCCCGGTAGCTACTGATACATTTAGTGAACCAATCTTACCCCGCATGGGAAGCTTCACACTAAAATCGCACATTTTGAGATATTCACCGGAAATACCGTTTTCTTCAGAACCCATTATGACGGCTATGGGGCCGGTAAGGTCGGCACTATAACTAAGCTGTTCGGTTTTTTCGGTACAGCCCACTACTTTCAAACCGTAATTTTTCAGGTAGTCCAATGTGTCTTTCAAATTATTTTCGCGGCATACGGGTATGTGGTTCAGAGCCCCGGCTGAGGTTTTTAGTGCGTCAAAGTTTACCGGGGCACTTCCACGGGTGGGCACCACTACAGCATGTACACCGGTACATTCAGCCGTCCGGCATATGGCTCCAAAATTGCGTACATCCGTTACCCGGTCAAGGATAAGTATAAAGGGAGTTTCACCTTTTTCAAAAGTGCGGGTAATGATTTCGTCAAGACTTTGAAAAGTTACCGGAGAGACAAAGGCAATAACTCCCTGATGATTCTTTCGGGTGATCCGGTTAAGTTTTTCGATTGGAACATTCTGAAACGGTATTTCGTGTTGTTTAAGCAGTGGCTTTAATTCCTGGAAGGTAGCACTGCGAAGACCCCGCTGCACCAGTATTTTCTCAATTTGCTTACCCGCTTCAATAGCCTCTATGATGGGTCTAGTACCAATAAGGAGCCCTTTGCTGGTATCGGTATTGGTCTGATTCGTCCTGTTCACGCTGTATATCTTTTGAATTGTAGATCCGGCCATTACGCCAGGATTCTATGGCCTGCCCCCAGCCATAGCGGTAGGATGTCATCCGGTTAAGGGAATAATCATTACCGGTAAATGGGTTACTTACCTTTATAAAATTGAAATAATAAGACAAAGATGAGGTTTCATCACCATACACCCAAGCCTCACCGGTGGTAGAGCGGTATACTTTGTCCGGAGGTCCGTAGATCACGTAAATAATTCCGCGGTCGCTCTTCCAGCCTTGCAGATAAGAGCTGAAGAAAATATTAGCTTCCTGAACCCTGGAGTAAAAGGCTTCCACCAGTACTTTTGAACGTTCTACACTTCCTGAGCGTTCCAGCCAGAATTCATCGACCTCTTTTTTTAATTCCACCGGATCATTCATTACTGCGCTGATCCTGTCAAATTCCCTTTTGGTGGTGAGGTAACGCATGGGTGGCCCTAAGTGCAGTCTTTTGGCTATATAGGGAAACTGATCATAAAATGAGAATATTGTAAAACCGTCCCATTGGGTGGTATCCAGCCGGAAATGATAAAACCCATTCTTATCCAATAGCAGGGGCTGATCGGCATTTACCATATAGGTGGTATCCGGGTCCAGGCTAAAAGACTCTTGTGAGGAAGTAGAATAGGGTGGAAGCGCCAATGGGAAATCACGTTTATAATAGCTTACGTAATATTTACCAGCATTGAGCTTATTATAGCTGAGATAGAACGGAGCTCCTGTACTTATATGATTTTTGAAAATTACATTTCCGGTGGTATCAGTCAATAAAAAATTCTCCCGGCTTTGTTCTTTCTTTTTATTAATTCGCAAAAAGTTCTCAAAACTTACTTTCCGGTTCAGGTCAGCCATGGTAAGGTGTAAAACAAACTGACGGTTTTCCGGCAGGTTTTTGGTTTTTATTTCAAAAGAGCCGGTAAGCGCTTTTTGCGGAGGTTCCATTTCCATATCCTGCACTGTAAAACCACCGCTATCCAACACATTAATATCCTCAAAAGAAGAAACCATTATATATTTCAGTGAGAATATTGCGCGGTAAGCCACACTTTCACCATTGCGCATATACAATAGATTATTGCTATTTACCCGATAATAGACCCGTGTTATGGAATCGTTTACGTGATAGGTGTAAAAATCAGGTCGCAATGCCAAATTCTTGGTGTCGTAAATGTAATTGATGTTATTGGCCTGAAACCCTTTTTTGGAGCTGCAGGATGAAGCTCCGATGAGGAATATCAAACCCAACAAAAAAAATAACGGGCGTGTAAAGTTCATAAATAGCACCTGCTGTGGATTAGTGTATGCAATTTACTAAGCAAATTTTAAAGGTAAAGGTATGAACGGCAGAAACACGGTTTTATTTACCAATGGTTTTAAAAGCGATTGATATAACCAAAATGGATCTTTGAAGTTCGGAAATCAAACGGATTGAGGTTATCACGTCCTAAAGCATAAAAAAGTGAGAATATACCGCTATTGGTTTGAAAGTTCAGCCCGGTTCCAATGCCATAAAAATAGTTTACCGCATAATTATTGAGTGTATTATTCTCTACATAGGCCAGGTCAGTAAACAGGGTAAGATAATCGTAGGAACCAATCATATAACGGTATTCCAGTGTGCCTATGCCATAAGAAGAAGCGTAGATGCTTCGCTCATTAAAACCACGCAGTGTTTTTAAACCACCTATGCGGAAAACTTCATTCTCAAAAAGGTTTTCTCCAATTAATGCTTCTGTGCGGGCTGCTATCTTAACTACATGCTTCTTAAAGAGTAAGAAATAATGTTCATTGAGTACTTCCCAACCATATTGCCTTTGCGAAGTGGTTACAGTTTTTCGTATACCGGTTGAACCATATAGCTGTAGGAAATTACCCTTAGTAGGAATAACCACCCGGTTAACACCACTGCGCTCGTAACCCAATTTATAGGCAGTTGTATTAAAAGAGTTAAACGAACTGCCGGGGTTGTCGGAAAAACTTTCTGTAAGCACATTGGAAGAACGGTAATCAATTCCGGCACTTAAAAAGCTTCCGCTCTCAATAAGGTATTTCACTAAACCCTCCGCTTCGGTATTTACAAAGGAGCTGTCTTGCCGAAAAATATTTAACCCTCCCTGTATCCAAAAAGCGGTATTTAAAAGATAGGGAAGAGTAAGGCCCAGGTCCAGTTCCGAAACACTTTCGTCCGGTCTTCGCCAGCGTACCTTTATTTCTTCACCTCTCTTAAGGATATTGAGTAAACGCAATTGAAAATCGCCATTAAAGGTTACTTCACCACCCTCTTTAGTGTTTAGCCCTATTACACCATCTACCTGGTTGCTTTTCACTTCCTGGATATAGAGGAAGAGAATGGTTTTGTTTTTAGAGAAGGCAATAGCCGGAGAGCGTTCAAATGAAAGGTATTCAATTTGATTGATGTATTCATTCAGTTTTTGAATGTAAGCTTCGCTGTAGGCCATACCTTCCTGGTACCGTAAATCATAGCGTAAAACGTTTTTTGAAAAGCGGGTATAACCTTTTATCACTATACTGTCCAGAGTAATATAAGGACCGGGAATAAGTTGAAGAACCCCTTTTATGGAATCGTTTAGCAGCTCATATTCTTCAAATTGCAATTGGGCAAAGGGATATCCGTTATTTTCAAGGAAGCGTAGATAGGTGTTGGCATAGTCGGCTATACTCTGGTTTGAAAGAATACTACCCTTTAAATCAACCCCCTGCGGGAGTATCAGTGGGAAGCTATCCGGTACACTTAGATCTGCCTTTTGCCAGGTCAGCAGCTTGCCAGGCTGTATGGTAAGCATAGCTATGGTGTCCTGTTTTTCTAGTGAAGCAGTTGAAAGAAAATATCCTTCATGCCAAAGTTCCAATTTAACGGAATTTAATGTTTGGCGGAGTTTTATACTATCCAGATTATTGCGTTCCCATTTCTTTACGAGTACAGACAGAGATTCATATTCTCCGGTAATCTGTATCCGGAGATCAGTTTCCTGAGCGTAGATACGCAAGCCAAAAAATATCAGAATTATAAGAAAGTGTCTCAAAGTTGCCAGTCAATAGGATCTTTACCAACGGATTTCAGGTAGTTATTCGTCTTTGAAAAGGGTTTACTACCAAAAAAACCGTTGCGAGCGGAATAAGGAGAGGGGTGGGGAGACTCTACAAAATGATGTTTGCTGGTATCGATCAACTCCTTTTTAGATTGGGCAAATTTCCCCCACAGAATGAAAACAAGATGTTCCTTGTTTTCCGAAAGAGCTTTAATGGTGGCATCGGTAAATACTTCCCACCCCTGGTTGCGGTGTGAAGCAGGTTGACGCTCTCTGACACTCAATACCGCGTTTAACATTAATACCCCCCTGTCAGCCCATTTTTCGAGATTACCACTTTGAGGAATCGGTAAACCAAGGTCATCCTCCAATTCTTTGTAAATATTTTTAAGTGAAGGGGGTAAGGGTATACCATCACTAACAGAAAAAGAAAGACCGTTTGCCTGACCGGGCCCATGGTATGGATCCTGGCCAATAATGACTACCTTAACTTCGTTAAATGGTGTGTGATCATAGGCCGAAAAAATAAGCGGCCCCGGAGGGTAGATCCGGTATTTTGATTTCTCATCCACCAGAAAGCTTTTCAGCGCTTTGAAGTAATCTTTCTGAAACTCAGGTTGGAGGGCGTTTAACCAACTGGAATGAATTTTGGGGGATAATGAACTCATATTAAAATAATTGGTTTATTTTATAGTTTGATAATGGCGCCTGATGTAGTTTGGCAAATTAACTAACTTTGCTCACTTGCGTTGTTTCAAAAAACTGAAGAATATAAAACGGATGAAAAAAATCATAGGAATTTTGGCTTTGGTGGCTATGGGAATTATAGCTCAGTCATGTGGTTCAGGGGAAAAATGCCCTGCTTACTCTCAGGCTCCAGCCAGTAATGAGGTGGTGAATAGTTAATGCAGTGCAGAGAACTAACTGAAATACATCAACTGGAGGAAGTGGATAAAGAGTCTATTCACGCTCCCGATGGCGTTTTAATTTTTAAACATAGTACGAGGTGTGCCATAAGTCATTTGGCATGGAGCCGTTTTAAAAGAGGTTGGTCTAAAAGCAAGGAAGATCTGCCTGTTTATTATCTGGATCTCCTTAAACATCGCGATATTTCAAATAAGATAGCTGAGCGTTATGGTGTAAAGCATCAATCGCCTCAGATTTTATTGCTTAAAGCTGGTGATTGTATTTACAATGCGTCCCATACCGCTATATCACCGGCTGGCATAGAAGGTATTTTGAATGACTAGAAAACTGATTATACTCCTTTTAACTGGCTTTAGTTTCCAAATGTACGCTCAATTGGAAACTATGGCTGATTTTAAAAGACAGGTGTATGATCGGGAATATACTTTGGGAGTTATCGGTCATAGTCGTGGCTATGCTTTAAACGGTAGATATCTTAAGTATATGGATGGCTTCAATAAGCACGGGCTTGAAATAGATATGACCAAACTGCGGCACCCTAAAGAGGTGCGCACTCCCAACCAGTTTTTCAGCAATTCAAGAGGATATGTTTACGGCCGTGAAAACTCTCTTTACAGTATTCGTGCAGGGTATATTCATGAAAGGATAATTTATGATAAAACCGACCAGGGCACTGTTTCTATAGCCCTTACATATTCCGGTGGCTTTTCGGCAGGACTTCTGAAGCCGATATACCTCCAGGTATTTGAAGAGACATCACCGGGTTCACCTATCAGTATTTTAACAACGGTTAGATACAACCCTGAGGAACATAATGTGTCTAACATTTATGGAGAAGCAAATTTCTTTAAAGGTTTTGGGGAAATGAGCTTGAAGCCAGGTATTTACGGGAAGCTGGGGGTTACATTTGATTTTGATCTTCTGGATCGTAAAGTAACTTCGCTGGAAGTAGGTACTATTTATGATCTGTTTTTTACAGAAGTACCGATTTTTTATGAAGAAGATGGCGTAGATATAAATCAGGTTGGATTCTTCCAAATGTATCTGGCCGTAAATTTTGGTTACAAAAAGAATTAATGAGTATAATAGCCGAGCCTGCTCCAAAGCAGGAACGACAAAAGAAGCCACGCTGGCTTCGTGTTAAACTGCCTACGGGTCAGAATTATAAAAACGTTCGAAAACTGGTTGAAGGGTATAAGCTTCATACCATTTGTGAAAGTGGAAGTTGCCCTAATATGGGAGAGTGCTGGGGAGCTGGCACAGCAACCTTTATGATTTTAGGAAATACTTGTACCCGTAGTTGTGGATTTTGTGCAGTTAATACTGGTCGGCCGGAAGATGTAGATTGGGATGAACCTGAAAGGGTAGCGCGTTCTGTGAAATTAATGAGTGTTAAGCATTGTGTGCTTACTTCGGTAGACCGGGATGACCTTAGAGATGGAGGATCCATTCTTTGGTCCGAAACGGTAAAAGCTGTGCGCAGAATGAGCCCTGGTACTACTATGGAAACCCTTATTCCTGACTTTAAAGGAGAAAAAATAAATGTGGACCGTATAGTGGCCGTAGCTCCGGAAATTGTAAGCCATAATATGGAAACTGTAAGACGGTTAACCCGTAAGGTTCGTATACAGGCACAATATGATCGTAGTCTGGAGGTTCTTACGTATTTAAAACAACAGGGTTTGCCGCGTACTAAGAGTGGGATAATGCTTGGCTTGGGAGAACATGAGGAAGAGGTGATTGAAACGATGTCTGATCTCAGAGAGGCTAATGTGGATATTATCACATTAGGACAGTATTTGCAACCCACCACTAAACATTTACCAGTGGCAGAATTTGTACCACCCGAACAATTTGAAAAATATAAAGAAATAGGTAATGATATGGGATTCAGATATGTAGAAAGTGGGCCGTTGGTTCGATCTTCTTATCATGCTGAACAACATTTATTTTAAAAGAAAATCAATTTTTTGTAAATTATATTTGTAGCCCTTCGAAAAAGTAAAATGATAAATATGAAAAAAGGAATACTCATAGGTAGTGCATCTGTTTTTGTGTTAGTGCTCGCGGTAGTATTTTCAGGTAATGTAAACTCTGTTAAATATTACGAGCCAAGAGAAACAGCCTTTAATCAGGATGGAGCTCATGGAGCAGCAGAATGGTTGCACAAAATCAGAGCCAACCAGATCACCGGTAAGGTATCTCAGGAAGATGTAGATAAGGCTTATGAGCAAGTAGCCTTGTTAAAGTCAAAGAAAAAAACATCGGCTTTAAACCTTCAGTGGGAAGAAATGGGCCCCAGTACAATTGGTGGCAGAACCCGCGCTATCTTAATAGATCCCTCAAATTCGCAGATCATGTTTGCCGGAGCGGTAAGCGGTGGTCTTTTTAAAACTACTAATGGCGGATCTACCTGGAGTAAGGTAGATGGAGCAGGAAATCCTATCATCACCAGCTTGGCCATGGCCTCTAACGGAGATATCTATTATGGTACGGGAGAGGGTATGTATTCAGGAACCGGAGGAGAAGGAGGATCGGGTTTCCGTGGTGAAGGTGTTTTTAAATCAACGGACGGAGGATCATCATTCACTCAGTTATCTGCTACAGCCGGATGGGTGGCAGTAGGTAAAGTGGCAGTGGATCCTGCCAATAATCAACGCGTGTATGCTGCAACCAGTGTAGGTCTTAAAGTATCTGATGATGCCGGAAACACCTGGCAGGATGCCTTCAATGCATTTCCATCCAGCGCCAGAGACCTCTTTGTTACCTCTACTGGAAAAGTTTGGGTAAAGCAAGGAGCTGGTGTATATCGCTCGGATAATGGGAATCCTCAATCTTTCAGCCTGGCTCCCGGCTTGCCTTCCATTTCCGGGCGTGCCAGAATTGCCGCTTCACCTCAGGATGATGATTATGTATATGTAATAGCTTGTACCCCTGGTGGTGGTACCATCGGTGGTGAGTTTGATAAAGCGTATCAGTCTAAAGATGGTGGTGATACCTGGACGGTTATAGGTCAGCAGTCTAGCCTGCTTAACCCACACGCAGCCCAGGGAAACCCTCAGGGTGGTTACAATAACCTTTTGGGAGTTTCGCCATTGGATAAGGAGCGAATCTTTGTTGGAGGAGTTACCCTTTGGGAGTGGAGTTCTACCAATGGTTGGTTGCAAATTGCCTCTTTATCAGATAATCCAGGTAATGTATTTTATGTACATGCTGATAATCATGAAATTGTTTTTGACCCAGCTGATCCTACTAAAATATTTATCGGAAACGATGGTGGTATTTTCAAATCTTCGGATAACGGATTTACCTGGAGCTGGGAAGTTCGTAATTACGTAACCACCCAATTCTACAATATTGCTGTAGGTATAGACGGAGAAATGCTCGGTGGTACTCAGGATAACGGAACTATTTTTATAAATCCTGCATTCCAGTTTCCAAAATCTGGTATTCGAACCTCCGGTATTCTGTTGAATGGTGTGGAAAGAGACGGTGATGGTGGTTACGCTGAAATATCCCGCCTGGATCCCGATATTCTCTTTAAAGAAATGCAGTATGGTTTGATGGGCCGTTCAACAGACGGGGGTGAAACCTTTGACTATGTATTAACTAATAAAGTGATTGCCGACAGCAGAGTAGGCAGTGCTGCTTTTGCTCCTTTTGTAACACCTTTTACCCTTTGGGAAAACCGTTTTGATCCTTTAAGTGAAGACTCTATAACTTTTACTGCTGATAGTGTATTCCTCAGTATTGGTTTTGGTAACGGTGGAGCTTCATACTCAGGTACAATGGTACCTTCGCAAAAAAATGCAGACCTTATTCCGGAGGGTTTAATAATCCGGGTAGGTTCACGCAGGGTGGTATCCGATGCTAACGGAAACCTTTCCGGAGATGGCACCGGCACATATGATGATGCTACTGGAAGATTTTCTGTTAATTTCAATCAGCCGGTAAGTTTAGAAATTACGGCAAAAGCGGCTGTTCGGTATTACCAGGATAGTTTGATCACAGTAAAAAGTACTACCAATGAATTACCTATTAACCATGTACTGGACAGTGACCTGGGCCCGGGCGAGAGTATTAAAATTCAGGATCCGGCTCAGTCCATGCTATTTATTGCTGTAACGGCATATCCCGGAGACCCTTCTGGTCTTGATAAAAATGAATTTGGAGGTATCTGGATGACCCGTAAATCTTTAAGTGATGTAGATGGTCCACCATCCTGGTATCACGTAGCTAAATTAAGCCCTCCACCTTCTGGTCTTAATATTCAAACCATGACAGTTAGTGCAGATGGAAATACACTGTGGGCAGGCTCTGATAACGGTCGTCTGTATCGTATTACTAATCTGGAAGCGGCAAGAGATTCAGCCAGCATCTCTGTAAATGATCTATACCTGGGTGGCGTGTTGAGCAGACCTGCTACCAGTGTGATTCAAACAGATCTGGTAAATAATTTTGCCGGAAGAGCTATTACGGCTATTGCCGTGCATCCCGATGATCCTAATAAAGTAGCAGTTACGGTGGGTAGTTATGGAAACCAGGATTACGTATTTATGTCTTCTGATGCGTTAACTGGGGCAAACTTTACTACTGTGCAGGGAGATCTGCCAAAAATGCCTGCTTATTCTATTACCTTTAACTTCACCAATACAACTAATCCTAATCAGTTGATCGTAGGAACGGAAGCAGGTGTATATGTAACCGATGACGCAACGGCTGGCAATCCGGACTGGACTATTGAAACGACCGGTATGGATAATGTGCCGGTCTTTGATCTTATTCAGGATCGGGCTATTCGTATTGATGTAAAATACGGAACCAGGCGTGAAGGAGATATTTATGCAGGAACACATGGGCGTGGTATTTTTAAAACCACTACTACTTCTGAAGAAATTGGTGTAGAAGAGTTACAAAATGTGGAAGAAGAAGCCAAGAGCGTGATGGAGATTTTCCCTAACCCGGCTTCAAGCAGGGTAAGTGTAAGTTTAAATCTTGAGAATCGTTCAGATATCTCCCTTACAATAAGAGATATTAACGGCAAACTGGTGAAAACCCAGAGTTATAAAAAACTGGATCGTGAAACTCCAAACATTAGTTTTGATGTATCGCGTTTGGCAATAGGAACATATATTCTTACGCTTCAGGAAGGTGAAAAAGTACGTACCGGAAAACTGGTAGTGGCCAGGTAAACGGTGCATCTTATAGAAATAAAAGAGGCCGTCATTTGACGGTCTCTTTTATTTTGTGAGTAGCTGAAAAATAAGTATTGATACTTCTCAACCAGAGTGCTTTTAGAGCATAAAATGATTGAAAAGGGTGAATAAGAACGGAAGTCTTATTTTTACGCCACTCAAAAATATTTAATCCTCAAATAGAAATGAAGAACTATTTTATTAAACCCTTTGCGTTTGGGCTCGGATGTTTGATCCTTGCTGCATCTTGTAAAAAAGATAACGATAAAATAATTGCAGCTCCCAAAGGTGAAATAAGTATGAGTGAAATGGTGCCGGATGGAATTAATGTGGAATTAAACCCTAATGGAAATACACCTTTAGCTGCTGGCCTTTCCTTTACCTCTCCCTATTCCACATCAGTAGAAATTGCTGTATTGGGCGATATTCCGGTATCTGAAAAATTCGCTGCAATGGCCACGTCTCATGAGGTACCTGTTTTAGGACTTTATGCCAACACCAATAATAGAGTGGTAGTAAAAGTATTAACAACAGAAGCTTTTGCCATAGATACGGTAATGATCCAAACTGACTCTTTATATTATGCTTTGCCAGATATAGAAATTGAGAAAAAAACTGCGGGAATGGAACCCGGTATGAGTTTATGCGGTTTAAGTTTAGGTGAAAATGGTAGTTTTAGGAGCCACCCTATAATATTTGATGGCAATGGAGACATTCGCTGGCATTTAGACCTCACCGCTTTTCCAAAACTTTCCTGGCCTATTCAAAGGTTAGCTAATGGCAACCTTTATTTTGGATCTGAACATACCATTTATGAATATGATATGTTAGGTAAAGAATTGAACCGTTGGGAACTACCGGGCTATGAAGTTCATCATGAAATAATGGAAATGCCCGGTGGTAATTTCCTGGTAGCGGTGAGTAAACATTTTACAACTATTCATAATGGTACGGCCGTGGTTAATTCTGTGGAAGACCATATTGTGGAGGTGGACAGGGCTTCAGGAAATATTGTGGATGAATGGGACTTACGGCAGATACTGGATGTAGACCGTCATGACCTTACTGACGGAGATGGAGACTGGTTTCATATGAATGGTATGGATTACGATGAAACCTGTGATTGCATCATTGTATCGGGCCGGAACCAGGGTGTGGTAAAGATCAATCGCCAAAATCAATTGGTATGGATACTGGCCCCGCATAAAGGCTGGGGCAAGGCAGGCGAAAATGGTGAAGGTGCTCCCACCGCCCCGTATCTGTTAAGTGCTTTAGACGCCTCGGGTAATGCGTATGGTAATGGTGTTCAGGAGGGAAATTCTCCCGCGTCTGATTTTGACTGGACATGGGGCCAACATGCTCCTTTACTTTTAGAGAATGGAAACATAATGTTCTTTGACAATGGTTTTAACCGCAACTTCGGTACAGCAGCCAGTGATTACTCCAGGGCAGTGGAATATAAAGTGAATGAAGGAAATAAAACCGTTAAGCAAGTATGGAGCTATGGAGAGCAAAGAGGAACTGAAACTTTCTCTCCCATTATCAGTGATGTTGATATCCTTCCAAATACCGGAAATATTCTCTTCTTGCCGGGCATAATGTTTCAGGCACAGCCTTATGCTAAAGTGGTAGAAGTGGCTTACCCAGCCAATAATGAGGTTTTTGAAGCCAAAGTTAATTTTAAGAATGCATTGGGTTCAGGAGCTTTCCTGTGGGGTGAGTTCGATATTGTGTATCGTTCGGAAAGACTATCACTTTACCCTTAATAATATAAAATCAACCCTTTTTTACTAATTAGTAAAAAAGGGTTATTTCGTTTCAGGACTTTTGCATACTTAGCTCAATAGCCAGTATCCTGCTGTTCTCCACAGCTTCCACATTTAGACTTTCTTTATTAAGCTCTTTCAACCCCAAACTATCTCTCTTTTCCAGAAAGTGGTCTTCAACTTCTACCAGTCCTTCTATAACAAAAAGAAAAACCCCATTTTCAACAGCATTTCTAAGAGAGAGTTCTGCCGATTTACCTTTTTGGATATCCGCAAGGTAAAACCAGGCCTGTTGATTGATCCATAACGCCTTGGGATTGTCAGGAGCCACTACATTTAAAAAAGTATTGGGATGAGCAGCCGTTGGAAATTCTTTTTGATCGTAACGGGGATCTATATTCTCTTTTTCCGGAATGATCCAGATCTGAAGAAAACTAACGGCTTTGTCTTTACTGGCGTTGTATTCTGAATGCACAATACCGGTTCCGGCAGACATTATTTGTACCTCTCCTGAATGAATAACTTTGTGTCTGCCTGTACTATCACGGTGTTCCAAAGCTCCTGATAAAGGAATAGATACGATTTCCATATTGCTATGCGGATGAGAACCAAATCCGGCACCGGCATCAACCTTATCATCATTAAAAACCCTTAAAACCCCAAAATGCATCCGTTCAGGATTGTGATAGGCGGCAAAAGAAAAAGTATGATAAGAATTTAGCCAACCATGGTCAGCGTGACCTCTGCTAAGTGCTTTATATAAAATGCTTTTCATTGTTTTACCTTTATAAACACATTTAGTATGTTACAGTTCTTTGCCGCTATCGGTTCAGAAATACTTAAACTTGCCCTGAAATAAAGCAAAGATATGCTACCGAAGCCTTTTAAAACCATTGCTACAGCTATCGCTTTCTCACCTAATATGGAAGCTAACATTGCGGAATCCATGAGGATCAGAGATGCTTTGGGTGATAAACTAATTCTAATCCATATTGGAGACCGCTCCGCTGAAGACCAGAAAATACTGGAGAAAGTGCTTCAAAAACAAGCGATTGACAATGATAAAGTAAAGTTGGTATGGGAAGAGGGAGATCCTGTAACAGCCATTCTTTCGGTTTGTAAGGAACATAATGTGGACCTGCTAGTGGCCGGGGCATTGCCCCGTGAAGGCCTGTTGAAATACTACATTGGTTCTGTGGCCAGGCGATTGGTGCGTAAGTCCAACTGCTCCATTTTACTCATGACACACCCCAGCCAGGTGAAAACACATTGTCAAAAGATCGTGGTAAACGGACTGGATCACCCTAAAACACCCTATACCATTGAAAAAGCTATACAGGTAGGGGAGCATTTTAATTCTTCTAATTTGGTTATTGTAGAAGAAGTTATACCCGGAAAAGTGGGGAAAAGAGTAGAAGATGATAAAAGCCTGGAAGAGGTCAATCAGGCTAAAAAAGACATTCAGAAAAAAGAAAATAAACGTATTAACTCCATTTTAGAAGGTATTGAAAAACCGGAGAGAATGCGTGTGTCGCAAAAATGCATTTTTGGGAAAAGAGGCTACACTATAGGTCATTTTACGCAACAATTTAATGCCGACCTCCTGGTGATGAATTCTCCGGATACCCGACTGGGGTTTTTAGATCGTGTTTTCACACACGACCTGGAGTATATACTTTCTGAATTACCCAGTGATATTTTAATTGTGCACAGCTCGGAATAAGGATATTGAAGGAAAAAGTAAAAAATATAGGTAGCAATATTTTCCCGGGCTTTGTAGTATCGCTTATCGCTTTACCATTGTCATTAGGTTTGGCACTGGCTTCAGGAGTTCCACCTATGGCAGGCGTTATTTCAGCTGTGGTAGGAGGCATTCTCGTGTCTTTATTGGGAGGGTCTAACGTAACTATAACAGGACCGGGAAACGGCTTGGTGGTAGTTACCCTTGGAGCGGTAATGACGTTGGGGGCGGGTGATATGCAAGCCGGATATCTCTATACCCTTGCTGCAGTAGTTTGCTCCGGGGGGCTACTCTTTTTATTTGGATTACTCAGGTTTGGTGCTTTAAGTGATTTTTTTCCTTCACCAGCGGTGCAGGGTATGCTGGTAGCTATTGGTTTAATTATTATGTCCAAACAGCTTCATGTAATGGTAGGGGAAGTAAACCCGGAGGCCAATACACCTCTCAGCCTGTTTTTAACCTTACCCAAATCTCTGGTTTCATTATTTAATGGAGAGGCACCGTTTCTGGCTTACGGCATTGGTATAGGTTCATTGCTTATTATGGCGTTCTACGGTCGTATACGCAATCCTTATTTTCATTTGGTTCCGGCTCCTATGTGGGTAGTATTACTTTCTGTAGGACTGGTATATTTTACCCGGAATAATCCCGGTATTCTGACTCCCTTACCGGATTCGTACCTTATTAATATTCCAGATGAGGTGTTGGGAGATTTTATGTTTCCTGATTTTTCAAAGTCTTTATCCGCTGAATTTATTCTTGCAGTAATATCACTCACCTTTATTTCCAGTGTTGAATCGTTATTAAGTATTAAAGCGGTGGATAAACTGGACCCGAAACGCAGAAGATCTAATGTAAACAAAGACCTTAGGGCTATTGGTCTGGCCACCGTAGCTTCTGGCTTTTTGGGTGGGGTTAATGTAGTGTCTGTAATTGCCCGTAGCTCTGTAAACGTTAACAACGGGGCTACTAACCGTTTTTCCAATATGTTTCATGGATTGTTCCTGGCCATATTTGTTCTGCTCTTTACTTCAGTTCTGCAAAATATTCCCCTGTCTGCTTTGGCGGCTATATTGGTGTATACCGGGTACAAACTGGCAGCACCTGCAGTATTCCGGAGCATGGCTTCGGTAGGGCTTGTGCAATTCCTCATATTTATGGTAACCATGTTGGCCACATTATTTACCGGTCTCATCTCTGGAATAGCTATAGGTATTGTAATCACCTTACTCTTTCAACTCAGCGCAATTCGACACATTAATATACTTGTACGTAACGTTTTTCGTCCCAATACTTTACTTTATCAAGAGAGCGATAGCCAGTATCACCTTAGTGTGAGAGCCTTCAGTAATTTTTTAAACTTTCTGGGTATCAAGAAAAAGCTGGATTCCATCCCACGGAACTCAACTGTAATTGTAGATTTCAGCCTCAGTGAATTTGTAGACCATTCGGTAATGGATCAACTGCAGGATTATTATCAAAACTTTAAGATGGCCGGAGGAAGTTTGGAAATCATAGGTTTGGATAACCTCAGTACCAGAAGTAGTCATCCTCTGGCTCCAAGAAAGATCATGCGGACCAGGCGTCAAAAGCAAAAATCAGGTAACCAGATCACGCGTAGGCAAAAAGGAATCCGTTTATATGCCAGCCGGTTGAAATGGGCTGCTATTCCCGGAGAGTTTTATGAAACCGATGATTTTGAGAGTTTCAAATATTTTGATACCCGCATTATTGACAGAGGGCGCAACCGGGTAGAAGGCAGAGAAGGTAATGTAGATATTATAATGGCAGATCTGGATTATCATGAAGGCGAGTTTATAGCCCGTGAATCATTACATAGTACCATGATCTGTTTACATCTGCCTGTTCGTATTGCCGAGTTTGTGCTGGACAAAGAAAACCTGCTGGATAAAGTAGCTTATCTGGCCGGTTTCAGGGATATTAACTTTAAAGAGCATTCCGATTTCTCTCAACGATTTAAGCTTAAAGGAGATCATACGTGGCAAATACGCAGGTTTTTTGATGATACCATAATTAACTTCTTTGAAAGTAACAAGGCCTTTCATGTAGAATCCAACGGAAGATCTTTGCTGATATTTGAAAAGGAAAGGATAAGCACGATAGGCGAGATCAAGCAATTAGTTAGTTTTGCAAGCCGGTTGGCCAGCTTATTAAATTCTAAATACTCCGATTAATGCTCCGATTAAAACTTCCTACCGATCCACGCTGGGCTAATATTGCTGAAGAAAACCTGGAAGAAATACTTACAGATCATGCCTTTTGTGAGCAAAAAGCAGCTTCTACGGCTATTTCATTGATTATTACTTACCCTGAGCTTTCAGAATTAGTAACGGAAATGGCCGCATTGGCCCGTGAAGAGATGAGCCATTTTGAAATGGTACACAAGATTATTCTTGAAAAGGGCTTTGAATTAGGTCGTGAACGCAAAGATGAATACGTAGGTGAGATCAGTAGCTTTTTCCCCAAGACCAGCAAGCGCGAAGAAAGATTGATCAACCGTCTATTGACAGCTGCATTAATTGAAGCCAGGAGCTGCGAGCGTTTTAAAGTACTCTCTGAAAATCTTAAAGACCAGGAGTTGGCCAAATTCTACAATCGTCTTATGGTAAGTGAAGCCAATCACTATACACTCTTTATACGCCTGGCACGTACTTACGGAGATCGTGAACAGGTAAATGACAAATGGGAACGACTTTTAGATTTTGAGGCAGAAGTAATTGCCCGTTTTGGAAAAAAAGAGCATATCCACGGTTAAAATCCTGTTTTTAAGAAAAAACCGAAAACCCGGATTTTCGGAAATTTACTACATCGTTAAACTAAAATTCACTTTTCAGGCTAAACACGGTGATAATTACCTCCTTTAGATAATGCGGGCAAAGTCTGAGTTTAAACATTTATTAGGTGATAATGGACTTTTTCCCTATAATTACAGATATAAAATGTTCATAGTCTAAATATTTGATATTTATAGAATTGAGTTTTTAGCTATATTTATAATTATTAGGTTTTTTCAAGGGAGTAGAAAAAATAGTGAAAAGGCAAAAAGATTCGTATCTGCCACAGTATGAATATAATTACCGGGTTTTTATTACAGAAAGACCTTACCCTTTACAGAAGGCATTTTCGTGTAATTCGAATATCCATTTCCACTACTTTTGAATAACTGATGTATGATAGTAAGTTATAAAGTTGTTTCATTAAAACTCAGGCAAATGAAAATGGTGGATTCAGTTTGTATTATAGATGACGATAAGATTTATCGCTTTACTACAGAGAAGTATATTCAAATGCTCAGGCTGGCCAGCCGGGTTATAACTTACGGGGACGGAGAAGAAGCCATAGGGTTTCTTAAAGATCATCATCAAGATCCTGCCAAATTGCCCGATATTATCTTTTTAGATCTCAATATGCCTATTATGGACGGGTGGGATTTTATAGAAGAGTATGTTAAATTGCGCCCGCAATTGGCTAAGCAGATTATTGTTTACATGGTAAGCAGTTCTATTGATGAGAGGGATAAATATCGCGCCAAGCAAATTAATGAAGTAAGCGATTTTATCATTAAGCCGATCACGGAAGAGCAGTTGGTTACCTTAGTAGGCAGGGCTGTAGCCTGATAGACTCTTATTAAATATGAAAAAAACAGCCCTTTCCGGGGTCCATGAAAAACTGGGCGCCCGGATGGTACCCTTTGCAGGATATTATATGCCACTGCAATATGAGGGTGTAACTACAGAACATCATGCAGTGCGGAATTCAGTTGGTGTTTTTGACGTCAGTCATATGGGAGAATTTAAAGTAAGTGGTCCCGATGCTGAAGCTTTTCTGCAAAAAGTAACTTCCAATGATGTGTCTAAATTAGTAGATGGTAAGGTACAATACAGCTGCTTTCCGAATGGAGAGGGCGGTATTGTAGATGATCTTTTGGTGTATCGTTTGGCCGAAGGCGAATATATGTTGGTGGTAAATGCTTCCAATATTGCCAAGGACTGGGAATGGCTGCAGAAGCATAATTCTTTTGAAGCTACCCTTACTGATGAAAGCGATACCATTTCATTACTAGCGGTTCAGGGACCTAAGGCGGTTGATGCGCTTCAATCACTTTCTAACATAAACCTGGAAGCCATGAAGTATTATACTTTCGAGAAAGGGACCTTTGCCGGAGTACCAGAAGTTATTGTATCGGCAACAGGGTATACAGGTTCCGGAGGTTTTGAGATCTATTTTCAGAATAAGGACGCAGAACATATCTGGAAAAAGATTTTTGAAGCTGGAGGAGGTCAGGATATTAAACCAATTGGTTTAGGAGCTCGTGATACTTTACGCATGGAGAAGGGTTTTTGCTTATATGGAAATGACATTGATGACACAACCTCTCCAATTGAAGCTGGTTTGGGGTGGATAACTAAATTCAATAAAGATTTTATAGATAAGTCTAAACTGGAAACCCAAAAACAGAATGGCCCGGAACGGAAGCTGGTAGGTTTTGAGATGATAGACAGAGGTATACCCCGGCAAGGTTATATCATTAAAGATGAGTCTGGAAGTACAATTGGTAGCGTTACCAGCGGAACTCAATCACCAACCCTTAGTAAAGCTATTGGTATGGGGTACGTGAGCAGTGAATATTCAAAACCCGGGTCGTCTGTGTTTATTGAAGTCCGTAATAAATCATTGAAGGCAGAGGTAGTATCATTTCCTTTTGTGAAGTAGCATGATGATACCTTAATAAAAATTAAAAAGCCCCGCTATACGGGGCTTTTTGTTTCAGTCTTCGAGGTTGAAAGAAGAACTTGATTAATAGTAACATTTCCGTCTTACCTGAGCAATGTATTTGCTCAAACGGATCACCTGGCGGGTATAGCCATATTCATTATCATACCATACATACAAAACCATATTCTGACCGTCTGCAGACACTATAGTAGCCTGGCTGTCAAATACGGAAGGGCAGGAGTTGCCCACAATATCGCTTGATACCAGTTCATTACTCATGGAGTAACGGATTTGCTCTACCAGATCACCTTTTAGAGCCGCAGAGCGCAATGCCTCATTCACTTCATCTTTAGAAGTTTCTTTATCAACGGTAAGGTTAAGTATAGCCAATGAGCCATTAGGAACAGGTACACGAATAGCATTGGAGGTAAGTTTACCAGCTAATTGAGGTAAAGCTTTAGCCACAGCACTTCCGGCACCGGTTTCAGTGATGACCATATTAAGAGCTGCTGCACGACCTCTCCGGTATTTTTTGTGCATGTTATCTACCAGGTTTTGATCATTGGTATAAGCATGTACAGTTTCAATATGACCTTTTACCACACCAAAATTATCTTCAATAACTTTTAGTACCGGTGTAATAGCATTGGTAGTACAACTGGCTGCAGAAAAGATATCTGTATCAGCTGGATCAAAATTAGTCTGGTTTACACCGTGAACAATATTCGGCACATTTTTACCAGGAGCGGTGAGTAATACTTTACTGGCGCCTTTAGTCAGATGTCTGGCCAAGGCTACATCATCTCTGAAAGCACCGGTATTATCAATAACCAGTGCGTCATTAATACCGTAACTGGTATAGTCAATATCCTCAGGATTGTTAGCTGCAATCAGCTGTACTTTTCGGCCATTAATGATCAGGGCAGAATTTTCAATATCTGCTTCTACTGTTCCGGGAAAAGGCCCGTGAACAGAATCCTCACGTAATAAAGAAGCACGTTTTTCAAGTGTAGTAGGGTCTTCACCACGGGTAACAATGGCACGTAAACGTAATTGCTCACCTTTTCCTTCCTGGGCCATAAGCTCACGGGCCACTAAACGGCCAATACGTCCGAAACCATATAGCACTACATCTTTAGGCGTGGTGCGCTGCATATTATCAGGACCGATAAAGGAGCTCAGTTTATCCTCAAGAAAAGCACGAACATCAGTATAATTATTTTTTTCTTTCAACCATTCACTGGCCAGGCGGCCAATATCCATACGGGCCGGAGCCAGATCCATTTCTACCAGTTCTGAGAGAATGGATAGTGTATCAGCAATAGTGATATTCTGACCTACGAATTTGCGGGCATACTCATGAAGGTTTAAAATTTCGCTGGATCGTTGATCAATCAGTTGATTGCGGAATAAAACTATTTCTATTCCCTTGTCCAGATAAAGCTCACTGATCTTCTTAATGAAGTCGGCAGCTGCTTTTTCCTGTGCGATTCGTTGTGTTACTGAATCCTGGTAATCCAATACTTCGGCCATTTTTTTAAATTGATTTCGAAAATATTTTAAGGCTGCAAATTTAACTTCTTTTCAAGTATGGAACAATCAAACCTTTAAAATATAAAAGCCTCTTCAAGAGGCTTTTATATAGTTCTAATAAGTGTATTTAATACACTAATCTAATATCCAAAGGCATAGTATTTTGCACGTCCGTTAGGCATATAACCTTGAATGACCACCGGGTCTTCTTTCTGCAATCCTTCTACAGATTTATTGATGTCTTCAATATCGCGTATTGGTCTCCGGTTTATATGCGTAATGATAAAGTTGTCAGGAATATTCAAGTCCGCCATTATACCTGATTTTACATCGGTTACTTTTACACCAAACGTAATACCCAGGCGTGTTTTCTCAGTTTTATTCAAAGGACGGAAGCTTCCACCCAGCATAGTAATGAACTGAATATCATCACGCTTGATGACGCGGGTAGTGCCATTTACGTTGCGAAGCATAACGGTGTAATCCAGTACTTTACCTCCGCGATTCAAAGCAATCTTCACTTCATCACCCGGGCGCTTGCGTCCAATGATCTCCTGAAGCTCACTGCTTTTAGTTACTTTTTGGTCATCAATAGCCTGTATTACGTCACCCGTCTGAATTCCTGCATTTTCAGCCGCACCATTTTCAGTTACGCCCCCTACATATACTCCGTTGGACACCTCAAGATCCAGTTCATTGGCGATACGGGGAGTTATATCTGAAATATTAACCCCTATAAAAGCTCGCTGCACCGTACCGAATTCCAAAAGATCTTCTACCACCTTGCGAACGATGTTGGAAGGAACGGCAAAGGAATACCCTTCGAAAGAACCGGTATGTGTGGAAATAGCACTATTGATCCCGATAAGCTCGCCACTGGTATTTACAAGGGCACCACCACTGTTTCCAGGGTTTACAGCTGCATCCGTTTGAATGAAAGACTCAATAGCTGCCCGATCGTTTATAACACCGATATTCCGGCTTTTGGCACTTACTATACCAGCCGTAACTGTAGAGGTAAGGTTAAAAGGATTACCTACTGCAAGAACCCATTCACCCAGGCGCACTTCATCAGAATTGCTAAAGGTTAGAAACGGCAATCCTTTTCCATCAATTTTTAAAAGGGCTATATCTGTAGTAGGGTCAGCACCGATAAGCTGGGCATTATATTCCTTATTGTTATTAAGCGTTACTTTAATATCCTGAGCATTCTCTACAACGTGGTTATTGGTAACTATGTAACCATCTTTAGATACAATTACACCAGAGCCTGAACCCATTTGTACACGGGGCTGACTCCCTTGCTGGCGGCCAAAGAAGAAATCAAGAGGACTTGATGGCTGATAATATTGAGACTCTACCGCTGTGCGCACGTGAACTACACTATGAACGGTTTTTTCAGCTGCATCTACAAAGCCTCCTTCAGCCAGGGGAGTAAGCGAGGTTCGCACAAACGAGGGGGACTCTGTTTGTTCAATAATCCTTTCTATCTGAGGCTTTTCGAGGAAAGCCTTGTAAATTCCTAAAGTAAGTGCTCCACCGAGAGCAGATACGAGGAAGATCTTAGCAATACTTTTCATATTCTCGTTTCAATTTTATAGTGTTATAAATCTCCAGTAATTTCGGACTTTTATTTTTCAATAACTATTCCAAGTTAGATCATATTGTCAGGCTGACATTGGTTTTAACAGGATTTTAACTTTGAAGTTTAGACATGGAACTGCACTTTTTCAAGTACCAGGGCACGGGTAATGATTTTGTATTGTTGGATAACCGTGAGCTACAATGGAAACCTGCCTCAGTTGAGCAGGTAAAACACATCTGTGACCGCAGGTTTGGGATTGGTGCAGATGGCCTTATCCTTTTAGAAAATGAAGAAGGCTATGATTTCAGAATGGTTTATTTTAATTCCGATGGACGGGAAAGCACTATGTGCGGAAACGGGGGACGCTGCATAAGCCGTTTTGCGTATGACCTGGGATTAGAGAAAGAGATCTATCGCTTTAAAGCCATAGATGGGGACCATTTGGCCAAAGTTTTACCAGATGTAGTTCGCATACAGATGATTAATGTTAAGGAGGTGAAAAAGGCTAATGAGGGACTTTTTGTAGATACCGGGTCTCCCCATCATGTAGTTTTTGAAAAAGATGTACATACTATAGAGTTGGTGAATAATGCTCGTGCCATTCGTTATTCAGATAGTTATAAAGATGAAGGGGTAAATGTGAATTTTGTAGAAGTACAGCAAGGTAACCATCTTTATATGCGCACTTACGAACGGGGTGTGGAAGATGAAACCTATAGTTGTGGCACAGGGGTCACTGCCGCTGCACTGGCCGCTTATATACAGGGAAGTGTGCAGCAGGATGAAGTTTTTGTGAAAACCCGGGGAGGTGAACTAAGTGTAAAGTTTAAAGCAGATGCAGAAGGTTTTTCGGATATCTGGCTTAGCGGACCGGCTGAGTTCGTTTTTAAAGGCATCTTTGAGGTATGAATTGGCTTAGTGGAGATAAAGTTGAGTTAAGACCCGTAGAACCGGAAGATCTGGACGCTTTACTGAAGTGGGAGAATGATCCGAAGAACTGGGAGCTGAGCGGTACACTGATTCCTTTCAGTCGCGGCTTGATGAAACGATATATAGAGAGTGCTCATCTATCCATTTATCAAAACGGACAGCAACGTTTTATTATTCAATTGAAGAATACTAAAGAAGCCATTGGTACCATTGATCTTTTTGATTTTGATCCCTTTCAAAAAAGAGCGGGCATAGGCATTCTTATTGGTAACCCCATTCACCGGGCCAAAGGTTTTGCTGCAGCATCTTTAGAGCTTTTGATCAGCTATTGTTTTCATCACCTGGACATGCACCAGTTGTTTTGCAACATACTTACTGAAAATAAAAATAGTCTTAAACTGTTTGAAAAGGCAGGGTTTCAGATTACCGGGTGTAAAAAAGAATGGGTCAGAAGGGGAGATGTGTTTTACGATGAATACCTGCTGCAACTGATCAGGGATAAATCAATGAATGAGTAAGAAAATCACAGTATTATTTTGTTTGGGCCTGCTACTGACGGGCTTGTTTCGGTGCGGCCGGAATTCTGAAGTAACGGAGGCAGAAAATAAGACTTACCTTAACCTGAATGATACGGTTAAATATGTAGGAATTGAAACCTGCCGTCAATGCCATTACAGTACGCACAGCACCTTCATTCATACGGGTATGGGGTCATCTTTTGGGATGGCAGATACTTCTAAAAGTGTAGCAAATATTTCAGAGAGCACCATCGTCCATGATCGGTATTCCGGGTTTACATACCACCCATATTGGAAGAAGGATAGCTTGTTTCTGGATGAATTCAGATTGAATAAGAAAGGAGATACCACGCATAAACACAGCCAACGGATAGATTATGTGGTGGGAAGCGGCCAGCATACTAATTCACATCTTTTTAAACAAGGTAAGTTGCTGTATCAGGCGCCTTTTACCTGGTACACTCAAAAAGATAAAGCAGATCTGCCACCGGGTTATGAGAACGGACACAACCTGCGTTTTAATCGGGTGATAGGTCTTGAGTGTACCAGCTGCCATAATGAGATGCCAACCGGTTTTGTAATGGGGTCTGCCAACCGATACACAAAAGTGCCAGGAGCAATTAATTGTGAGCGCTGTCATGGCCCCGGAGAAGTACATGTACAGAAAATGAAGGCAGGAGATTATGTGGATACGGCTTCCGCCACGGATTATTCTATAGTGAATCCTAAAAAACTGACTGTTGAATTACAGTTCGAAATATGCCAGCGCTGCCATCTGCAAGGCAACGCAGTTTTAGCTGATGACAGGTCTTTTTTCGATTTTAAGCCCGGGATGAAATTAGCAGAAGTAATGGATGTATATCTGCCACGTTATACAAAATCTGATAACCGGTTTATAATGGCTTCGCATGTAGATCGTTTTAAATTAAGCCAGTGTTTTAAACAGTCTGAAGGTTACAATTGCGCCAGTTGCCACAATCCGCATATTTCGGTTCGGGAGACCAATGTCCAAAAGTTCAATAATCAATGTCGTTCCTGTCATAATCCTAAGGGCAAAACTAAATTTGAATGTACAGCAGCACCTGAAGAATTGCAGTTAAAGAGTTTTAATTGTGTTGAATGTCATATGCCAGCCTCGGACCCGGTAGATATACCGCATGTTACAGTACATGATCACTATGTCAGGAAGCCGCAGGTTCTGGAGACCGATACATCGGGCCTGTCAGAGTTTTTGGGTTTGGTGGCCATTAATAATTCCAAGCCGGGTTTACGCAGTAAAACAATGGCTTACCTGCAGCAGTATGAGCGCTTTGATCCCTTTCCCTATTACCTGGATAGCGCGTTCTACTTTTTGCAAAAACTGGATCCGGATTACGAAGATGTTACGCTATGGGTGCACTATCTCTTTTTGGAACAAGATCATCAGGGTATTATTAATCTGATTCAAGCCAAGGGAAAAGAAAAGGCATTGTCTGCACTTACTGAAAAATCATACTCTAATAGGGACGCGTGGGCTGCCTACCGGATAGGTGAATCATTTTATCGTCTCGGTAAGCCTGAAAAATCAGTGGAATTTTATCAACGGGCTTCAGAGCTCGCACCTTTTGTGCCTGATTTTCAAAGTAAGCTGGGCGTTGCTTTCCTACAGTTGAGACAAATGGAGAGGGCGGTTACTCAGTTTTCAAAAACTTTAGAACTTAAACCAGACCACCGGGAAGCATTGAACAATATGGGATATGTTTTACTTTTAAAACGTGAGTTTAAAAGTGCGGAGAAATATCTTACACAGGCCGTAGATGCAGACCCTGATTACAAACTGGCGTGGTTAAACCTGGCCAATGTACATTTACAATCAGGAAACAAGGCAGACCTTAAAAAGTGCCTGATGGAGGTGCTGCGAATTGAACCTGAAAATCAGCAGGCTAAACAATTGCTGAGTAAACTGAAAGCATGAAGAGAATTAGTGCCGTCTTAATCGTTTTGTTGTTTGCAGCGGTAGGAGCGTATCTGGGTTATGGATATTACCAGAAGGTTTTTCAACCCAATACCAGGCTTGATGAAAACTTTGAATTATTGATACCCTCCGGAGCCACCTTTGATATAGTGGTTGATTCTCTAACTGAAAATAAAGTCTTAAAAAACATGGATGATTTTTCCTGGGTAGCCCAAAAGAAAAATTATCCAAAAAAGATCAGACCGGGTCGTTATATAATTAAACCGGGGTTAAACAATAATGATCTGGTTAATAAATTGCGTAGCGGAGCACAGGACCCGGTAAAATTGGTGCTTCATGATATTTCCGGAGTTTATGAGCTGGCCGGAAAACTGAGTAAAAAACTGCAGCCGGATTCGGTTGAGTTTTTAGAGTTTTTAAAATCGGAAGAAAGGCTGATGCCTTATGAAGTTAATCCTTTGACCGCTACTGCTTATTTTTTGCCTAATACTTATGAGCTGTACTGGACCCTCAGTCCAGAAGATATAATGTCTCGTATGCGCGATGAGTTCTACCGCTTTTGGACGGATGAAAGGCTGGGGAAGGCTAAAGAGATGGGGCTTACTCCCGTTGAAATAATTACGCTGGCCTCAATTGTTGAAAAAGAAACTGTAAAAAGCGATGAGAAGGATGAGGTTGCCGGACTTTATTATAACCGCATTAAAAAGGGAATGAAGCTACAGTCCGATCCTACTGTGATATATGCTATTAATTTAGATTTTCCGAAACGGAAGATTTCAAGAGTTTATTTCAAAGATCTGGCGTATGATTCTCCCTTTAACACCTATCAAAACAGGGGTTTACCTCCAGGACCCATCAAAATCCCAGCCTTAAGCACGGTAGATGCGGTTCTTAGCTACGCAAGGCATGATTATATTTTTATGGTGGCGGATCCTGAAAGACCGGGTTATCATAATTTTGCGACCACTTTACGCGGACATGAGATAAACCGCAGGAAATATATCCGTTGGTTAAATCAAAACGGGATTTAAAAAGCCCTCCCGCACAGAGGGCTTTCAGAGTTTATTTGTGAAATTCAGGAAGTTCCTTAGGTTCATTCCGAAATATTAGCGAATCACCTTCTGTGTCAATAAGGATCAAACTGTCTTTTTCAACATTTCCGGCCAGTAAGTCTTTTGATAACTGATTCAGTATCCTTTTCTGGATCAACCGTTTTATAGGGCGCGCTCCAAACTGAGGGTCAAAACCAACATCGGCCAGGTAGGAGAGAGCATTATCCGTAGCATCAATGTCAATATTCTGCCGTTTCAGGGTTTTCTTAAGCCGCTGAAGTTGTAATCCCACAATTTGTTTTACATCGCGTCTGTCTAAAGGCAGGAACATAACCAATTCATCTACCCGGTTCAGAAATTCAGGACGAATGGTTTTCCGGAGAAGTTGAACCACTTCTTTTCTTGTTTCTTCAAACAGCTGAAACTTATTTTCTTCCGTCATCCCCTCAAAGCGCTCTTGCATAAGGGAAGAGCCTAAATTAGAGGTCATAATAATGATGGTATTTCTGAAATTAACGGTCCGCCCTTTATTGTCCGTAAGCCGGCCTTCATCCAGTACCTGAAGAAGAATGTTAAACGTATCAGGATGCGCTTTTTCAATTTCATCCAAAAGCACAACCGAATAGGGTTTCCTGCGCACAGCTTCAGTAAGCTGTCCCCCTTCATCATAACCCACATATCCCGGAGGAGCACCAATTAAACGACTCACTGCATGTCGCTCCTGGTATTCACTCATGTCAATCCGGGTCAGGGCATTTTCATCATTAAAAAGGAATTCAGCCAAAGCCTTAGCCAATTCGGTTTTACCAACACCGGTGGTACCAAAAAAGATGAATGAACCAATAGGTCTATTTTCATCCTGCAGGCCAGCCCGGCTTCTCCGTACAGCATCAGATACAGCCATAATAGCTTCCTCCTGACCCACAATGCGTTTATGAAGTTCATCTTCCAGGCGCAGTAGTTTTTCCTTTTCACTTTCCAGCATTTTAGATACCGGAATACCTGTCCAGCGGCTCACTACATCAGCAATATCTTCAGCATCCACTTCTTCTTTTATGAGTGGAGAAGAATCCTTTAGTTCTGCAATCTCACTTTCGGCCGTATGTAAACGTTCTTCCGCTTCTTTGATCTTTCCGTAGCGGATCTCCGCTACCCGGCCATATTCACCGGCTCTTTCGGCCTGCTCTGCCTCCAGCTTCAACTTTTCAATATCTTCCTTGGCTTTTTGAATGCCTTCCACCACTTCTTTTTCTTTTTCCCATTTGGCGGTAAGCGCATTCCGTTCATCGGAAAGATTAGCTAATTCTTTTTTCAGCGAATCCGTTTTAGAGTCATCACCTTCTTGTTTAATAGCTTCCAACTCAATTTCCAACTGCATAATCTTACGATCCAGTACATCCAACTCTTCCGGTTTGGAATTCATTTCCAGACGAAGCTTGGAGGCTGCTTCGTCAATTAGGTCAATAGCTTTGTCCGGAAGAAAACGATCTGTGATGTAGCGCTGCGATAATTGTACGGAAGAAAGGATGGCCTCATCCTTAATGCGAACCTTGTGGTGCGTTTCATACTTTTCTTTGATCCCCCTGAGTATGGAGATAGCCGATTCAGTATCTGGCTCGTTCACCATCACTTTTTGGAATCTTCGCTCCAAGGCCTTATCCTTTTCAAAGTATTTTTGATACTCGTTGAGTGTGGTTGCACCAATGGCCCGTAGTTCACCTCTGGCCAGCGCAGGTTTTAGAATATTGGCCGCATCCATAGCTCCTTCTCCCCCTCCGGCTCCTACCAAGGTGTGAATTTCGTCAATGAAGAGTACCAAACGCCCGTCTGATTCTGCTACTTCTTTTACCACCGCCTTTAAACGTTCCTCAAATTCTCCTTTATATTTAGCTCCGGCTATCAAAGCTCCCATATCCAGGCTGAAAATCTGTTTTTCTTTAAGATTTTCGGGTACATCTCCTTTTATAATGCGATGAGCCATACCTTCAGCTATGGCTGTTTTACCTACACCGGGCTCACCAATTAATACCGGGTTATTTTTAGTTCTGCGCGAAAGTATTTGTAGCACTCTCCGAATTTCTTCATCGCGACCAATTACCGGATCTAATTTTCCTTCTTCTGCCAGTTGATTCAGGTTTTTGGCATACTTGGAAAGAGCATTATAGGAATCCTCAGCACTGACAGATGTGGCCTTTTTTCCTTGGCGGAGCTCCTGGGCTGCTTCTTTTAATCCTTTTTCGGTAATGCCATTATCTTTCATCATACGGGCAATATTGTCATTACCGGCTAAGATGCCCATCACAATATGTTCCAGAGAGATATAATCATCTCCCCACTTTTTGCTTTTTTGCTGAGCATGGTTCAGGGCTTCTGAAGCACTTCGGTTCATATACAGGGATGCGCCTTCTACTTTGGGGTATGACTTTATAACCTGATCCAGCGCTTTTTCAAATATTTCAACGTTTACAGAAAGTTTCTTTAAAAGAAAGGGTAGTACATTTTCGTCAACATTAAAGATCGCTTTCAGAAGGTGGCCACTTTCAATAGCCTGATTTTGATTAGTCAGGGCCAGGTTCTGAGCCTCCTGAATGGCTTCCTGTGATTTTATGGTGAATTTACTTAAGTCCATATGTTACTTTATGTATTTAAAATAAAGCCGCTCAATTTTGATTCCAAGAGGTTCAGTAACTGAATTTCAGGACATTATGTCATTCTTAAGTAGTTTAATATGAATTTATGACATAAAAAAAGCCCTCCGCGCGGAGGGCTTTGACACTTTTAGTTTGACATGCTCCTTTAGTGAGCTATGATCAGTTTTTTAGTAACCACATCTTCTTCAATATAAAGTTTGATGATATACATACCAGACTCCCAATTGGAACCATCCAATTGAATACGGTTGCTACCATTCTCCAGTTGAAGATCACGTTGCTCCATCATCTGACCTACTGAGTTAATAACTACCATTTTACCTTCTTTAGGAGTTGGCAGGTATAAACCTATTTCAGCTATGCCCTTGGTGGGGTTAGGTGAAAGTTCGCTGGTGATGGACTCTTCGATGATTGAATTTTCTTTTTCACCAATAATCTGACGAGGATTCTTAGTACTGTGTTTGATACAGAAGTCATCGATGGCCCAACCATTATCTTCGATGCTGTAATCCGATTCAAAGCGGAAACGGAAAATACATTTTACCGTATTATCAAAGGCAAAGATCCAGTTTGAATTAATCCAGTCCTGTGAATCACCAGACCAACCCGGACGAATAATATCCAGAGCAGTAACAAAAGGAGTGTTATACCAGCTAATAGAATCTTTGTCATATCTGTAACCAATTGGCTGCCATTTTAAACCTCCGTCAAAACTTACTTCAAAGTTACCTCCGTCATGGTATTCTTCCGTGCGGAACCAGTGCCAGAAATCAACTTCCAATGACTGACCACTGTCAATAACAAAGATCGGGGATATAAGAGAAGAACTATCTCTGAGAGTATAGTCATCGTCTATTCCGGTAACCCAGGCGCTCTGCCCGCTATAGGGAAGTCCAAACTGGTTAGGGAAACCCCACTGCCAGGATTGTTTACCTTCCTGATATACATAACTGTTGGCAGGCAACCACGGGCTTATATCCGGATCGGTACGCTCAAAGTCATTACAATACTCTGTAACTCCATTGGCTGCTCTCAGGTCAACTGTATCCAGAACGGTAAAATACACAATGGTATCATCATCAATGGTAAGGTTATCATTTTTAAAGTTAGGCTTAAATGTATTCACCTCTACTTTATGCAAACCTACGGTTACAAGATTTGCAGGCCAGGCATCTTTGAACTCCAGTAGTCTTGTTCCTGAAGACAATATAGGACTTAAGGGAGTATAGAAAGTATCCACAAGAAGGTTATTATCAATATAGATGCGAATATTCGTATTCTCCAAATCCTTAGCCCCGGTATTTTGGATAACGAGTTTCAGGCTCTGCGTAACACTTGGAAAAGCGATAGGAGAGACGTGTGAAATACGAACCACACCGGTACTGTTTTGAGGAGGTACATATATTTCAAAATCATCAATACCCCATCCTTCATTACCGGCAGAACCTTCAGCCGTAGTTTTATACAAAAAGCGTAATTTTTTAGCACCCGGTGTCTCATCAAACTGGGTAAGTGCATAAGAAGTTTGGATCCAGGCACCATTAGTACGACCAACAAATCCGGGATCTCCACCTAATTCATTAAGTACGGATGAACCAAATTCACTATCATACCAGTTAATGTTTGTTACCCCTTTAATAACTACCCCCAGGATATCAGCTCCTAAAACATCCCAGTTTCCGGTACTTTTCTCATACTCTATGGTTCCCACAGCCCGGCTGGTTTTGGCATCATCAGCATTAGCCGCAAAATCCATGTTCTGACGGAAACGTAACCTTGCCTTTACAATAGTATCAAAATTGGTAAGTTCTGGTGTGTACAGGTATTCATCAGTACCATTCAACACACTACCATCAAGATTAGTAACCCAGGCGTTAGGTGATGAAAAGGCGTTTCTGATGCGGGTACCACCGGGCTGACCTAGTTGCCACTGCCTGAATGTACCTTCAAAATAAAACTCATCACTGGAATAGGCGCAGTCATCAAAATTGGCATCATAAGCAATATCATAAGAGCTGTGTCCGATAATGCGCTTGCATACCGTATCATTAAAAGCATGTGAATCACCAGCTAATTGGGTAATTACACACATTTCAAACTCTCCTGTGGGCCAGCTAATGTTCAGACCATTAAGAGGAAGTTGGCCTGAAGCATTTCCCGTGCCCGTGGTAGTGGCCACCGAGCCGTTATAAGTAGTGGAAATACCCACATTAGGGCCACACAATGGAGTAATAGTTACAGTGATAGGCACATTTGAAAGTGCAGCCGTTCCATGGTTTGTAACACGTATAGAAGGGTCAAGTGAAGTACCGGCTTCTATGTGAAGATTGGGAGAATTAATGGTAAGAACGCCCGCATCATTCGCAATTTCGTCAAAGATCATGACCTTATCAATGGCAATATCAGTTTTGTCCCCACCATCAGGTGGATCAGTTAAAGCCTTACGTGAAGCTTTAAAACGAATCTTTATCGTTTCTCCCAAATAAGCGCTCAAAGAAACTTTCTTGTATTTCCAGTCTACCAACTCACCACCTTGTTGCTGGTTATTAAGTACAGAGGAGGCTATCGTTGTCCAGGTTTTAAGGTCTTCATTAGCCCGTGACACCTGAATTTCCAGAGATTTTATACCAGAACCAAACATATGGTAGTAGTATTCAATAACCGGAGAGGTCATACCAGCCAGGTCCACACACACACTTCTGAAGAAAGTGCTGCTTTCCTGATTATCATTGGCAAGACTTTCGGAGTATAAGTATTTACCACCGTAACCAAAGCCCTGGAAAGGTCCGGTATTACGTGTGGATGTCATATCCGCATTAATAATCCACCTGTAGAAGTTGATCACTCCATCGTCAAACCTGAATTGCCGGTTCCCTAATTCCTGACTCTGAACTATACCATCTTCAAAATCTTCGATGTAGGGGAATGATGTAATAGGGGCTGTATACTCAATACTATCCTGTAAGGAAACCTCATCATTAAATGTTTTCACATCCCCCGGCATAGCTGTCCAGGCCTTGATCCAATACATATTATAATTCTGTAAATCGGCAGTTGGGGTAAATGTGTATGTAAGTGTATCACCCAGGAAAAGGTTGGCCCGGATAGTATCCCATTTAATGGTATTATTATTTACCTGAAAAGCTATGGGAATATCAGTAGCGGTTTGGCAACCATTATTCCGAACCTGTACAGTTACTGGTTCGTTATTAGTGTAATAACAAAACCCGTTGACTGGCTCATTGAGTGTCTGAATCTCCATATCTACAGAATCGGGTTCAAAGATTCTCAAATCGTCAATGGCTATATCGCCACGGGCACCTGGAATTCTTTTCACTGCGAAGAAGCGGATACGGATGTATTTTCCATTAAAGGGTTCCAGAGAGAAAAGGAATTTCCTCCAGGGGTCACCAGAGCTGGTTTGTTGTTCTCCAACCACCTTTGCATAGTTTACCCACCATGATTCATTAGTAGAACCGGTATCGATATCAATACGAAGCAAATCTACATCTGAACCAAACATATGATACCAGAATTCAAAACCGAGACAACGTGTTTCATCGGTAAGATCTATACATGGTGTAATGAGCTGTGATGCTGTAACCGGACTTCCCAGACTGGATTCGGCATATACGTATCTGTTTCCTCCCGTTGTATGGTTATTAGCTGGTCCGGTAGCAGGAGTGGAAGTACCTCCAATATTTACACACCAAGCATATTTAGAATCATTTTGTGGAGCAGTAGAAGGAGCTACTACCCAGCCTCCGTCAGGAAATACGGGGAATGTACCACGGTGTGCTCCACCAGCAGTACTGCTTCCACCATTACCGGGAATCCAGCGTGATGTTTCAAAATCCTCTACCCAGGGAAATTGAGTTACTACCTCGGGAAATTCCTTACAGTTATTGTTTCCACATTTAGGGGGTAATGCAGGCTCTGGCCAGAATTTACAATTGGCACCAATATTAGGAACCTGGGTAAGGTTTGCGTTACAGGAAGCATCATAAATCTGGTAATAATATTCAATAGTGTCTCCTACAAAAACATTGTATATGGTATCTCTGTAACGGTTAGGAAAAGAAACAGCTGGTTGCAAATATATTTTCTGAAAGGGTAATCCGGTGGGGAAAGTCTTTCTGTAAAAAACCAATACACTATCAATACCCGTATTATCTGTAGTTTCTACCGCTATAGGATACTTATCTCCTGGTTCGGCCGGAAGACTTCCCTCTGGTTTTGGAGGGTAACAAGGGTTAGGTTGAAACCCAAAATAGGCAGTAGGCGGTTCAAGCTCGCAACTTGACTGGGTAATTTCAATGTCATCGATAAACCATCCAGCGGGAAGTACACCGGAACCGGTGCTGGAGGTAACACGCATTTCAAAGCGCAGCATGACGTTTGGGTATCCTGAATTTCCGGCAACGTTATAAACTAAGTCACTAAGGTCAAACTGTTCGCTCTTCCACCAGGAGTTATTGGGTACGGAATTAGCTCCTACATATACACCATTCCTCCAGGGATCTCCATCTACAAAATAGGAACTTTCATTAAAGAAGCCCGTAGCTGCAAAAGCTGCACTGGTTCCATTATAACTTGCTCCTGTAACCTGCGTCCAGTTTTGTCCACCATTAATAGAATAAAAGAGGTAACAACCATTTAAGGCAGATACTTTTGCAATGTGATTAAAACTCAGGCTGGTATATCGTTTTCCCACGGTACTGAAGGAAACTGTGTGAAAGATTGAAATATGACCATCTTTACCTTGTGCCCGATATGAGTTGGTCCCACTTGTAGCTACCTGAGTACTTAGCGAAAAGGGAAAAGCACTGGGGCCTGGCGCACCTGTGGTAGTTGAAAATGTAGTATCCACTTTATCCTGAAGCGTAGGAGCTTCAAAATCCTCAAAAAGGGCTGTGGTAACTTGAGCTTTACCGTGTAACGAAAAACCGATAAGCGCGATTAGTAGTAGTAACTTCCTCATACTTTATTTTGACATTAGATTTAGTCCGAATTTCACGAGACCAACAAATATAACAAGTCCACTGAATTATCCATAGGATCAATTATCCTATGGAGCTCAGGGTTATTTTACGTTTAAATTTAAAACTTCCCGGTTCTCAAGAAATAAATTCAAAGAATCATTCCGTTGAACAGGACCTACACCCGAAGGCGTGCCGGTGAAGATAAGATCACCAATCTTTAATGTGAAGTAACTGGAAATGTGAGAGATGAGTTTATCTATTTTGAAAATCATAAGTTCGGGATTGCCTTCCTGAACCTTCTCTCCATTTAGTAAAAGGTGGAAATTCGGGTTGTCAGGCTCATCCAGGTCAGATTTATCAACCCACTTTCCGATGGCTGCAGAGCCATCAAAACTTTTAGCTTTTTCCCAGGGAAGCCCTTTTGTCTTCAGTTTTTTTTGCAGATCGCGAGCGGTAAAATCAATTCCAACGGTTAATGAATCGTAATATTTATGGGCAAATTTTTCCTGAATGTTTTTACCAATCCTATTTATGCGAATCACTAATTCGGCTTCATAATGTACTTCTTCGGAAAAATCGGGTAAAAAGAAAGGGTTTCGTTTAGGAACCAATGCTGTTTCAGGCTTGAGGAATAATACGGGCTCTTCCGGAACCGGGTTGTCAAGCTCTGCGGCATGTGCTACGTAATTCCGGCCTACACAAATAATCTTCAAGACTGAAGTTTTCGAAGTTTAATAGAAGTAAGTACTTTTTTAGTGTAAAGAGGAAATTCGGCATTTTGTATCCACCCGTAATAACCCGGATCTTTATCCAGCACATCTTCCACAGGTTGGTTTTTATACTTCCCAAAGCTGAAGCATTCCACATCATCATCGTTCAGGATAATAAAGCCTGCATAATCAGCTGCCCTGAAACGGTTGCTATAATCAGCCAGAAAATCGACATTATTTTCCAGATCATCGTAGCGATCCAATTGGGATTTAAGGATTTCATAAGTAGCGATAGTATCTGCTTCTGCGGTATGTGCATCTTCCAGAACCTTATCACAATAAAAACGGTAGGCGGCCGAAAGGGTGCGTTGTTCCTTTTTATGAAAGATGTTCTGCACATCCACTGCACGTTTTTTGCTAAAGTCAAAATCTACTTCCGCCCGCAAGAATTCTTCTGCCAACATAGGGATATCAAACTTATTGGAATTGTAACCGGCCAGATCAGCATCTTTGATCATATCGTAAATGCGGTGTGCTAATTCTTTAAAGGTAGGTTCATTTGCCACCTTTTCATCAGAAATACCATGGATGGCAATGACGTTCGGTGGTATCGGCATACCAGGGTTTACCAACCATGTGCGGCTTTCCCGATTGCCATTGGGGAATATTTTAAGCACACAAATTTCTACAATACGATCTCTGACCACATTTACTCCGGTTGATTCTATATCAAAAAAGCAAATGGGTTTTTTAAGGTTTAATTCCATGGTTTTTTAGTCGGGTTACCAGTCGCGGTTAGGGTCAAAACTTTCCAGGTAATCTGCTACCCTGCGTACAAATTGTCCTCCCAGGGCTCCATCCACTACGCGATGATCATAGGAGTGAGAAAGGAACATTTTGTGGCGTATGCCAATAAAGTCTCCTTCCGGGGTTTCAATTACCGCAGGCTTTTTATTGATAGACCCTGCGGCCATAATAGCTACCTGAGGTTGATTTATAATAGGTGTACCCATAACATTACCAAAAGTACCTACGTTGGTAAGTGTAAATGTGCCACCCTGAATTTCATCTGGCTTTAATTTATTTTCACGAGCCCGGGAGGCAAGATCATTTACCTGACGGGTAAGGCCTACCAGGTTTAGCTGATCCGCATTTTTAATAACCGGAACAATAAGGTTTCCACTAGGCAGGGCCGCTGCCATACCGATATTTATATTCTTGCGTTTAATGATGGAATTTCCATTGACTGATACATTGATCATCGGAAAATCTTTAATTGCCCTTACCAAAGCTTCAATGAAAAGAGGGGTAAAAGTGATCTTTTCGCCCTCGCGAGACTGAAATTCGCCTTTCACTTTATTACGCCAGTTGACCAGATTGGTTACATCGGCTTCAACAAATGAAGTAACGTGTGGTGAGGTATGCTTAGACATAACCATATGTTCCGCAATCATTTTACGCATACGGTCCATTTCAATAATCTCATCACCACTGTTCAAGCTTACCGGAGCGGGAGTTTTCACCGGAGTTGAACTGGTGGCCTGGGCCGGAGCCTTATCAACCGGGGTTTCCTTTTTAGGAGGAGCAGTATTGCCACGGTTGTCCAGATAGTTCAGTATGTCATGTTTGGTTACACGTCCCTCAGCACCTGAGCCTTCAATGGCATCCAGCTCCTGCTGTGAAATATTTTCTTCCTTCGCAATGTTACGCACCAATGGAGAGTAAAAACGTCCGTTAGAGTTACGGGCAATATCACCGGTAGCTTCTGTGGCAGAGCTCATCATTTTTTGAGCCTCAGCTACAGCCGGGCTCTTATCTTCTTTGGGTTCGTGGCTTTCAGCTCCGTTTAATGAAGCGTTATCTGAACCAGAACCGGAAGTCTCTCCTCCACCTTCGGTTTCTATAATGGCAATGGCATCACCCACCTTAACCACATCATCTTCATTAAAGAGTTTTTTCATTAAAACACCTTCAGAAGGAGAGGGAACTTCACTATCTACTTTATCGGTAGCAATTTCCAATACAGACTCTTCCAGTTCAATAGAGTCTCCTTCTTCCTTAAGCCATTTAATAATGGTGGCTTCGGCCACACTTTCGCCCATTTTGGGCATAATAAGTTCTACTTGTGCCATTTACGTCTTTACTAGGTTGAAAATGTACCCTCTAAGAGGAGTGCAAAGGTAAAAATTATAGCCTACAAATTGTTCAGGAAAGCTTATGAAGGCCAGAGGGTAGGGCGCTGACTGATCTCATGGTAGCAAATAACGTCCCTGGCATAGTAATGAAGCACCATGCTTTTTCGGCTACTGGTGGGAACAGTTACGGGACTACCTCCGTGTAAGAGATTAGCATGCCATATTAAAACATCACCTTTTTTAGGTAGAAATGTTTCTGCTCTGAGATCTGATTTTTCCAGTAAAGTGCTAATATGGCCTTCGTATTTATTATAAGGAGCAGGGTCTAATTTAAAAGCATTTCCTCCGGCACCAATATCTTCACTATGTACATAGGGTAGTTTATGTGAACCCGGATAATAGGTAAGCGGTCCGGAGCCTTCTTCAATGTCTTCCAGCGCAATCCAAATGGCAATAAGGTAACCTTCCGGATGGGTACTCATATGAATACTATCTGAATGGGGCAATTGCTCACTGCCTTTATAAAAGTTGATACTTGAAAAAAGATCTACTGGTTTGCCCAGCAGAAACTGGAGGGTTTGCGGAAGTTCTTTTTTACTAAGTATGCTGCGGATGGTTTGAGAGTAACGGTAGGCAAACATCAATTTACGGTTGTTGTATTGCCATTGAATAGTGCCCCTTTCCAGCAAGCGTTCTATTTCATCATTGATCTGATCAACTTCAGTATTGTTGAAAAGGGAAGGAATAATAGCGTAGCCATCTTCAGACCAGTTTCGGATCGATTCCTGAATAGTTTCCGGCAATCTTTTGAAATGTTCATTATCCTCTGCTATTTGGGCCAGGCTTTGCTTATCCAGCCAGGGCGGCTCGCTATTGAGGCTTTTCAGGTCATTATATGATATAGAAGCGTAAGGACTTTTTTTAAGGCCATATTTGCGGTAGGCTGCCCGATTCTTTTTTAACTGTTTAGCGTGTACTAAATTATAGAGATAATAGGTGATCCGGTAATTTTCTAAAAAGTCTTTCAAACCTTTCATGATCCCAGTTTACTAAAATTATGAAGTATAAAATTGAGATCGCCCCAAACCGAATAATCCTTAGCATACAATTGATTAATATGATTACAGGCACTGCTATCCAGTCGGGTAGAATTCATGAGTTCCGTAGTTTTCAATATTCCCGGTTTTAATGGTGGTAAATGATCTACTGCTACGGATTGATCATAGCTAACCCAGGTGGTTTTACCGCTTAGCGTTTTAAAAGCATTCCCAATATAACCGGTTTTATTTTTTACAAACCCTATAAGCAACGGACTAAGAAGTACCAGGAGAAATGCGGCACTAATATCCAGTAGTCGTTTAGCTCTTTGGTTGGTGGGCTTGGAAATAGCATTAAACTGAACCGTATACCATGAACCCTGAGCATCAATAGAATTACTGCCTATTACAAACTGGCTTTCGACAGGGGCAATTTTTATTTCTACTCCGGTGGGGTTTAGCTCAGTCATCTTGCGGAAGATATCATTACTGGCCATATCACGGGCACAAAAAATAACTTCATCTATTTCAAACACCCCTACAATTTCCTTAAGCTGTTCAAAGGAGCCGGTATATTTGTCGGAATGAACTTTTCCTCCCGGTTCATTAACAAATGATATATAGGATATTTTACTGTGTGCCTGTTCAATCATGTGCTCTACACGCTCCGCTTCATCGGGCTTACCCACAATTATAATACGCTTATCCTTGCCAGATGAGGTAAGTAATTTAGCTCCGGTAAGTTTTTGCAACAGCAAGCGTGAAAAAGGAATGGAAAACACCGCCCATACACCACCCAACAATAGGATAGCCCGGGAAAAACGGTACTGCTCACTCACCAGGCTGTATCCTACAATAATGGCTATGGAACCTAAAAAAATGCCTTTTAGCAATTGAGCAATACGGGTAGGCTTTTCATAGCCCCCGTTCAGGTAAATGCCTGAAATCCATCCCAGGGCGTAAAGGGGGAAGGCAATTTTAATCAGGTCAAATGAATACTCACCGCCTATTATAAAGCGATGGTTATTCTCCCAGTATTCTTTTATATAAAGAAGTCCGCCAATTAAGATGACGGCATCCAGCAGAGGAAGAGCAAGCGCCATGGCCAAACGCTTAGCTAGTGAAAGCCCGGCCCTAAGGTATATAGCAGAGAGAATGAAAAAGCGAAAAAAACGGGCGTAGCTGCTGCTAAAGTGCTTTTCCGCAAAAATGATCATGGCCTTATAAAAGATGTAAACGTAATTAAGGCTGCCTTTTTTGGTGCTTTCGCCTTTATAGTGGATAATACTCGTATCAGCCAGGTAATAGTTCTTATAACCTGCCTTTACAATACGGTAGGAAAGGTCAATATCCTCCCCGTACATAAAAAAGGTTTCGTCCAGCAAGCCACATTCATCCAGACTTTTTCTGCGCATCAGCATATAAGCCCCGGCCAGTACTTCTACTTCATGATTCTCATCTTTATTCAGGTGCCCCATATAATAGCGGGCAAATTTTTTAGAACGGGGAAACAAGCTGGTCCAGCCAAAAATCTTATAAAAAGCCACCCAGGGTGTAGGCAAACCTCGCTTGGATTCGGGTAAAAAGTTTCCCTTGCCATCCATCATCTTCACACCCAGCGCTCCGGCATTCGGATGCTTATCCATAAAGGATATGCTCTTGCTGAAAGTTTCTTCCTCTACTACGGTATCCGGGTTAAGTAGCAGTACATACTCACCCACAGACTCCCGGATAGCCTGGTTATTGGCTTTGGCAAAGCCTACATTTTTGGTGTTGGCCATCAGCTTTACCTGCGGGTATTTCTGACGTATCATATCCACACTCCCGTCTACGGAATCATTATCCACCACAAATACTTCTGCTTCTATACCCTTTAGTGCCTGATATATGGATATAAGGCACTGATCAAGAAAGTACTTGACATTGTAGTTGACTATGATGATGGAAAGTTTCATTCCTCAGGCAAAGGGACTAGAAGTTGCTAATGTAGCGTATCGTACAAAACTAAACCGCATTAACTATTCTGCTTGAGAGATGATTCATAGGGTATGCGGTTGGTGATACTGCGGGCCAGCGTAACCTCATCAGCATATTCCAGTTGATCGCCCACGGCAATACCCCTGGCAATGGCAGAAAGCATAATGGTATTATCCATCAGTTTTTTGTATAAATAAAAGGTAGTGGTTTCACCCTCCATGGTAGATCCCATAGCAAAGATCACTTCCCGCAGAATGCCCTGTTCTGCTTTATCAATAAGTGGTTGAATATTGAGGTCTGATGGACCAATACCTTCCATAGGACTTATAACGCCTCCCAAAACATGGTAAATACCCTTGAATTGTCCGGTATTTTCAATGGCCATTACATCACGTATGTCTTCCACTATACATACCAGGGAGTGGTCCCGGGAAGGATTAGTACATATTTCACACATATCCCGGTCTGATAAATTGCCGCATGATTTGCAGTAAATCACCTTATCCTTCAGGTTTATCAGCGCATGAGAAAGCCCGTGTACTTGTTCTTTTTCCTGGCGAAGCAGAAAGAGTGCAAGCCTTAAAGCCGTCTTGCGTCCGATACCCGGTAACTGTCCGATTTCATCTACGGCCTTTTCAAGATATTTGGAGGAGTAATTCATAAGAAGTTCAAAGATATGGACTCATTTGAAGACAAATTATTTTCTTTTGCTAAAAATTAAGGTATGACCGCAACGCTTATCATGACTATAATCGGCCTGTATTTTTTACTGTTGATCATGGTTTCATATTTCACGGGCCGCAAGGATGATAACGATGCCTTTTTTTTAGGGAACCGGCAAAGCCCTTGGTATGTAGTAGCTTTCGGTATGGTAGGAGCCTCCCTGAGTGGAGTGACTTTTATTTCCGTTCCGGGTTGGGTGAGTGACAGCAGTTTTGCTTATATGCAGGTGGTGCTGGGTTACCTGCTGGGCTATGTGGTTATTATTAAAGTATTGCTCCCTTTATATTATAAACTGGAACTTACTTCTATATATACGTACCTGGATCAGCGATTTGGATTTTACTCGTATAAAACCGGTGCTTTCTTCTTTCTTCTTTCGCGTATTATCGGTGCTTCCTTCCGGCTGTATCTCGTAGCTATAGTATTGCAATACGCTGTGTTTGATCAGTATGGCGTACCCTTCTGGGTCACGGTGATGGTTACTATTTTACTGATATGGGTGTATACCTTCAGGTCCGGTATTAAAACCATTATTTGGACAGATACGCTGCAAACGGCTTTTATGCTTACCGCAGTGATCCTTACGGTTTGGCTCATCAAGGATAAATTATTACCGGATCAGAGCCTGATCTCCTACATTGTTGATTCCCCAAAATCCAAAATTTTCTTCTGGGAAGGCTGGGGAACACCTAATTTTTTCTGGACACAGTTTTTGTCCGGAGCCTTTATCACCATTGTAATGACGGGCCTGGATCAGGACATGATGCAGAAGAACCTGAGCTGTCGTTCATTAGGTGATGCTCAGAAAAATATGTTCTGGCTTAGTATCGTATTGGTAGTGGTAAACCTGATTTTTTTGAGCCTGGGTGTACTGTTGTATGATTATGCTGATGCCTCCGGAATCAGTGAAGTGGGAGATCGCTTATACCCGGCTGTAGCGTTAAGCGGAGAATTGGGGCTGGTGGTAGCTATATTCTTTATAATTGGCCTTATAGCGGCTGCCTATAGTAGTGCAGATTCGGCTTTAACTGCTTTAACCACCTCTTTTTGTGTAGACTTTCTGGATATAAAAAAGATGGAAAAAGTCAGGGGTAAGCAGGTGCGAAAATGGGTGCATATTGCTTTTTCCATCATCCTGCTTTTAGTGATTCTGGTGTTTAAGTATACGGTTGATGAAAGTGTGATCAAGGAGTTATTTGTAGCAGCCGGTTATACGTATGGTCCATTGCTGGGTTTATATGCCTTTGGCTTATTCAATAAATTAAACGTTAAAGATAAGTGGGTACCCGTGGTAGCTGTGGCAGCGCCAGTACTAAGTTATATTCTTAAAAACAACTCCAAAGACTGGTTTAATTATGAGTTTGGTTTTGAATTGCTTATGGTAAACGGACTGCTGACTTACATAGGCTTACACCTGCTGGTATCAAAAAAACAACCCCCGGTTGAGGAAACCAGGGGCTGATATAACTTTTGATACTTTATTCTACTATTATTCTTTTACCATCCGAAGAACGTGTGTATCGTTTTCAGTTTGTAAACGGATCATATACACGCCAGACGAGGCTTCGTGGAGATCAAATTCCATAGTGCCTGAACCACCCGGTACCTCCCGGTGGGAACTCTGTATTATTTTACCACTCAGATCCATGATCTGTACACCCACAGTTTGGCCGGCAATGCCTTCCATTTGCACATTAAATATGCCTGTATGAGGATTGGGGTACAGACTTATAGTGTATAACTTTTCTTGTTCAGGAGTACTTATCAGGGCTACGGTTACCGTTCTGTCCGTAAATCCACAGCGGTTGGTTACTTTTTGATATACATTGTAAGTACCAGCTGCTGTATATGTGTGTAATGGATTTTGCAAACTGGACGTATCACCATCGCCAAAGTCCCAATACCACTCAACCGGATCGTAAAGGCTCAGGTCATTGAACTGCACGGTAAGTGGGTTAACCGTAGTTGTATTGAACACACTCAGTGGCTTACGTTTTACATCTATTACAATAGTATGTTGGTTGAAGCCACCACTATTGGATACCGTAAGTGTTACCACTTGTGTTCCGGTACGCACAAATTTCACGGTGTGAGGGCCGGCTGACGAAGCTGTATTGGGTACCGCATCCGAACCGAAGTCCCAGGTGTATGAAGTAGCTGTTCCGCCACTACTCAGATCAGTAAAAGTAAGATCATCATTTAAACAAGCCAGTGTATCATTCACGCTGAACTGGGCCAGGGGTGCCTGTACGGTAGACGAAACCAGCTGGATATTGTCCAGATAGACAGCGTTACCCACGTCTGAATAGTTGCGGAACCTGATCTGAATATTGGAACCTACATAAGGTGCCAGGTCCAGGGTGTCTCTTCGCCAGTCAGCTGCGGAAGAGGGAATAAAAAATGAAGTAGTGGCTGCACTGGTCTGTAACTGGCTACTTCCTTTTTGATAAACCGTTCGCTGGAAATCAAACCCGCAGTTGGTCGAAATATCAATGATGAGCGAATCTTCTTTTCCGGGGTTGGCTGCGTGGGCTACATCAAAGAAGAGGATAGGGCTCACCGTATTTCTCAAGTCTATATTCATAGTAAGAAGGCCGTCATTTTGCCCCAGGTTGGCACTGCTGAAGTTATCAAACAAAGCGGCCTCCGTAGAGCCACCTCCTGATCCCGTAACTGTAGATGGTTCCCAGGCAGTAAACCCATCAGGGTTATCCAGGGCCCAGTCAGCGGGAGGAAACAAGGGCACCTCAAAATCCTGGAACACCGGAGCCGGAACACCGGGGTCTACTGTAACGGCATTGGTTTTAATCAAAGTGTCGTTTCCAAAAGCATTGGTCACACTTAAAGTAACCTGATACGTACCTACATTTTGGAATTGAACCGAAATATCCTGAGAAGTAGCGTTAGTACCTCCTACAAAAGCAAAAGTATTAGGCTGGATATCCCATTGCCATGCCGTAGGAGCATTGGTGGAAACATCTGTAAAATTCACCACTCCGTCAATACAGGTTTCACCATTATCCTGATTAAAAGAAGCAGATGGCGACTGTATGTTTTCAAAGAAGTTAATAGCATCAATACTCACATCTGATGTATAATCGTTTCCGGTTTTACCTCTAAAGCGAACCGTAATAGTTCCTCCCGCATAAGGCAACAGGTTCACACGTTGTTTTTTCCAACTGGTGCCCTGGTTTCCTGAAATGACAGGCACCACATCATAATTCCATTCCGAACCGTCAAAAATGTCAACGCTCAAAGTTCCCATATTAGCCCCATTCATGTGATACCAGAAGTCCAGAAGGGGAGAGGTGGCTGTAGTCAGATCAATACAGGGAGACATCAGCCAGGCTTCGCTGGAATCACATCCGCCTGAGGCTTCCAGGTATAGATATTTCCCGTTTCCTGAACCGGGAGTGTGATCCACACTGGGGCCGGTAAAATTGGAAGGTGTGGGTCCACTATTGGTACGCCAGTCTATATCGTCAGACAGTCCGTTAACCGGATTTACCCAACCAGCTGAAAGGCCACAGGTGGTTTGTTCACAATCAGAGGCTGTGGAGCAGTTATTGAAATTTTCAAAATCCTGACTATAAGGAAGGGTAACCGTTGAACTTGTGTACACATCAATTTCTCGGAAAAGGGTATCGTTATAAGGGTTCTCATCTGCCGTATAATCTCCATATACCTGGATGGTATGACTGGATGACAGGCTTACCGAAGAGCCCGGGAAGGTATAATCTATAAAACTTCCGGCACCAATAGGTCCGTTTACGGTACCTGAAACCACCGGGCCATTATCAAAACTATAATTCAAAGTAAAATTGGAAACCGGATTCGAACCATTGTTGAAGAGTCTTACAGTAACCGGCACATTATTGTAATTAAAACAATCCGGTAAAGCACCGGGAGCGGGAGAAACCACTTCAGCCAGTGCTACATCATTTTGTAATGCGCAGTTGAACACACCCAGAGGCTTTTGTATTGCCAATGCTCTCCTGCCGGCCGAGCCGCTGGGAGCAATTGCAGCTACACTAAACCAGTCCTCATTGGAAGGATTATTATTGAGTACGTTAAAAAAGGTATTAGCCGTGGTTCCGATGGAATCCATATACCGGGCACCCAGCCTGTAAACAACGTAGGCTGCAGCATTGGCTACTGAATCCCAGGTTAGCAAAAGTGAATCCGGACAGGATCTGGGTATATCCAGGTTAGCTGGTACCCCGATCACGCTGAACAATCCGGGAGAAACGGAGAATTTACCATTGCGGCTTACACGGACCTTATAATCACCATCTACCTGATTGGGTACAGACCATGCATAATATCTGCGATTAGCCGGAACATTGGTACTGATGTTTTGCCAGCTTATGCCCGCATCAGTGCTATACTCCAGTGTAAAAGAGCTGTTTCCGGCCGGAGCATCCCAACGGATGTATTCTGTTTCTCCGGGAACAAGGCCTTCGCCACCCATCGGATAGGTCAGCACAACTTCATCCTCAATAAATTCATAAACCACATAAAATTTTTGATCGCCTGAAGGAATGTCAAAACCAGAAACCGTGATATCAAGAGTTCCTGAAGGGTTATTGATAGTGATCTGTTCCACATTGTTTAGCGAATCCCGGCCCTGAACAGCGATGGCATTGAGGCTGGAAGCCTGGGGAGCCGGATCCAATACCCAGGGCTGAAGAGTGGCTCCACCGTAAACTATTTCCAGGTCAAGATCATTTACCAGCGCACGGGCAGCCAGGGTTGAAGCAGGCAGATCAGACCAATAAAGCATAATACGTGCCTCAGCTATATTAGCCGGTACATTCAGTTGAAAGTTTTTTGAATTTCCATCAGTCACACTATCTGTCAGGTGACTTTTATCCTCAATAACCTTATGAGCTCTGCGTGCATTTACACGTCCGTAACCGTATCTGAAATCAGGACCTGAATTACCCAGGTCATCTGAGGTGTTCATCAAAATGGCTTTCAATAAACCTGATTCCGGGTCAGTACCGGAATTATTATCCCTGAAAGCTTCATAAAGCACCGCCACCGTTCCGGCAACACCCGGGGCGGCCATAGAAGTTCCTGATTTGGTGGTGTATAAATTGGGATTGGTAGTACTGAAAACACTTGATCCTACCGCTGCCACATCTGGTTTAATACGTCCGTCACTGGCCGGGCCCCGGCTACTGGAACTTGAAAGAACGTCCAGTCTGCTGAGGTTAGCTACCGCCACTACGTTTTTGGCAATTTTATGTCCACCGGTTACATTTCCCCATCCGGCACCGGCACCATAGTTACAATCACTGGTACCATTATTACCGGCTGAAAAAACATGGAGAAGGGTAGGGTTGTCCATAAGATCCTGATCCATCTGACGCGTGAAATTGGTGTAACCCGCATTACATCCATTGGAGTAAGAACTATTGGTAACCCTTACTTCGCGATTATCATAATTGAAATCTGCAGAGTTGAGGTTGGAGGGATAAGACTGGTAATAAACTTCCGCTCCGGGAGCCATTCCTTTTCCCAGAGGATTCAGGTTACCTGCTCCAAAAACAGTTCCGGCCACGTGATCGCCATGATCACCGTTTGAAGAACCGGCATTTTGAATGAGCCGGCCTTTGTAATCAATATGAGGGCCTATTTCACCATCATCACCAATCCCCACAACCACATTGGAACCATCGTATTGAGGAGCTCCCGGGTATACGGACTGTAAAGTATTAATGCGGTGATTGGTGCGGGCGGTAGAGTTTTCAGGCTGCCCGGGATCTTCCATTTCCTGCACATACATTATAAAGGGCAGAGCGGCCGTTCTATTCACTTCATCCGCGTTAAGAATAACAGAAAAAAGTTTTTCGGATGCATTTTCACCGACTATATAATAGCCATTACTTTTTAATTGTTGACGTACTCCTTCATGAGGCAGGTCCGGAAAATAGCGCAGCCATCCTTTAAATTGCTGTTGATCTATCCAGGCCCATTCAGGGATATTATTTTGAAACAGGCGCCTGGATAACTTCATGGAAGGAGCCAGGCGTGCCATCCATCCGCCTCTGGCGATGATTTTTTCTCGTACTGAATTATAATTTTCACGCGGTATACTAACGATAGCTGCGTGTTTCGGCAGGTATTCCAAAGCGGTAAAGCCAAGTTCTGATTCACCCAGGTGAATACCCTTTAATTGAATTATACGATATACATGATCATTGACCAACTCACCAGGTGTTAAAGCCAGGTTTTGGGGTGTATGCTGATCATTGCTGTAATGCAGGGTTTGGTTGGTAAGTAATACAGGGTAGGTGTTTTCCTGTTTCTTCTGAGCATAAAGAGTTCCGGTAATCCACAAAAGTGGAAACCCAATCAGTAGCAGCTTTTTCATCAAATTATGTGTTTTAGGGCTTTAAAATTAACATCTATTTAACAAATACTTAGGGTTTGGAAGCAATACTTTGATAGAACTTATTGATAATTACCACATTTCCGTGGTAATGGCCATGCAAAGCCCAAGGGTATTTATATTTTTGAGCACCGAAAACAAATAGCATCTCATGGATTTCAGAATTATCTTTTGCCTGCTTTTTACAACCTTTACAATAGGAGCCCACTCCCAAAGTTCATCAGAGATATTACATGAACTCCAAAAACTACAGAACAGTACCACGGTATTGTATTTGGCGGCTCACCCGGATGATGAGAATACCCGGATGATCTCATGGCTGGTAAATGGATACGGTGCCCGTACGGCTTATCTTTCACTGACCCGTGGAGATGGCGGACAAAACCTTATTGGTACAGAGTTAGGGCCGGCTTTGGGGGTGCTGCGTACTCAGGAGTTGCTGCACGCCAGACGTATAGATGGTGGCGAACAATTCTTTTCCAGAGCGGTGGATTTTGGTTATTCTAAAACCGCGGATGAAACCCTCGAAAAATGGGATAAGGAGGCAGTTCTATCGGATGTGGTTTTTGTGATCCGGAAGTTCAGACCGGATGTGATTATCACCCGTTTTCCACCTGATACGAGGGGTGGCCACGGTCACCATACGGCTTCCGCTATGCTGGGAATTGAGGCATTTACTATGGCGGCCAGCAAAACTGCCTTTCCGGAACAATTAAAATATGCGGATACCTGGCAACCCAAAAGAATTTACTGGAATGCCAGCAGTTGGTGGAATCCAAAGTTAGACAGCATTGCCCGGGCCGATGATAAATATGTATCTGTAGAGGTAGGTGGATATAACCCTCTCCAGGGAACCTCCTATAATGAACTGGCTTCTATGAGCCGTACCCAGCATAAAAGCCAGGGTTTTGGAGTTTCTATTGACCGGGGCAAGCAAACCGAGTACCTGATGTACCTGGGAGGAGAACAAGCGCAAGGTGATATTTTCCAGGGGATATCTTCAAAGTGGGAGCGCTTTGGCTTTAAGGAAGGTGATAAACTACTGGATAAAATTATTAAGCAATTTGACCCTCTTAACCCACAAAAATCCTTACCTGCCTTACTGGAGCTTAAAGAAAAATCAACGGCTATTAATGATAAAGCCAAGAGTGATTATTTCAGGAGTCATATTGATCTCATCCTTAAAAGTGTTTTGGGTCTGCACCTGGAGGCTTTGAGTGAGGTGGAGTATGTAAGCCCCGGAGAACCGCTGGAGGTTGAAGTTAAAGTTCTGCAACGTAATGCACTGGAGCAATCGGTGAAATTCGATCGACTTGTGTTGAAGTCTGAAAGCGAGGAGGTAGATCAGCTATTAACGGTAAATGAACCCTATAGCGTGAAGCTTAAATCTACCGTTAAAACTACCCTTTCGCAGCCGTATTGGCTGCTGCAGGGCTTTGAAAACCTGTATCAGGTAAAAGACATGAGGCTGATTGGTAAACCGGAAAATGACCCGGCTATTAGTGTGAAAGTAGAATTAACCGTCAATCAAACGCCTCTGAGTTTTTCAGTTCCGGTTCGTTATAAATTTTCGAACCGGGTTGAGGGTGAAATTATCAGGCCCACTGTAGTGGTGCCTGAAGTAGTAGCCTCTATAGCAGAAGATAATCTCCTTTTCTATAAGGATAAACCTCAAATTATTAACCTTTTGGTGCGCCATTTTACGCCTGATGATGGTGTCATTTCTCTATCAGCCAAGGGCTGGAAGGTTACTCCTTCGCGCATTGAATTAAAAGCGGACAAAGCAGGAGCCACATCTGTATACCCAATTGAGATTACCCCTTTGGAAGGAGCAGAAACCCAATCTCTGAAGGTGAATTTTAATGGTACTGAAAAAGTGCACAGTTTGGCCGAAATGGATTATGATCATATCGAAAAACAAGTGGTTTTTACAGAGCTTAAGTTAGATCTGATACGCATCAGCCTGAAAAAGAAAGGACTGTTAATAGGTTATATTCCCGGTGCCGGAGATAAAGTGGCCGAGGCTATAGCCCGCATGGGCTATGAGGTAGATATTCTGGATAAAGAGTTGATTACCACCCGTGATCTCAGTAATTACAAAGCTATTGTTGCCGGAATACGTGCCTATAACACCGAGGAATGGCTTCCCATAGCTAAGCCGATATTAATGGAATATGTAAAGAACGGAGGTAACTATATTGTGCAGTACAACACCCGTTCCCGCGATTTACTAACGCAGGATATTGGTCCGTACCCTTTTGAGCTAAGCCGTGAAAGAGTTACTGAAGAAAATGCTGAAGCCAAATTTATGAATCCACAACATCCTGTTTTTAATAAACCCAATAGTTTATCTGAAAAAGATTTTGAAGGATGGGTACAGGAACGCGGATTGTATTTTGCCGGTAGCTGGGATGAGGCTTATGAAACTCCATTGGCCTGGCATGATGTGGGTGAACCGGATCGAAAGGGAGGGTTATTGATCGGTAATTATGGTAAAGGAGCATTTATATACACAGGCATCTCTTTTTTCAGGGAATTGCCGGCTGGTGTAGCGGGAGCCTACCGTTTAATGGCTAATATTCTTAGTTATACCAACCCTGTACCTGATGAGCAACCCTAAATTTTTTAAAAGCTGGAGACAGCTGTACCTCTTGGTACTGCTTTTTTTGTTGGTGCAGTTGATCATATATTATTTCATTAGTCAACATTACGGCTTATGAGCACTGTTGACTGGATAGTTCTTTTTGGAACCTTATTTACCGTTGTAGGCTATGGGGTGTGGCGCACCCGTTCATCACGTACGGCTGATGATTACCTGCGGGGCGGTAATGAAATGAATTGGTTTACCATTGGCCTTTCGGTTATGGCAACACAGGCCAGCGCTATTACCTTTTTAAGTGCCCCGGGTTTGGGTTATGAGAAGGGCCTGCGTTTTGTGCAATTCTATTTCGGCTTGCCCCTGGCGCTTATTATTATTTCAGCATTTATTATACCTATTTATTACCGCTTAAAGGTGTATACGGCCTATGAATACCTTGAAAGGCGGTTTGACCTTAAAACACGTTTGCTGGCGGCCTTTCTATTTCTGGTGCAAAGAGGGCTGGCGGCCGGTCTTACCATTTATGCACCGGCCATCATTCTTTCAAGCATTTTGGGGTGGAACCTTAATTTCACCAATCTCTTTGTGGGCGTATTGGTCATTGTGTATACGGTAAGCGGAGGCTCCAAGGCGGTAAGCCTCACTCAAAAATGGCAGATGGGTATTATTCTGCTTGGTATGGTACTGGCTTTTGGAATACTGCTGTTCCGTATTGGAGATTTCACTTCTTTCGGCAATGCCATGGACCTGGCCGGTTCAGTAGGCCGGCTGGAAATCCTGGATTTCAATTGGGATCTGAATGAACGCTATACCGTATGGTCCGGACTTACGGGAGGTTTATTTCTGGCACTGAGCTATTTTGGAACAGATCAGAGCCAGGTGCAGCGTTACCTTACCGGACGAAATATTAAGGAAAGTCGGTTGGGTTTAATGTTCAATGCAGTAGTAAAGATCCCTATGCAGTTGTTCATTCTATTTACCGGGGTACTGGTATTTGTTTTTTACCTCTACGTAAAACCTCCGGTATTCTTCAATGAAACAGCTCTGGAAGGCCTGGAAGAAAGTTCGTATGCGGAAAAGAAGGATGAAATCCAGTCTCGCTATGATGCCAATTACCTGGAATTACAGGGCGCACGCCAGGCCTATACAGATGCATTGGAAACAGGTGTAAATACGGAACAAAGCAAAGCCTTATTTCAGCAACAGTTGGAAGAAGATGGAAAGATCCGTCAGGAAGTGAAGGAGCTTTTACTGGAAGCTGATCCCGATTTTAAGATCAAGGATACCAATTATGTGTTCCTGACTTTTGTGATGGATTACCTGCCCGTTGGTGTAATAGGGTTGATCATTGCTTTGATATTTTCTGCAGCTATGTCCAGTACCTCCGGAGAGCTCAATGCCTTAGCTACTACAACTTCGGTAGATTTTTACAGCAGGTTATTTAAAAGGGATGCTACGGAAAAACAACAAGTATTCACCTCCCGGATACTGACTGTTCTATGGGGCGCGCTGGCCATTGGTTTTGCTCTTTCTGCACAACTCTTTGATAATCTCATTGAAATGGTCAATTTGCTGGGCTCACTTTTTTACGGAACTATTCTGGGGATTTTCATCGTAGCCTTTTTCATTAAAAGAGTAGGTGGGGTAGCGGTATTCTGGAGTGCCATTATAGCTGAATTAGGTGTGCTGGCCATCCATTTTGGTCGTCAGCTGGAAATTCCTTTTTTCCTCAACTTTAACGTGGAGTACCTTTGGTATAATGTGATTGGCTGTGGTTTGGTGGTGATCATCTCCCTTATTTTACAAGGGTTTACCGCTTCGCGAAACCCAAGGCAAGTTTAAGGCGGGTGTAAGCTGGATTGAGTTTCCAAAACCAGTGGTTCATGAGTTTGAACTGCTTGGTTTTTTCATGGATGTCGCGGTTCTTATTAAGTTGAGCTTCAAATAACTGCCGGCCAAACTCGTATAGCTCCATATCGTATTTATTGATCTCTTTCAGTTGATCCAGTTCCTCATCAGACGGAATAAATTTTTTCCGGGCCCGGCCTTCATTTTTACGTTCGTAAAAAATACGTTTGAAGCCCAGTGGCTTTTGCATTAACAATAAGGACTCATCAAAGTGTTCCATCAAGCCGATTACCTCTACGTAACGCACCAGGTGCTCTTTGGCCCGTTGCAACATTTCTTTTTCTTTACCGGTAATATCATTTATACCACATAAAAAACGGGTTTGCAGGTTGTAGCCGTAGGGACAGCGGGCAAATTCGATGAGGTTATTTACCTGGGGCAGATTTTTGAATTTTTCAGGATGATCAAAAGTGTATTGATAATGTGAAATGACGTGGCTCAGCGGCTCTCTTAAAAAAGTAAGATACACGGCCGGTCTATCACTAAACTGGTGATATCCCCAGCGGAAATGCCCCATTACAAGTTTTAGTTCTTCCCGGTCTTCAAAGCCATTTACCACCTCTTCCTGAGCGTATACCAATTCCAGTTCTTCTGGTTTTTGATATTGCCAACGGGCCAGTGATTGCAAGGTCATTCCAGCTGTTTTCGGAATGTGTATAAAGTAGTGCAAAGGATCAGTGGTCATGGGAGGGAGATACTACAGCAATAAAAATGAATTGCAATTTACCATTACAAGCGTTACACTTTTACTTTTCCCACAAAGTATCTACAAAGTAGCCTTTACGATCTGTAAAGTGTTTGCGTACTGTAAAGCCTGCTTTGTCAGCCAGGGCATTGATTTCCGGTAAACTGTATTTTCGTGATATCTCGGTATGAATGGCTTCGGAGTGTGAAAATGAAAAAGTTTTATCCAGTGCACCAATGTATACATCCTGGTCAACCGTACTCATAATATAGCTGCGGGCCTCTCCGGTAAAGGGATCATAAGTGGGGTAATGATCAAATTGAGCTTTTACAAAATCAGCGCCCAGTTCCCGGTTCATGCGGCTCAGTAAATTGAGGTTAAAAGCCTTGGTAATACCACCCGGATCATTGTAAGCCTTTAATATGGTTCGGGGGTCTTTTTTAAGGTCAATACCACTCAATAAGCGGTCTCCGGTTTGTATGATGTGGTTGAGTTTGGCAAAGAATGAATTGGCCCTTTCCGGTGTAAAGTTTCCGATATTACTTCCCAGAAACAAAATCACCTTGGGAGAGGAATCCAGATCATTCAAGCGCTCCAGTGCCTCAAAGTATTCATAGTTCAACGGACTTACCTTAAGGGCGGGAAATTGCGTCTTTAAACTGTTTTCAAGCCCAATAAGCACATCATTGGATATGTCCACCGGGAAATATTCAAACTCAATATCACTTTTAAGGAAATGTTCCAGAAGCAATTTGGTTTTGTAACCATCTCCCGCTCCCAGTTCTACAAGATTGAATTTTTTACCACGTGAAACAGCCTGCAAAATGGCCTCTTTCTGAAGGTTAAATATTTCGTACTCACAGTCTGTAAGGTAATACTCCGGCATACGCATGATATCCTGAAAGAGCTTATCACCGCGGGCATCATAAAAATAACGGGACGGCAGACTTTTGAGAGTTTGACTAAGACCCGCATCCACATCGCGGGCAAATTGTTGTTTTAGAGTATTGGTAGTGGTTTCCATGTTCAGTTTAATTAGCGCGCCAACCTGAGGCCTGTAAATTGCCAGCGCAAATGCGGGTGGAAGAAATTACGATAAGTGGGTCGGCTGTGTTGGGGTGAAGTGGCAACAGAAGCACCACGCAGCACCATTTGATTGACCATAAATTTGCCATTATACTCACCCACCGCACCTTCTTCTTTTCTAAATCCGGGGTAGGCCAGATACGCTGAGTTGGTCCATTCCCAGCGCTGGCCCCACTTAAAGTGTTGGTGAGCTACCTCCCATTCCTGTTCAGTAGGCAGTCGCAGCCCTTTCCATTCGGCAAAGGCATAAGCTTCATAATACGAGATATGAGCAAGCGGCTCATTGGGGTTTACTTTTTCCAGGCCGGCCAGCGTAAAACGGTGCCATTCTTTATCTTTTTGCTCCCAGTACAGTGGGGCATTTACATTATTTTCCTGGACCCATCCCCAGCCTTCCGAATGCCAATAGTTGAAATCCTGGTATCCTCCCGCTTCTATAAATTCTATAAACTCACCATTGGTTATCAGTTTATTACTGATTTCGAAATTGTGTAAAAATACCTTGTGCCTGCCCAACTCATTATCAAAGCAAAAGCCATTGCCGGAAAAACCGATTTCATAATTACCCTCTGGAATGTGAATCCACTCTTGGTCAAAATGCTCTTCCTCAGATTCTTTAAAACCACTTTTATATACCGGGTGAAAGGCCTGCACTCCCAGTATAAATTTAAAATCCGTAAGAAACAGTTCCTGGTGCTGTTGTTCATGATTTAGTCCCAGCTCTAATAAATCCAGAGCTTTAGGGTCAGCATTATTCCGAAGGTATTGCTCTATTTTTTGGTCTACATAGGAGCGATAAGCATATACTTTTTCAAGGGGGGGACGTGTCATATTACCACGTTGGTCACGTAATAAGCGTTTACCCACCGTTTCGTAATAGGAGTTAAACAGGAAATTGAAATGCGGGTCAAACTCCGTATAATCTTCCATATACGGCTTAAGTATAAAGGTTTCAAAAAACCAGGAGGTGTGTCCCAAATGCCATTTAGGTGGGCTTACATCTGTTGTAGGTTGCGACAGGTGATCTTCAATACTAAGGGGTTTTACGAGACTTTCTGTGAATTGGCGAACCTTCTTATACTTTTCGTGTGGTAACAAAATGATCAAATATTTTTGTAGAATGGGTTTAACCGCCCTTTGTATTTGAATGTTTGCAAGATACCGATTTAATGAGCTTTTAAATAGTCACGATAGTTCTAAATACTTAAAAAACCTTAGCATACTCCTCGCGTTCAATCTTATGATCCAGTCCGGAGCGCTCATCCAGAATTTCAAAAACATTATTCTTGATGGTATGGGCTATATCCCCGGTGGGGAGGTCATTGCAATCCAAACCAAACGGATCTTCAATTTCTTCTGCCATGAGTTCAACACCTATAAAAGCAAAGAAGATAAACATTACAACAGGAATGGCATAATATCCAAATTCAGGGATCATGGCTAAGGGCAACAGTAAACCGTAAGCGGTAATGAATATTTTAAGATATACATTATAGGAAAAAGGGATAGGGGTTTTTTTGATCCTTTCACAGGCACCCAAAATGTCCAGTAACGCCTGAAGCTGTGGTTTAAAGTTCAGGTGATCTTCTCCGGTAATGATCTTCTCACGGTGAAAACGCTCAATCATATAATGGATTTGCAATGAAATATGATTGGGAATATGAGCTTTGGTTTTATATACCGCTAAGTCTTCCTCACTTACTGAGATCAGCTCATCCAGGCGGGTACCTTCCCTGAGGTGTTCTTTTAATGCAATGCAGAAGTTAGAAATATGCACCGCCATCTGATGTTTTTCCCGTTTAAAATCGGCCGGAAAAGTAGCTGCAGAAATAATAGCCAGGTTACGGCAGTGATTTACCAAAGCCCCCCATTGTTTACGACCTTCCCACCACCGGTCATAAGCGGTATTGGTGCGGAAGACCAACAAAATACTGAGCACCACTCCCAACAGGCTGAATACTCCGGTACCGAGGCTCATTTCAGCCACCTTATCCAGAAAATGCAATTGCAACACACAAACTAAGGTGGTGTATACACCAATGGCGGCCACTGCCCGCATTACTTTATTCATGGTCCAGCTGCGGTATAAATGACCGATATCTCCCCACCAGTTCTTATTGCTCTTATAAATAATCATGGCTTAACTTTTATTCAAATTCAGATGAGTACTAAATTAAACTTCTTCCAGATACTTGTGCACAAAGCTAATGCTCATGGCTCCTTCGCCCACCGCTGAAGCTACCCGGTTCATAGCGCCTGACCGCACATCACCGGCTGCAAAAATCCCCGGAGTACTGGTTTCCAAAAGAAAAGGTTCACGCGGGAGTTTCCAATTCTTTTTAAAGTCTTTGAGCACCGCTAAATCACGGCCTGTAAGTAAAAAACCCTTTTCATCCTGATTAAAAAGGCCGTTCATCCAATCGGTATACGGACGTGCCCCGATAAAGATAAACAAGGCACTGGCGTTTACTTTTTGGATATTTTCCCCGGTTTTCAGGGTGAGGTATTCCAAACGATTGGAACCGTGAGCTTCCAGTACTTCGGTATAGGACATAACCCCGATGTTGTCCGTAGCATTGATTTGGTCAATAAGGTAAGCGGACATGGTGCTGCTCAGGTTATCCCTGCGGATAAGGATAGATACCTTTCTGGCAAACTGAGACAGGTACATAGCGGCCTGCCCGGCCGAATTACCACCACCCACTACAAATACATCCTGATCTTTACAGGCATTGGCTTCCGTAGTAGCGGCTCCGTAGTAAATACCGGCTCCGGTAAAGCTTTCAATACCTTTAGTTTCAAGCTTACGGTAATCCACACCGGTGGTTACTACTATACTTTTCGTAGAAAGCTCGGCTCCATCCTTCAGTACCACAATTTTATACTGATCCTTGAATTTGATCTCCTGCACCTCACTGGGTGTAAGTACCTCGGTGCCCAAACGGGTAGCCTGGCTGATGGCCCTGCGCGCCAGGTCAGAACCGCTAAGTCCTTTGGGGAAACCAAGATAATTCTCAATACGCGATGAAGTGCCAGCCTGCCCTCCGGGTGCCCTGCGCTCCACCAATAAGGTTTTTAAACCTTCACTGGAACCGTATACGGCTGCGGCCAATCCGGCCGGGCCGGCACCAATGATGATCACATCATACATATCTGCCGAGGCCTTGGGGTTAAGCCCCAGCTTAGAGGCTACTTCCTGTATTTCAGGATTTTCCACAAAAGAGCCGTCCTCAAAAAAGATAAGCGGTAGATTTTTCACTTCCAGCTGATTGGCTTTCAAGAGTTCCCGGGCTTCTTCAGAGGTCTCCACATCCAGCCAGCGGTAGGGGAAAAGGTTACCCGCTAAAAAATCCTTAACCTTATGGCTTCGTGGTGAAAACTGATAGCCTATCACGCGGATCCCACTGAACTCCGGTATATACTGGCCTTGCCATTCATCCAGCAGGTCATCCAATACAGGGTACATCTTTTCCTCGGGTGGGTCCCAGGGTTTCATGAGGTAGTAATCCAATTGCACTTCATTAATAGCCTGAATAGCAGCATCGGTATCGGAATAGGCTGTAAGCAATACCCGTTTGGCCCGGGGGTATATTTTTTTGGCTTTATCCAGGAAATCCACCCCCAGCATTTCCGGCATCCGCTGGTCAGATACAAACAGGGCTACTTCCAGGCCCTTATTTTTCATTTCATGCAGGCTTTCCAAGGCTTCATTTGCAGAATCTGTAGCTATTATGCGGTATTCCTCGCGATAGCGTTTACGGAGGTCACGGCTTACCGCCCGAATCACTTGCTGATCGTCATCAACGGCAACTATAATAGGATTTTTCATAAGATGAGCAGGTTTAGTTCAAAGGCAGACATACCTCAAATTCCGTATTACCGGGTACTGATTCTACTTTAATAGTTCCGTTGTGTTTATTCACAATATTTTTTACCACCTCCAGTCCCAGGCCGGTACCTTTTCCAATTTCCTTGGTGGTAAAAAACGGATCAAAAATATTGTTCTTAATATCGTCCGGTATACCCGGTCCGTTGTCTCGCACTACCACCCTTACAAATTCCCGGTCTTGTCGCGTCTCCAGGCTTAGCACCGGGTTTTCAGTGTGCTCCATAACATCAATGGCATTGTCAATAAGGTTGGTCCAAACCTGGTTTAATTCACTCACCAAAACTTTGGGCTGCGGCAAATCATCCTGGAATTTTCGCTCTACCCGGATCCCGTTCTTCCTGAGCTTGTGGTTGAGCATCACCAAGGTGTTTTCTATACCTTCATGGATATCGGCCTTTATTTTGTCAGGTGTGCGATCCATATGCGTAAAATTTTTCACGCTACTTACAAGGTTGGCTATTCGGGTGGAAGCATCTTCAATTTCACGCACCATTCTTTCCGTGGTAAGGTTGTCGTTCACCCATTTTATTACCGGTGCAAAATGATCAGCAGAAGTTCGCTCATAGATAGCCTCCAGTTCCGAACATTGAAATCCAAATTCAATAAGGTTTTCGGCCACTTCATACGCATTATCAACTCCTTTTTCTCCCATGCAATCAGCCAGGTCGTCTTCAAGGTCCTGCCTCTCCATAAGGCTCAGTTTTTTGCCGGGAGGCTGGGAAAGGCGTTTGGTAAGCATTTCATTTACTTCATCCACCTGCTCTGGTGTCATGCGGATGGAGATCACCTTTTTAAAGTTCTGCGGAAGATGACCGAGATGACTTTTCAGTTCTTTACTGCTCCTTACAATGGCGGATGCAGGGTTATTCAGTTCATGTGCCAGGCCGGCTGATAGTTTCCCAAGGGCCATCATTTTTTCATTTTGCAACTGAAAGGTGGTAAACTCCCTGATGCGTGAGCTCATAAAATGGACCAGTGCTTCTGTAAGCTCGTAATTATTACGGATCATTGCAGGCATGTTCTCACGATGAAATGCAAGGATCACGGATGTTTCCAACGCCTGTCCGGAGCCCTGGGCATGAGTTAAGCGTGAATAGGGTAATAAGCCGGTGATATCGCCTTTTTCAAGAATGGCTATTTCTCGCGATTGATTCTTTTGTTGGGAATAGATCCGGATACGACCGGACAATATCAAATTCATATGATCGGAAGGCTGGCCTTTTTGAAAAAGGAACTCATCTTCCTTAAGCTCATATGACTTACTATTATCTATAAGGTACTGTAATTGCTCTTCGGGAACATTTGCAATAGGCTCAAAATCCTGACGAAGTCGGGCAGTGGTTACAGCTTTCATGTAAGGTGGTTTACTGACAAATTTCACCAATTAATTTGAAAGTGCAGTCCTGCGAACAATGGTTGAATTGGGATTGTCTATATCAGAATTCAACGATAAGACCGATACTGGGTATCAGAGTGCCGGTTTCATTTTCAATGGTTTTGGTAAGGTAATACTCCTGGCCATCCTGCATATAGGTAACCGCATCCCCGTTGGCATCTGTATCCAATACCAGGTAAGGGTTGCCGGATATAGTTTGTCCCAATGCGTTTTGAACGTCCAGGTAAATATCTAAACTCCATTTGCTGAAAAACCATTTTTTATCAATACGCAGATTCAGGCGGTTAAAACCATCCAGCCGCTGACTGTTCAGCCGATTATAATCCGGCAGGCCCTGCTGGTTTACATCGTATACGGATACGAGGCTTGAAGTGCGCAGATCCAAAGGGGTGTAAGGTGCACCACCCAGGTATTGGTATTGTATACCCACTTCCCAGTTGCGCTTTAGTTTTTTGCCCATGGTAAGGGTAATGATGTGCCCGTTATCCCAGGCAGAGGGCACATAATCACCGTTTTTATCTTCAAACTCACTGCGTACCCATGTATAAGCCAGGGTACCAAACCAGCCTTTATACAACTTTTGCTGATAGAGAAATTCCAGGCCGTACGCCTGTCCGCCCGAAGTACTGGTGGCTTCACCTATGCCAATCACACCAAAATCACTGCCCAGGTTAGCCAGGGTGATAGAATCCCGTACCAGAAAGGGATAGTTGGCATATATTTTATAAAACCCTTCTACACTTACCTTGGCATTAAAGGGCAGGTAGTGCGTAAACCCGGTAACATAATGGGTGGAGCGTATATAGGAGAGGTCTGTATTGATAAGGCTTCCGGCTGTGTTGCGAAAGCCTAATGTAGTATAGGGTGGCAGTTGGTAATAGATACCTGCGCTGGAATTCCAGCTCCAGTCTGAAGAAAGATTATAGGAAAACGCCAGTTTAGGCGATAATTGGTTTAGCGGATTAGCCATTCTATCATTAAACGTATTGGCATCTGCGCGCAAACCCAGGGTAAGGCTCAGTTTTTCGTTCCAGAAACTACGGGTGGCTTGTCCGAATAGTGCATATTTAAATAAACGCAGCTCACTTTGGTAGGAGAGATCAGGAAAACCGGCTGGTACTCTTCTGTCCAGGGTTTGTGTATTGTATTTGGCCTCTTCCAAACCCAGGCCGGCTGTCCAGCGCCATTCTTCTCCGCGCAGTATGTGTTCAATACGCAGTTTATTTTCAATTTCCTGAGATGCATAATCCAGCAATTGCAGTGCATCGGAATTATTGTCTACAAACTTCTCAGCCGTATTATTCAACATAAAACGGCTCAGTATATAATTGGTGTAAGACTTTTCACCAAAATGAGTATACTTGGTGCCTACGGAGTAATTCCATTGCTCATTTACCGGCAACAGGCGCAGCTGATAGCGTTGCAGTTCGGTTTCATTGGCATCTGAATTCAGTTTAAAGTTATCAATGGCGCCAAGCCCCAGAAAAGTGATTTGGTTCTTAGGATCTATGCGGTATTTAACTTTCACCTGGAAATCATTATAAGTAGGGAGAAAAGAAAGATCAAGCAGTGAAAAAAGAAACTGAAGGTAACTTCTGCGTACTGAAGCAATGTAGGTGGTTTTTTCACTTAGAGGACCTTCTAAAGTAAGACCCACTTCAGATGCACCCACCTGAAAAATACCCCCGGTGCGATCTTTCCGTCCATCTTTTAATTGAATATCCATTACAGAGCTGAGAGCCTGTGCCTTCTCTACCGGAAATGCTCCGGTATAGAGGTCTACCTGCCGGATAAAGTTTACGTTGATGAGTCCTACGGGTCCTCCGCTGCTGCCCTGGGTAGCAAAGTGATTAATGGCAGGAATCTCAATACCGTCTAAAAAGAACTTATTTTCATTGGGCCCACCACCACGGATAATTATATCATTCCGAAAGCTTGGCGTGGAAGCCACACCCGGTAAAGCCTGGATCACTTTGGAAATATCCTGGTTGCCACCCGGGTTCCGCTGAATCTCGTTGATGCCTAATGTGTTTACAGATACCGGGCTTTCAGGTTTGCGGTCAAACTGTTGTTGTGCGGAAACTTCCACTTCAGCCAGTGATTTACTGTTTTCCTGTAAGGCGAAATCCAGGTAACGTGGGTTGGATAAGTTAAGCTGTACTTCGTATTCGGTTTTAGTATTATACCCGATAAAAGAAGCCTGTACATTATACAGGCCCGGTTCTACCCGTAGTGTATAATTCCCATCCGGATCAGTGGTGGTTCCGATGGATGTTCCTTCAATAATTACGTTGGCAGAGGGGAGAGGCTCATTATTGATCTGGTCAAATACCCGGCCTTGAATTACACCCTTCTGGGCATAGGCACACAGGCTGACCAGGATAAGGGATAGACTAAAAAATATTCTCAAAACTGTTTTGTTCTTTGGTAATGTGCAACAAAAAACCCCGACCAGGGGCCGGGGTTCAAAAGTATTCTAAAAAATATTAGCTATTGCCGGCATCATCACCTTCTTCAGAGGCCATTTCCATATCCTGAGGCATAACCGGGTAATATATTTCGGTTATCCATTTAGAGGAGTCAGGCTCGGTTCCGGGGTCTGTAACATACACTTCCCAGGGATAACCGCCTATCTGGATATTATTCTCACGCATGTATTGATCCATGGCCAGGTGCGCTTCTCCGGTACCCTCGTAAGGACCCATATAAACGATCTTCAATACTTTTCCGGCTTCGATCTTACCTTTAGTTACGCGGTCGTTTCCGGGTTTTTCGGAAGTAACAGGAAGAGCTACTTCAATTTTTGTAGCATCATTCTCTTCGTCCCACTTGTGGTAGATAGCAAAGGGAGCACCGTTCATATTTGCTGCATCAGCTCCCAGGTAAGTGCCCAGCTCCTGGTAGCGTTGTGCGTAAAAATCTGAGCTCATTTCGCTGATGGCGATCTCATCAGTTACTGAATAGTATTCAACCGGAATAGCATCCGTCATTACTATTTCATACTCGGTTTTCATAGCGGGCATCGCCTCCACTTTTTCTTTGAGATTATCCAGTCCGTCTTCATAATCCTTACCTACAAATTTATCCATCATTACGGTTTGCCAGCGGCCAAAAAAGCCAACTTCACCGGTAAGATCCCACGTCACCTTGGTTTTCCCCTCCGGTACCTCCTCAAAAGTCCAGTGCGTTTGGGAGTCGCCCATTCCTTCAAAATGGAGTGTGGTTTCCATGGATTTGTTTTCCTCAGTGGCTGTAATCTCCTGTGATCCGGCTCCGCTGTTCTCACTGGTCCAGGAGTAAGAAGCTCCCATGCCCTGTGAAGTTTCACCAAATTCATGCTTAATGGTGGAGTCTCTTCGGTTCCAGGGGTCCCAGTCGCCCCAGGTTTTAAAATCCGTAACTACGGCATACACCTGAGCCGGAGGTGCATCAATTACTGTAGAACGTTCTACCTTGTACTCAGAAGGTAAAGTAGCCATCCATACACAGTATACTCCTGCGAGGACCAGAATAATTATTAGAATAATTTTTAACGCTTTCATAAGGTTGACAATTAATGTGTTAATAAGGTGTCAAATGTAGAAAAATTCATATTAGATAGATTATATCTATGTTGAAATATGTTTTAAGAAGTTATCTACAGATGGCTGATCAAAATTTGAAAAGGATTTAAATTTGCCGGATGCAAGAAATGATCCTTATAGTGGATTGCGGCTCTCAGTATACGCAATTGATAGCCCGGAGAATCCGTGAATTAAATGTGTATTGTGAAATACATCCGTACAATAAGATTCCTGCCTTAACACCGCAGATCAAAGGAGTAATCATAAGCGGCAGCCCTTCATCAGTGCGTGATGAAAATGCACCTCAGCTGGATCTGGGTGCTATTAAAGGCAAGCTGCCCTTATTGGGTGTATGCTATGGTGCACAATACCTTTCTCAAAAACATGGAGGTATAGTAGAAGCTTCCGAAACCCGTGAGTACGGGAGGGCCAACCTCTTGCATATCGATGGTTCATCCAGGCTTTTTAAAGGTATGGCGGTGGGCTCACAGGTGTGGATGAGCCACGGAGATACCATTCGTGAAATTCCCAATGGGTACACCATTGAGGCCAGCACCCGTGATGTTAAGGTGGCAGCCTACCACATTCAAAACGAAGAAACCTACGGTATACAATTTCATCCGGAGGTGTATCATAGTAAAGACGGACTTACCCTGCTGAAGAATTATGTAGTGGGTATTTGTGGTTGTTCGCAGGACTGGACCCCGGTTTCTTTTGTGGAAGATACCATTGCGAAGATGCGTAAAAAACTAGGGAAGGATAGAGTGGTACTGGGCCTTTCCGGTGGTGTTGACTCTACGGTAACTGCAGTATTGCTCTCTGAAGCTATCGGAGATCAATTGCATTGCATTTTTGTGAATAACGGTGTGCTGCGCAAAAATGAATTTGAGCAGGTACTGGATCAGTATAAGGAGATGGGGCTTAATATTAAGGGAGTGGACTCTTCAGATCGTTTTCTGGACGCTTTAGAGGGAATTTCAGACCCCGAGATCAAAAGAAAGACCATAGGGCGTGTTTTTATAGAGGTTTTTGACGATGAAGCCTCAAAAATATCTGATGTGGAATGGCTGGCGCAGGGTACTATTTACCCGGATGTAATTGAATCTGTAAGTGTAAAAGGACCCTCAGCTACCATTAAATCGCATCACAACGTTGGTGGCTTACCGGATTTTATGAAGCTGAAGATCGTGGAGCCTATGAGTGCCTTGTTTAAAGACGAAGTGCGCAGGGTAGGTAAGGCTTTGGGAATTGCAGATGAACTGTTGGGCCGTCATCCATTCCCAGGACCCGGTCTGGCCATTCGTATCCTGGGTGAGATCACCAAAGAAAAGGTACGCATCTTGCAGGAAGTGGACGATGTATTTATTTCCGGATTAAAAGATCACAATTTATACGATGATGTATGGCAGGCAGGAGCCATGCTGTTGCCCGTACAGTCCGTAGGCGTTATGGGAGACGAGAGAACATATGAGAGCGTGGTGGCGTTACGTGCTGTAGAAAGTACAGACGGAATGACGGCAGATTGGGTACACCTTCCCTATGAGTTTTTAGCCGAAGTATCCAATAAGATCATTAATCGCGTAAAAGGTGTAAACCGGGTAGTATACGATATCAGCTCTAAGCCACCAGCAACAATAGAATGGGAATAACAAGCAGGTTTTTAATAGTATTACTTCTGGCCTTTGGCTTACAAGCCAGCGGTCAGGATGATGATTATATATTTCACGAAGTACAGGCTAAGGAAACCAAATATGGTATTTCAAACCAGTACAATATTACTATTGAGGAATTAGAGAAGTTTAACCCTGAAATAAAGAGTGGCCTTAAGGAAGGTCTGACGCTTTTAATTCCTAAAAAGGAGGCAGCTGTAGCCAGTGAAAATGCGCAGAAGGGCGGCACAGAACCGGATTTTGTATACCATAAGGTGGAAGCTGGTGAAACCCTTTATTCCCTTACCCGAACCTACGGTGTAACGGAACCTGAATTGCGGCAACACAATCCGGATCTGACAGACGGCTTAAAACTGGGGATGACTTTAAAAGTACCGGTGAAGGAAGCGGAGGAAGAAAAAGCCGGGGTGCTGGATTCCAATTATACCTATCATCAGGTGCAAAAGGATGAAACAGCCTATTCCTTAAGTCGTCAGTATACCATATCCCTGGACAGCCTTTACTTACTGAACCCCGGAGCGGAAGATGGTTTACGGATTGGCCAGGTACTGAAGTTACCGGGCAACCGCAGGGTGGGTCCGGAAAAAACACCCAAACCGCGTGTGCCTGAAGACGGACTTGAAAAAGATGAGCCGGCTCAGGAGGTGGGGCAAAAAGAAAACAATACTGAAGAACCGGATACCAATGGCACTTATCTTTTATACCGCGTAAAAACGGGAGATTCTTTCTTTTCGCTAAAGCAAAAATTTAATGTGAGCCGGGACGAGCTGGTAGCTCTAAACCCCGAACTGGCTCGTGGGTTGGAATTGGATAAGTACATTATAGTTCCGCGCAAGCAGCAGCAAAAAGAAACCAGTTTCCTGGATAAGATATTTAAGAAGGTAGACCCCGAACCACGTAAAGATCAGGTGCCGGACGCACAGGTAGAACGTAAACGAGGTTTAAATAAGCCCGCTGACAGCAGAGAGAAAGAGATCAAAATAGATATTGAAGACACCCTGAGCATAGACATCACACGCAATTACCTGGTGGGGCTTATGCTTCCCTTTTTTGTTACAGATGTTGATTCTGGTGACACTGATGCAGAAGAAATAGACAAACGCTCTAAAGTAGCGCTGGAGTTTTACAACGGTTTCCTTATGGCTGCTGATTCGCTCAGCAAAGCGGGAATGAATTTAACGTTAAACGTTTTTGATACTAAGAACAGTCCCTTTTTACTCAAGGAAAAGATCAGCGAAATACGCAAGACTGATTTTGATATGATAGTGGGGCCGCTTTACAAGGAAAACGTAGAGTTTGTGGCCGATGAATTACAAAAAGACAAGGTGCCCGTAATCTCTCCGCTCAGTAAAACGGTTGATGTAAAAGGTCGCCCTAATCTGGTGCAGTGTATACCCGGTTCTATAGAGAATGACGCTAAAATGGCGGAGTTGCTCAATACCCGTTTTAGTGAGGCCCGCATCGTTTTCAGCCATACCGGAAAGCCGGAAGAGGTGGAAGATGTGCGCCAGATCAAAGCCCGTCTGAAAGCCCGTGATAACGGCCGTTTTATTGACAATGTGGTATTGGAAGGCAGCGATATTAGCCGCAATGAGCTGCGTGAATCTCTGGCAAAGGGTAAGCGCAATGTTTTTGTAATGACATCTAACGATAAGGTTTTTCTAAGCGACCTGATCAATAAACTAAGACTCATCCGTGATACATCGGTATATATTTTAGGTTCATCCCGCGTAAACCAGATCACTACTTTAGAACCGGATTACCTCAATGACCTGCACCTTACCATGCCCAATGAATATTTTGTGGATTATTCAAATCCTGAAACGGTTAAGTTTATAAAAGCTTACCGCAAAAAGTATCAGAATGAACCTATGCGCTATGCCTATCAGGGGTATGACGTAGGGATGTACTTTCTCAATAAATTATGGAAAACCGGTAAGTATATGATGTACAGTCTTAACGATAGTGAGAATTATACGAATACTGGTTTTGAGATTCGTAAAACCCCGGACGGTGGCTTTCGTAATGAGTTTATGTTTATAACCGGAATACGGAATATGACCCTGATCAAACTTTGATCAGGATCATATTTGCGGTTGGTGTTTAGTTTTCCATATCCAGGTCACCTCTGCGCAGGTAGGTACTGAACAGGTCGGAAAAATTAAAACCGCTTACCAGTCTTTCTTTATTCAGCTTGGCGTGTTCGGCCAAACCCCACAATACCATTTCCATTACAAAGTAACGTTCGCTTGGCGGCAGATCCGGTTGAAATTTTTCCACCATTTGTTTCAGTGGCGTAATGGCATCCAATGCTTTCTGGTATTCGCTGTTGGTAAAATCCAATAGAATATCTACAGACTCTCCCTGTCCAAACCAACTGATCAATCGGGCATAAGGGCTTTTTTCATCACTCGCTTTCAAGCCTTCCAGGGAAGGCATATAGGCGGGTAAAAGGCTTTTCACGGCATGGCCTATCAGGTGTTCAGCTACCAGGCTGGCCCCTTCCTGCTCACCTTCATACACCAGTTCTACCTTACCTGTGATGGCCGGAATAATACCTGTAAAATCACTCAATCTTACCTGGGTAGTCTTACCGCCATTGATCAGGGCTCTGCGCTCTGCAGCGCTTACCAGGTTTTCCAATGCGGAAATAGTGAGGCGGGCTGAAACGCCACTTTTAGCATCAATATATTCGTTATCCCGTGCCTCAAAAGCAATTTGTTCCAAGAGGTTTTGGGCCACATCCGGGATAAATACCTGGTTTTTTTGTTCCTGAAGCACCTGGGCTTCCTGCCCGGTAATTTTACGGGCCACCTTTATAGATTCCGGATAATGTGTCAGTATTTGGCTCCCTATCCGGTCTTTAAGCGGAGTTACTATAGAGCCACGGTTGGTGTAATCTTCCGGGTTGGCGGTAAATACAAATTGTATATCTAAATTGAGACGGAGTTTAAAGCCTCTAATTTGCACATCACCTTCCTGAAGAATATTAAACAAGGCCACTTGTATCCGTGCCTGCAGATCCGGTAACTCATTGATCACAAAAATACTGCGGTTAGCACGCGGTATCATGCCGTAGTGGATTACCCGTTCATCAGCAAAACTCAGTTTTAAATTAGCTGCTTTGATAGGATCCACATCGCCTATGAGGTCGGCTACCGTTACATCCGGTGTGGCCAGTTTTTCATAATACCGTTCATTGCGATGTATCCAGCTCACCGGAGTTTGATCACCTTTTTCATTTACAAGCTGCTGAGCGTAGCGCGATATAGGGTTAAGAGGATCATCATTCAGTTCACTGCCTTCCACTACCGGGATATATTCATCCAGCAGGTTCACCATTAGCCGGGCCATGCGGGTTTTGGCTTGTCCCCGTAATCCTAAAAAGTTAATGTTATGACCGGAAAGGATAGCTCTTTCCAGATCCGGAATAACGGTGTGCTCAAAACCATGAATACCTTCAAACACATTGCGTCCGGTTTTTAAATATTGGGTAAGGTTACTGCGTAACTCTTGTTTAATGGTTTTTGGCTGGTAGCCTGCTTTTTTGAGCTCACCAAGGGTTTTAATAGTGTTGTGATCCAATGACATGTATTTTAGTGTTGTAAGATTTTAATGTATAAGATTGGCTGCTTTACGGTGGTTAACCATTTTGTGCCAGGTTTTCTGTTTACCGGCTTTTCCGCCTGCGGTTGTTTTCATAATCCATAAAAATAAATTCGCCCAGGCCTTTTAGTCCTGTGAAGAAAGCTTTACCCTTATTAGCCTGTGTAAAATCCTGAACAAACTTTTGCAAATACGGGTCCTGGGCTATCATAAAGGTGGTAATAGGAATTTGCAGCCTGCGGCAGGCCGCAGCTTTATTGAGGCATTTATTCACGATATAATCGTCCAGTCCTAAACTATTTTTATAATAAGTGCCGTCCGGTTCTTTAAGGCAGCTGGGCTTTCCATCTGTAATCATAAAGATCTGCTTATTGGCATTCTTCTTTTTGCGGAGAATATCCATAGCCAATTCCAGACCGGCCACGGTATTGGTATGATACGGTCCTACCCTGAGGTAGGGTAGTTCTTCCAGCTGTATAGGCCAGGCCTCATTTCCAAAGACGATGATATCCAGCGTATCCTTTGGGTAGCGGGTTTTAATGAGCTCAGCAAGAGCCAGGGCCACTTTTTTAGCAGGGGTAATACGGTCTTCACCATACAGGATCATCGAATGGCTGATATCAATCATCAGCACGGTACTCATCTGTGCCTTGAAAAAGGTTTCATTTACCACCAGGTCGTTTTCTGTCATCCCAAACTGATCAATACCCTGTGAAATAAAAGCATTGCGGATACTTTCGTTCATAGCTATGCTGTCAGGACTGTCGCCAAAGCGATATTGCCGCAGATCAGCCGTAGGTTCATCTCCCTGGCCACTCTGTTTGGTGCTGTGATTGCCGGAGGCTGATTTTCGTAATTTCCCGAAGATTTGCTCCAGCGCACTCTGGCGGATGGACCGTTCGGTCTTGGCCGTCATGCCCAATCCGCCACCCTCGGGGTCATCTGTTTCTTCCCGCAGGTAGCCTTGTTTTTTCAGGTCTTCAATAAAATCATCCAGTGTATAGTTAGCATTGGTGAGTTGGTATTCGTCATCCAGCTCGCGCAACCAGTCCAGTGCCTCATCCACATCACCGGAGGTGTGTAATAGTAATTCCTTAAAAATACCCAGGAGTTTCTCAAACAAGGTTTTACCCTTGCCGGTATATTGTGAAAAGCGCAATCCTAACATAAACCGGTTTTTGGTAGTAACATTCCCTTCGAAAGTAAAGTTTTAAAAGGCAGTTCAATAAATGAAATCATAGTTTTTAAGAATGAGAGCATAGCTAAAACGGGGAGCAGTTCGCCCTTGTGTTTTTTGAATAGCTGCATAAGCGACTATACCCGGCTTTGAGATTATTGCGTTAATGTTAACAAATTGTGGAAAACCCCTGTATTTATAGGTTATCCGGTGATGTTTTAACCGTTGTTTTTGGTTAAATTTGTAAGAATCCAATTTTTACTAACGTAAAGAGTATGAGCGAAGTAGCTAAAGAATACGGTGCCAGTAGTATTCAGGTACTGGAAGGATTGGAAGCGGTACGCAAGCGCCCTTCCATGTATATTGGCGATGTAGGCCTGAAAGGTTTGCATCACCTGGTGTATGAGGTGGTTGATAACTCTATTGATGAGGCATTGGCCGGCCATTGTGAAAATATTGAAGTAACTATTAATGAGAATAATTCCATTACCGTAAGAGATGACGGCAGGGGTATTCCCATCGAAATGCACGAGAAAGAAGGCCGCTCCGCCCTGGAGGTGGTAATGACCGTGCTGCATGCCGGTGGTAAGTTTGATAAAGATTCCTATAAAGTATCCGGTGGTTTGCACGGGGTAGGTGTTTCCTGTGTAAATGCACTCTCCAGTGATCTCAGGGCCGAAGTTTTTAAAGGGGGTAAACACTATGTGCAGGAGTACAAGATCGGGGTGCCACAGGCTCCGGTAAAGGAAGTGGGAACCACCGATTACCGCGGTACCCTGGTTACTTTCCAGCCTGATGCTGATATTTTCCTTGATACCGTATACCATTATGATATACTGGCAGCGCGTATGCGGGAACTGTCTTTCCTGAATAAAGGTATAGCTATTACCCTCACTGACCTTCGGGAAGAAGATGAAGAAGGCCAACCTAAATCAGAGCGTTTTTACAGCGAGGGAGGCCTCAAGGAATTTGTGGAGTTTATTGATATGAACCGCGAAACCCTTATGCCGGAAGTAATCCACATGGAAGGGGAAAAGAATGAAGTACCCGTGGAAGTAGCTATGCACTACAATACTTCCTATAACGAAAACTTACATTCCTACGTAAATAATATTAACACCCATGAGGGGGGGACCCACCTGGCGGGTTTCCGCAGAGCTTTAACCCGTACACTCAAGAAGTATGCGGATGAAAGTGGTATGCTTACCCGTGAAAAGGTAGAAGTATCCGGTGATGATTTCCGGGAAGGACTCACCGCTGTGATCTCGGTAAAAGTGATGGAACCCCAGTTTGAGGGACAAACCAAAACCAAACTGGGTAACAGTGAAGTATCCGGTGCCGTAGATCAGTTGGTGGGAGAGATGCTTACCAATTACCTGGAAGAAAACCCGCAGGGGGCCAAAACGATTGTGCAGAAGGTAATACTGGCGGCCAAAGCCCGTGTTGCGGCACGCAAGGCCCGTGAAATGGTACAGCGTAAAACCGTAATGAGCGGTTCCGGCTTACCCGGTAAACTTTCCGATTGTTCCGAAACCGACCCGCAAATCTGTGAGATATTCCTGGTGGAGGGAGATTCGGCCGGTGGTACTGCCAAGCAGGGCCGCGATCGTAATTTCCAGGCCATCCTCCCGTTGCGGGGTAAGATCCTGAACGTGGAGAAAGCCATGCAACACAAGGTTTTTGAGAACGAGGAGATCAAGAATATGTTTACCGCCCTGGGGGTAAGTATAGGAACTGAAGATGATAGCAAAGCGCTGAACCTGGCAAAACTGCGCTACCATAAAATTGTGATCATGTGTGATGCGGATGTGGATGGTAGCCACATTGCCACTTTGATCCTTACCTTTTTCTTCCGTTATATGAAGGAACTGATCGAGAACGGGTATATCTACATTGCCTCACCACCCTTATACCTGGTAAAGAAAGGTGCCAAGCAGCAATATGCGTGGAGTGAAGATATGCGCGACCGGTTTATCCAGGAAATGGGAGGCGAAACGAAATCGGGTATTAGCGTACAGCGCTATAAAGGTTTGGGAGAGATGAATGCCGAACAGCTTTGGGAAACTACTATGAATCCCGAAGGACGTACCATGCGTCAGGTAACCATTGATTCTGCTGCGGAAGCCGACCGTATTTTCTCTATGCTGATGGGAGATGATGTACCCCCCAGGCGTGAGTTCATTGAAAAAAATGCGAAATACGCTAAGATTGACGTCTAAAATTGGTAATTATATACTTAGTTCAGAGAACCCGGTGCGAAAGTGCCGGGTTTTTTGTGTTAAATAGAATCATTCCAGGCTTTCAATGTACTCCGGAAAATCAGACGGGTTGTATCTTTCGTAGAAGATAATCCACCATGAAAAATACACTGATAATTATCGGAGGAATAGGGCAAATATTTACGGCTTTGATATACCCTTACATCAGACATAAGGTGTTTGACTGGTATAGGGATATCAAAAAACTGAAGCCCTTGAATCAGGAGATTGCTAAAACTTACGGACGCTACATTCAGGGTTTAAACTTTGCCTTTGGCCTTATAGCCATAACCTTAACGGATGATCTTCACAACGGCAGCGGGCTTGCTGTAGCTTTAACAGGATTAATTGCCGCTTATTGGACAGGGAAGGTGCTCACACAATTTGCCTATTACCCTATGTACAGCATTCCTGAAAAACCAATTTTCAAGTTTGGGGAGATCCTGATGAATAGCCTTTTTATATTCTTTGCCCTGTTATATAGCTGGCTTTTTCTCAGTAACCTTGGGTGTTTGTAAATCTATTGCGTTTGTAAGGGAATGGAAACCTCCGTATAATCCCAGCGGAGATCCATCTCTACGGGATCTCCTTCACGAAAGGCAATGGTAAACTGTTCCACCTGCTCATCCAGTTCTTCCGGCATTACGGTTACAGAAAGGGCATCAAATTCCGGTTCACGCATCGGCTCACCATCCATATCAATACCCCAGGGGTATTCCTTGCTGTTAAAGATCACTTCCCAGCGGTTGCGATTGGGAATGGTCCATAAGGTATAGGTTCCCGCTTTCAGTGTTTTGCCATCAATAAGCAAGTCCTGACTGGTGGTAAAAGTAGTAGCTTCGTTTGCCCCGGTGCGCCATACCTGGCCGTAGGGTACCAGTCCACCAAAAATATCACGGCCTTTTTTATAAGGACGGTTGTAAAAAACCGATAATTCCAAATCACCCCTGGCGTATTGGATCACCATTTCCGGGCTGTGCTGCTTGGTATTGTAATGCATGTATTTGAAGAACCCGAAAAGGAGAATGAACAGGGATACCAGTATGATCCCGGTCCATTTTAAATTTTTTTTCATCTGTATTGCCAAGGCTTAAGTAAAGCGCCAAAGCTATGGAAATTCAGACACTTTCTGAATCAAAAAGCCATGTCCGGGTATGAAGAAAATATTAATCGAACAGGCTGCCCAGCATTTTACCAGCCTTACCTATGGCACCCTTAACAAAGGCACCGGGGTTTTCAAAAGCTTCTTTAGTACCCGAAAGTATAGAGTCAATGGTAGCAGGAGCAGAGTCCCAGTCTTTGGCCCGGACTTCCAGTATACGGCAGGCAGAGCCACAGGCACATGATGCACTGGTAAAGGGAGCAATCCGCACGGAGTCAGACCATATAGGCTGTAGTTTCTGTTCCAGCATTTTACGGGCAGCTAATTGCCCCAGGTCCATGGCTTCAAAGTACACCTCCGCCTTAAAGGTTCCGTGCAGGGGGTGTTGTACACAAAAGGAGTATTTGCTTTCGGCAGCATACATACTCACCTGCACCACCAGTATCAGCAATAAGGTTATCCGATATTTCACACCCTTTTTCATAAGAGAGGTGAAATTAGTAAAATGTAGCTTCACTTAAGCCACCAACTGATTTAATTAATTGGTAAGCGGCTAGTAGCCTGACCGGTAAATTTTTTTAGTGGTTGGTTTTTTTAAGCCTGAAACCTCAAGTCATATTCATTCAAATAGTTTCACTATTCTTAAAATTTTTACCCCTAAAAATCAAATCCTAAAAGTATAGGCGGGGTATTGACTTTATTGTTTCTATGAAATATATTTGATATGCTTTTAAAAAGTTCTTATATATAGTTAGTATAGTTAAGGTTTACAGTTGATTTTTTTTAGTTCGCGTATAACTGCTTATCAGGTTTTTAAATGCCTGTATAGTAGTTAAATGTGGGAATAAGCCGAAAGAACCACTTTAAAAAAAGAGAGTAGGCGAAGTTTGAAAAATCGAGTCATTATGAAACGTTATGTATTTCAAGTTGCGGCCTTACTGGCAGCTGTACTTTTTGTGGTTTCCTGTAGCAAGGAGATTAAGAATAGTAATGAAGATAGTGGTAAAAAACTCAGCTTTTCTGCCTATAAGCAGTATGGTGATCTTCACAATGCATTTCTGAGTAACGCTTTAGATCATTTTAGTGAAGACATTTCGCTAAACCTCAAGCAGGACAAAATTGACTATGTGGCCCGCTTTCAGCAAGGCTATGTACCCTCAACCGGTTTATCGGCCAATGATCAAAATCAGTTATCCGCTGAGCTTTATGAGTACCGGGACCTGGTGGTATATCCTGACTTGTATAACGAAGCCTTCGTAAGCCGGGGGTCTGGTGTTACCCTTTCTTCAGAAATTGATGATCTGTTGGCCAATGGCGTTATTGACGCTTTTGAACACGGTAAACTCAAAACCCTGTTAAGCATGGCCCGGGGAAACCTGGATGGCACGGTGAGTAACACCCAGTTGGAAGATTTTGTACAAAGGGCTCTTAAAGATTGGGAAAACAGTAATTATACCCAAAACTCTGCTACCGGCCAGCTTTTACCCATTGTTCTTTCTATATCACTTTCGTCTATTGACTGGTGGAAAACACACCCCTCAGCTGATAAATATAAAACCGCGGCTTTACCGGCCTGGGCGGCAGCTGATGTTGCAGGAGGTATTGTGGGAGCCGTTAGCTCGGGCATTGTGCAATATACCATTACAGGAGATGTAAACTGGAAAGTGGTGGGCGGATCAGCCGTGGCCGGTGCTGTGGTTGGCTCCACCGGTTTGGTAGGCCGTATTGCAAAATGGTTTTCCTGATATGAACTTCTGGATTATTGTGATATGTGGCCTGATAGGCGGTGCAGCCGGTGAATTTCTGGCCAAACGCTTCACACAAAAACAATCATCCAAAAAGAAAAAAAAATAAGGCGGGCTTAAAATATTCAACTGTTAACCTTTGGGGGCTATGAAACGCATAGCCCCCTTTTTTATGCCCGGAGGCAACCTTACTAAATTTACCATTCTATATATAAAAGTGATAAACTCCGTTTAAAGCGTATGCGTTGGCTTTCTTTTTTACTGACTTTTATACTGGGCCATGGATGCCTGCTTGGGCAGTCTGCAGCACCACACATCTCCTTTATAAACCCTGGTATAAATGTGGGTATGGGCGACATAGCCAACCGGATTATGTTCCAGCCGGATCAGCTTTCAAGTACCACTTTTGAAAAACGCCCCGTTTTTATACTTGGCTTTACCAATCGCATACAATTTTCCGGAACAGCCCGTTTTGTTCAGGCTGAATTAGGTTGGAGGACTTTTGACCTCCGTTACCGGCATGATGGCTTAAACCACCGGGGCTCCTACAGTATGCAGGTAAACCGCTTACGCTGGGCACTGTCTTATTTTCAACGTATTATGGAGCAGCCAGGGGTATTTATAAAAGGAGGCCTGGCGGGCGAACATCATATTTTTACCACAGCGGAGCGCGATTGGTTACAACTCCGGGATTTTAATTTTTTTGGAGATGTGGCGCTGGCTTTTGCATTCGGCCTGAGATATGAGGGTGACCTCTTGCTAAGCCTGGGGTACAGCCGTGGATTTCTGAATATGGTTAAAGAAAACGAAGGGTATAGGCTACCGGTGGTGGAGCTGGTGGAACGCTTCTTTTATGTACAGTTGACGTACTATCCTTTTCATACCAATTAAACTGTTGTTTAGACGGTAAACTGGCGGAGTTCACGGAGCAGTTCATCCCGCTTTTCAGCACTCAGCCCACTTTTGGGAACGGGCCACTTAAGATCCGCGTAATAGCTAAGGGTTTCCAGCAGGCCTTCCCTGAAATCAGTAGGTTTCAAATTAAAATCCCGTTGCCAGCGGTTACCATTAAAAGTATGATGGTCACCATCCACCCAAAGGGGCAAGTCTGTCCATTGTTGTAAACCATGGGCGTGTAAAAAAGCCGAGGGGGCGTTAAACATTACACAATGCCGGTTAAGGATGGGGGATACCGCATCAATAATTCCCCGGATGTTGAATAAAGCGGTACTCACTACATTGTATACTGAAGCAGGGGGCTTCTGCGCCATGCCGGCCAGTATGGTGCGGCTTACGTCCTTTACATGCGTAAGAGAAAAGAAGCGTTCCCCCTGATCGGGGATCGTTAAAAGACCACCTTCACGGATGTGGTATATCCAGTAGTACAGCAGATCAGACGTATCACCGGGGCCATATAGTGTAGCCGGGCGCAATATCAGGTGATCCAGACCCGAGCCGGCCAGCAGCCGTTCACATTCTGCCTGGCGCTCACCAAAAGACTGAGGTGTAGCGGAGGGCGTGGCTGACTTCCGGAAAGTTTCAGAGTTTTCTTTTCGCAAAGGGCTGCTGCTCCTCCGCGGTGGATATACGGCACAGGAAGACATATATACATAAAGCCCTGGATCGGAAAGGTGTTTTAAAGTGCTTTCCATTTCAGCCGGGTATTGTGTGGAAAGGTCAATGACAAAATCCCAGCTTTGCCCGGCCAGTAGTTGCTGGTTTGCTTTGGACTGGCGGCTGCCTTTTACATAAGTGGGGCCCTTTGGTGCGGGCCATTCTTTCTTTTCCTCACTCAGCACGGTAATCTCATAAAGAGCAGTGCTCAGCAAGGCTTCCAGGAGGGATTGTCCTGCAAAAGAGTGATCATTAAAAATAAGTACTCGTTTCATAGGTGGTAAGGGATCAGGTTCCACATTGATTTACTCGTAACCCCATCTGCTGAAAATCAATGTTAAAACTTTTAGTTCTCAATTTTTAGGAAGTATAAAATTAAGCTACCCATGCCGTCAAAACACATTTCTAAAATGGTTTCACTAAAAATTTGAGGCCGTTCACTAAAAATCTCGGGAAAAAACTAAATAAAATGGATAATTATCTATTTATTTAATTTCTGAGGTAAGTAAATTCATGCCTTACTCAATCTGATTTTAAAATTTAGTTCTATGAAAAAACAATGGTTTTACCTGATGGGCCTTTTTACATTTTTGCCCTTTTTATCATTTTCTCAAGACTGCGGTGTTGAAGATCCTCCAGAAAATGTCAATGCGAATCACACCCCTTCTTGTGTAGGAAATGGGGCTAACCGTGCTATTGATTATATACCCTCTCCCACCGATCCAATTACAGAATTTAATGTATTGGTGGTTATCGTTCAGAATTCTTCAGGTCAATCGGCATTTTCTGATGTTTACTCTCAGGATTATGCTGATTTTGACAACATGATAAATTATATGAATAGTACTAGTTTTAATAATTTACCAGCTCCAGCTGTAACGAACCCTGATCCTACTGTAACGGTATCGGATAGCCGTATTCGTTTCAAATTAAAAGATCTGGCTTATGTTCAGAAAGACCCTTCGTACAACAACGTAGGTTCTTCTACGGCTATCGTTGCTAACTTACCTTCTTCATTAGCCAGCAATACCCTGTTTTTGATTTACTCTACAAGAGCATTATCAGAGCAACCTGCTAAACCTCCTTTCGGAGAGGCTGTTCCTGAAGGAGTAATGATGTGGGATCATAATACACCATGGACAGTAGGGTTGCTGGCTCATGAATTTGGTCATGTGCTTGGACTCTATCACACTTTTTCACTCGGAAGCTTTAATGATGGTGATGGCATAAGTGATACGCCTGATGATATTTATGTTACTTCAGCAGCTGGGTGTGCACCATTGCCTGCCGGTTGTGGGTGTCCTGCTTCAACTCCATACCCGGGTAACATTTGTCCTGATAATTTTATGGGGTATAATACCCGTAATTATTGGTCGCCTATACAGATAGGAATTATGCGTAAAACAGCTATTGAGAATAAGCAATACGCCTTAACTAATCCGGTTAGTTCGCCTCTTCCAACAGCGGCAGCTTCCGGTTGGCTGGATATAACATCGTCTACAACTTGGAATACTCATCAGTCTATAAGTTCAAATGTACGTGTTAAGTCAGGGGCAACTCTCACCATCACCAAGTCTGTGGGATTTCTTAAGGATGCCGTGGTAGAGATAGAACCAGGAGCAGAACTTATATTAAATTGTGCCAATCTGTACGCTAGGAATGGGTTATGGACAGGGATACGATTGTTGGGCGATAATACGCTGGCTCAAAATTTACAAAACCAAGGCAAATTAACCATAGATAACTCTCTGGTTTCCGGAGCATCGGATGCTATATACAATGGAGGCTTTTCGAATTGTACAGTTATTCCCTCCGGGGGTATAATTAATGTATCCAATTCACATTTTCTCAATAACCTAAGGGATATAGCCTTAGTAAAATATGAGCCTTCGCAAGCCTGGGGGCATTGGTTGGCCGATTGGGTGGACTATGAAGCTTCTTTTACCAATACCATTTTTGAAAAAAATAATGATTTTAAGAACCCGGATAATCTCTATAGAGGAGCTTCTATTTCCCTTTGGGGAGTACACGGGGTAATTTTTGATGATTGTGAAATAAAGAATTTTTCAGCTTTCAGGGATGATTCTTCTATGCCCGGAGAAGGATTATATTTACTTGATGCATCAATTAAAATGAATGACTCTGAAATAAGCCATTATAGATCAGGCATTCGTTCTTTTTCTTCAAAACCCATATTAAAAGGCAGTCAGGTAAACAATTGCCGTTTTAAAAACCTTCGTTACAGTGCTTATCTAAGTGGTGGTCAATTAATAAAGTTTAACAAGAATTATTTCTGGACTCCCAGGGACGTTCCTGCTTCAATCGGCCAGGGGCAGTTGGATATACCTTACGGTCTTTATTTTAATTTCACTGGTCTCACAAATGTAGAAGCAAATGTTTTTTATGGAGGACTTGGAAGTAATTACTCCACAGCTAGCAATGCGATAAGTACAGGTCTGATATTTAATAACCACGGAGATTTGAATGAAGTGGTATACGGTAATCGCTTTTCCAATAATGGATTGGGCATTGAAGCCCTGGGCCAAAACCGCGATCAGAACGGCTGGAATGGTTTACAGTTCCGTTGCAATGAATTTATTAACACCACCACAGACATCTACGTAAAAGGTACCCTCAACAACAGCCTGGACGGGATACGCGAAAATCAGGGGGATTTGGTTTCAGGACTTGTTAATCATACAGATATGACCGGCAACCTCTTCTCCAATGGGAGTGGCCATATCTGGGACTTTAACAATGAGAATACCCCCCAGGTCAATTACCATCATCATGATCGTACGTCAAATCCAAATGTGGAGGCCATACCCAGCCAGGGGGTCTTAAACTTTGATAACGATCAATTGGACTATGATTTCAACGCCTGTCCCACCCGTTTGATCGTTCAACCGGAGAGTGGCGACACCCTGCCCGAACTCGATTACCCCCTGGCACAGGCTGAAACCGATTTTGAGCAGCATACGGCAGAAGCCGACTCACTGGAAGTGGTATTGCACCAACTGGTGGATGGCGGCAATACTTACGCCCTGCAGGGCGAGATCTACTTTACCCCCCAGCACGAGCACTTTGAACTCTATTCCAACCTGATTGATGAGTCGCCCTACCTGAGCGATGCCGTACTGACCGATATCATTGAGCTGGACGACTTTGACGAGCTCATGCTGCGCAACATCCTGGTGGCCAACCCCCAGTCTGCCAAAAACCAGCAACTGATGGATCTGCTGGGCGAAGAACATCCCGATATGCCCCAGTATATGATTGATGATATTAAAACCGGCCAGGACAATTTCGGTGCTATGGAACTGGTGGAAGGTGACCTGGCTTACCACCGCCAGCGCCAGCACTTTGCGGCCAAGCGTTTGCTGGATCTCTACGTCAATGACGAGAACCACTTCAGCGAAGCCGAAGAGGCTGTACGGCACCTCCTGCGCCAATTGCGCACCCCCTCTTTTCAGTATATGCGTGCGCAAATGGAGCTGGAACTGGGTAATCTAACCGAAGCCCGGCAGGTGATAGACAGCGTGCCATTGCTTTGCGCTTTGCAGGATGATGAAGCCCTGGTGCACGCCCGGGCTGAGAGTTATTTTGACCTGCAGTTTGACCGAGCCGGGAACGAGCAGGCCGTATGCGACTACTCCCCCGCGCAGTTGCAAAGCCTGCAAAACCTTTCAGCCGGAGATCATATAGCCGGAGCCTGGTCCAGGGCCACCCTGGAACTGCTGGGACAGGCCGTAACCTACCAGGAACCCCTTTACCTGCCCGGCACGACTTCCGGTAAACGCGCAGAAAGCCACCAATTTCCCCAGGTAGCCCGCCCGCTGAACCGTTTATACCCCAACCCCGCCCGTAAACAAGTGAGCGTAGGCCTGGGCGAAATACCCCTGGCCCGTAAAGTAGAAGTACAGCTGTTTGACCTGAGCGGACGCCAGGTAAAAAGTCAACCGATGGCCGGTGCGGAAACGCAGGTGTCCTTGAAAGGTATAGCCCCCGGTACCTACCTATTGGGCGTATATGCCGATGGAAACCGTATATTTGAAGATAAACTGATCATCCTTGAATAAGGTTAAAACCCATACCAGTAAATTCCTGAAACCCCTGCTTTTACTAGCCGGGGTTTTGGGCGTACTGTTTTCCGGCTATGGGCAGGGCGGTTTTTCAAAGCTGTATGCAGAAGGTTTGGGCACCTCGCCCATACTCTACGATCATCCCTATATTCTTACTGCTGCCCAATCAGTAAATAGCAACGGCTACCGCAACGTCATCTTTATGAAGATGGATGCTAACGGCCAGTTGCTCGACACCTCATTTCTCTCCGCAGACAGTGCCAGTGTATATGCCGGTTTGCAGAACGCAATGATCAGGGTGGGAGATCATTACATAGCAGTAGGTCGCAGAACACCCGAAGCCATGCTGGTGAAACTGGACACCAACCTCAATATCCTGGACACCGTATTTTTTCAGATCGGGGGAGAATGGTCTTCTGCCTTAAGTGTGGCAGAGGCACAAAACCATGACCTTTTGATAGCAGGAACTATCTATTGGACAGACAGTGTATTGATGCAACGCAGAAAGGGTTACCTCTGTGCCCGCTTTGATGAACAGTTGAACCCAAAATGGATCAGGAAATTTCATACGGCTTCTGTGAATGGGAAACTTGTAGAACAACAAGCTCAAAACATAATGGAGGACAGCCGGGGAAATATCTGGTTGGGTGGTTACCAACAGAATCTTGATAAGAAACATTCAGGAAATAACCTGATACTTGGCTTAGATAGCACAGGTAATAAAGTTTTTGAACAGGTTTATGGTGATACTAGCTTTGAAGAAGGCACGGCTGTTATAATAGAAGCTCCTGACTCAAATTATTTAATAGTATCAAGTATTGGTCAGGAATTAGCTCAATTTGCAGGAGAAACTGGGACAAAAGGAAAAGTCCGCATATATAAAATTGATGAAGCCGGAACCATAATTTGGGATAGAGTATATGGTCCCAACCGACTTACCAACTTCATTACCGATGCAGAAATCTTAAATTCAAACGAAATCATTCTAAGCGGTTATTACATTGATTCCGAAGTTCATGATAGTCTGAGAGACGCTATTTTCCGTTCCTACGCCTTTAAGACTAACTTTAATGGCGATAGCCTGTGGTATAGAGAATATATAGCCGGCACCTACCAAAGTGATTGGAACCGCCTGTACGATATTGATGCCACCCCCGATGGCGGTTTTGTAGCCGGAGGCCATTTTTTAAGCACCACCAACAGCCCCTTAACCGGTAGTGCCGGCAGCCACGTATGGATTGTACGTGCCGATAGTTTTGGTTGCGTAGTACAAGGTTGCCAGAACATATCCATAGCCGAAGAAGAACCTGTAAGCCGCATTAGCCTGTACCCCAATCCCACAAAGGGCACCTTCCAGCTGGAAGGACTGGAAGGGATAGAAGCAGAACTCAAAATATACAACAGCAGCGGGCAGGAAGTACTGCACCAGCCCGCAGTGCATGAAAAACAAAGTATTCAACTGCATCACCAACCAGCCGGCCTCTATATGGTGCAGGTATTGCAAAAAGGCAAAGTGCTGTACAGTACAAAGCTGTTGTTGCAACCCTAGTTCAAAAGCCCGTCCACTGAATCTCATTCCTGTTTTTGACCCTTTTAAAGCCCGTCCATACGTATTAAAATACAAGGGAGTGTTTTACAATTTAGTATCCATTACGGATATTATCCAAAATGTATAGTATTTTTACCACACATTTAAACCCACATTTCTATGAAACAAACCTTACTTTTCTTCGTATTGCTGTATTCCGCAGTCTCCCACAGCCAGAATTTAGAACTGGTATGGCATAAAGGGCAGCCCCCGGTGGATGTTTTGTACAATGGGGATGAGAATCATGTGAAAATGTCCATTATTGGACATACTGCATCATTTCCGGCAATGCCTACCGTGGATCATAAATTAAGATTCAGAACTCATATAGCCAATGTAGGCCATCAGGTAGCCTTGGGTGTACAATTGGTAGTAGTTCAAATGGATAGTACAGGAGCTACCGGAAAAACTCTTTGGTCAATACCTGTCGACAGTTTAATGCCAGGGGATACAAGTTCTTACTCTCAGACACTTACCGATTCTATTTCCAGCTTTGATATGTGGCTTCACTCACATTTTGTCTTTTATGTAAAAGAGATGAACAAACCGCTTGTAGCTATGGACACCCTCTATATGAGGAGTATTATAGGTAGCCATATATTTCACAATCCTGTTTCAACCGATTTTGGTAACTATGCCAATACCTTCACAACAGATAGTTTGGGTTACGATGCTTATGGCTTTGCTTTTTTAATGCCTGTTGGTTTGTCTCAGCAAGTAACCGGGATTCAAATCCCTTTGGGACCTCAGACGGTTGCAGGAGGTGACATTCAGTTAGAGATATACGATTCTTCAGCTTATAATCCAATAACGGCCTCATTCACTGGCAACGCATTTTATACCGGAGCAGGTTCCATCACACCCGGTTCTGCAAATGGTCCTCAGAAGACTTTAATATCCATGTTTCCTGTAAGTTTAACAAGCAATAAGTCCAGGGCATATTACTGGTTTGTGGTGCGTTTTTTCTCTAATGGAGGCTATTCTAAAATAGAATTATACAACGACACAACGATAAGTCAACCTGATGCGGCTTGTTTAGTATTTACTAAAAATACTAACGGATGGGTACCTGTTTCGCAAGGACCAAAATGGTTGCAAAACCCTGCTTTTACTCTAAGTATGTACTTACCTGTTTTTGAGCCCATTCAACTTGTTGAAAATGCTGCTGCTTCAAAAAATTCAATGGTTTATCCCAACCCCACCAGCGGTATATTTTACCTAAAAGGTTTAGGCACACAAACCGCAGCACTCAAAATATACAACAGCAGCGGGCAGGAAGTACTGTACCAGGCCAGAGTGCAAGAGCAACAAAGTATTCAACTGCATCACCAACCAGCCGGCCTCTATCTGGTGCAGGTCCTGCAAAAAGGCAAAGTGCTGTACAGTACAAAGCTGCTGTTGCAACCCTGACCCTATTAATAAAAATTCTAACGTATTAAAAACAGGTAACATTATTGTTTACCTAAAGCACAATTCATCGCATGAAACAAATTCTATCCCTTCTCCTATTATTCACCCTTAGTGCCAGAGGGCAGAATTTAGAATTGGTATGGCATAAGGGGCAGCCCCCGGTGGATGTACTTTATAATGGGGATGAGGATTATGTGAAGTTGTCCGCTCTTACCCATATGCCTGACTCTTGCCCCCCTCCGACACAATTCATATCCATTGCATTCGGTGCTCATATTACTAATTCAGGTGCACAGATAGCACAGGGGATTCAGTTAAGGGTGGATCATTATAGTTTTGGCCAGATTGTACGAAGCTTGATTTCACCTATAATTGATTCCCTCGTTCCCGGAGACACTACTTCATATTCTATGACGATGACCGATTCTGTAATGAGTTCACACATATGGAAGGATGATTTTTTCACAATCAGTATTCAGGAATCTGGTCAAAACAGCGGAGTTCTTGATACAGTGTATTTAAGTATAATGACAGGATCTTTCAGTGGGGTTCCTTTATCTACTGATTTTGAGAACTACAACGGCACTTTTACTACGGATAGTTTGGGTTTTGATGGTTATGGTTACGCATTTCTACTACCTTTTGAAGGAGGCCAGGAAATAGTTGGCTTAAGTTTACCTTTTGGCCATAATACCATACCCGGAGGTGATCTGCAACTGCAACTCTATGATTCTGCCGCATTTGACAGCTCCAACGGTACTTTCAAAGGGTCTGCGGCTTTCACAGAATCTTTTACTATCTCTCCCGGCTTCAATACAGGCCCCCAAAAAACGAATATGTATTGGCTTGGTTCCGGGTTATTACCGTTTAGTCTCTGTTCCAAAAGGAAATACTGGTGTGTTCTGACTTTGTATTCCAATGGTGGATTTAATACCATTGAGTTTTATAATGATACCACCGTGATACAACCGGACGCAGCATGTTTGGTGTATACCAAGTCTACCAGCCAATGGGTTCCGGTATCACAAGGCCCGGATTGGTTACAAAATCCTTCGCTGACTTTGTTGGTATATAGTCGCGTAATTTCTATTCCTGAAAATGCTGCGGCTTCAAAAAATACAATGGTTTATCCCAACCCCACCAGCGGTATATTTTACCTAAAAGGCTTAGGCACCCAAACCGCAGCACTCAAAATATACAACAGCAGTGGGCGGGAAGTACTGTACCAGCCCGCAGTACACGAAAAACAAAGTATTCAACTGCACCACCAACCAGCCGGCCTGTATCTGGTGCAGGTATTGCAAAAAGATAAAGTGCTGTACAGTGAAAAGCTGTTGTTGCAACCCTAGTTCAAAAGCCCGTCCATACGTATTAAAACACAGGGAGAGTATGCTATAATTTAGTATTCAAAATGTAGAGTGTGTTTACAACACATTTAAACCCACATTTTTATGAAACAAACCTTACTTTTCTTCGTATTGCTGTATTCCGTAGTTTCCCACAGCCAGAATTTAGAACTGGTATGGCATAAGGGGCAGCCCCCGGTGGATGTATGGTATAATAGTGATGATACCCATATCAAACTTTCTGATCATACCCATGGACTTTCTTGCATTCATAGTAATAATGGCAGTAAACATTCCCTGGCCTTTCGTGCTAATATTGCCAATACCAGCTCAGTCACATTGTCTGATGTTCAGTTTCAGGTAGACCTGTACAATACTAGCAACCAGCTTTTACACACTTTGTATTCCAACACGGTTTCCGCTATCCTTTCGCATGACACCCTTGACTACTCCTTTTTCACTACGGATAGTATTATGACTACGGATTACTTTGGTCCTTTACCCGTATTCCAATACGACCAGCATCATTATGTATGCAGTATTAACCATAATGGGTCAAACTCCGGTCCTCTGGATACCATTAGCTTCAAACCCTTTGAAACATGGGGCCATAACCCTGGCCTGTCCATGGATTTCGGAAATTATGGCAATCCCTTTGGTACCGATCAGTTGGGAACCGATGGCGGAGGCTTTGCCGTATTACTGCCATACAGCTGTCCCACCTTCACCGCATCTTTTGAACTGGTTGTTTCCCCTAATACCGTAGATGGAGGTGATATAGAAGTGGTGGTTTATGATTCCACCGGTTTTTCAGCCAATGGTGTTTTTTCAAATGTACTTCTCTATGAAAGTTTTCCAGTCATTCGTGACTCTCTTAATCCCAATCTGATCAAAGGCGAATTTGATTTTAATGCTTTTGATGCCCTGGATCAGGAGTTGGCCACTAATGGAGTTAGATATTACTGGTTTGCCTTTTTTCTGTTTTCAAATTCGGGAAATCATCCTATTGAAATTTTCAACGACACTTTAGTGCAGCAACCCTCAACATCCTGTATGTACTTTTCCGGAGATGATGCGCAATGGTACCCGGCTGAGAATGCAACGTGGTTTAGTTCTCCCGCCTTAACCTTCAAGCTCTATGAAGTCCATGGAGACCCCTCTGTTACAGTTGAGGGGATCCATAAGGATGAAATTAAATTTTACCCTAATCCTGCAGATACTCATATCAGCTTTTCCTTACCAGACTCAGGTCCGGCAGAGCTTATGCTGTTTAATATGCAGGGGCAGATTGTAAAAGAGGTAAAGGTATTATCTCCTGAGTACCGGGTTTCCGTGGAAGATTTACCAGCAGGACCCTATTTGGTTCACATACTTCAGAAAGGTGAAATAGTACACAGTGAGAAACTTTTGCTGCTGAAAGTATAAGCTTAACCCAGTATCACCTTAAAAGTAGTACCTTCATTTACCTGGCTTTCCACTTCAATTTTGCCGCCCATACTTTCTACCTGGTTTTTGGTAATAAAAAGGCCGATGCCCCGTGAATCCCGGTTGCGGTGAAAAGTTTTGTACATACCAAAGAGCTTATCCCGGTGTTTTTTAAGATCAATGCCCAGGCCATTATCACGGATAAGGATAGTACGTGAACCGTTGTTCTCCCGGGTTTGGATCTCAATTTCCGGGTTACGGTCCTCGTGGCGGTATTTGATGGCGTTAGAGATCAAATTGAGCAGTATACTCTCCAGGTAAGCCGGGTTGTAATGAATTACGGTATCTTCAGGCACCGTATTAGTCACTTTGGCCTTTACCGATTGCATCTCGCCTGCTAAAATATCCAGGGTTTTTTCAATATAACTATGCAGGTTCAGCGGCTCCCTTTGTTTATTTATTTCGGTTTGAATGGATACCACCTCATTGAGATGCACAATGGCCTCACTTAAGTTGTTTGAAATTTGGTTGAGGTTTTGGATCAAATGTTCCTGCTCTTCCGGTTCAGGCTTGTTATTGAGTAATGTGAGTACCATCTCAATATTTCCGGAGTGTGAACGCAGGTTATGTGATACGATATGCGCAAAATTGAGCAACCTCTTATTCTGCTCACTGATGATATCAAAGCTCTGCAGCAGCTCCATTTCCTTTTCCTTTTGCCCGCTCAGGTCCGTATGGGTGCCAATTATACGCAAGGGTTTACCCTTTTCCACCCATTCAATCACCTTGCCGCGGGATAGTATCCACTTATAGTTACCATCCTTGCACATTAACCGGTGCTCACTTACAAATAGCGGGTTTTTTCCGTCAAAGTGTGCCTCCAGGTCTTTAAATACCTGTGGCAGATCATCCGGATGTACCCTGATTTTCCATTCATCCAGCCGGTTTTCAATTTCATCGGGTTTAAACCCCAGCATACTTTTCCATTGGTTGGAGAAGAATACATGGTTGGTTTGTTTGTTCCAATCCCATATCCCGTCACCGGAACCTTCCAGGGCAAACTGCCAGCGTTCTTCACTTAACTTAAGGGCTTTCTGTGCCTCCTTTATTTCAGATATATCCGTGGCAATACCCAGAAAGCCGATAATATGCCCGGCTTCATTGTACATAGCTGTTACCACCAGCTGCACGGGAAAAGTATGCCCGTTTTTATGCCGGTAGGTCCATTCACGCGCATCATAGCCTTCCTGGCGCGCCCTGGCTACAAATACGTCAAATCCGGCAATGGTATATCCAAACTCATCACTGATTTCCCGGCCGTACTCCAACACTTCTTCTTCCAGGTGAATAATGGCCGGGCTTTGTATGCCTACCATTTCACCGGCCTTATAACCCAGTAAAGTTTCAGCGCCTTTGTTAAAGTGTGTGATAGTGCCTTCCGTATCGGTAGAAATTATGGATACATAAGTGCTGGATTGCAGAATGGCCTCAAGCTGCTTGTGCAGCTGTACCAACTCCTTTTCATTGGCCTTGTATTCAGTAATATCATGTATATAGCCATGCCATATATAACTTCCGTTTTCCAGCTTTTCAGGTTGGGCAGAACCCCGTAACCAGCGCAAACCTTTTCCGGGCAGGTTTACACGGTAATCATGGTTCCACTGCTCTAACCTGTTTTGAGATTGAGTGATAGAAGCGACCACGGCATCTATATCATCCGGATGAATACGTTCAAAAGCCTTTGAGGCATTATTTTTAACCTCTGCCGGTGTTGTTTCATATACATCCCATATACCTTCGCTGGCAAAGGGGAAACTGGGAGTTCCGTCCGGCTGTATTAAATATTGATAAATGGTACCCGGTACCTGCTGCGAGAGTTTAGAGAGGAGCGCATCCCTTTCCTTAAGCAGTAGTTCGGTTTGCTTACGTCCGCTTATATCCTGTATTTGCGAGATAAAATGCACGGGCTTACCGGCATGGTCTCTCACCAGTGATACACTGAGTAATACCCATATTATCGGCCCTTTTTTATGAAAATAGCGCTTTTCAATCTGGTAGGAGTCCTTGATGCCGTTCAGTAATTTCCTTACCCCTTCCAGGTCAATATCCAGGTCATCAGGATGTGTGATCTCCTGGAAGGTGATTTGCAACAATTCTTTTTCAGAGTAACCTGTAATTTCCGAAATACGCTTATTGACTTTAAGCCATGTACCGTCCGGACCTACCAGTGCCATGCCTATGGCGGAATGCTCAAATGCATTCTTAAACTGTTCATGAGCCAGTTGAATAGTGCCCGGTAAGATATCAGGCAGCGGGGTCTCCCGGGTATAAAAACTGATATGTAAAGGGTGGCCCTGCTCATTGGTTTTAATTACCTGGCCGGAAACTTGCGTGCGTATAATTTTCCCGGTTTTACTTTTCCAGTGGCATTCTTTTTCTGATACCGAAAGAGGTTCCGCCTCTTTAAAGGACCGGATAAAGTCAGCAACATTGTGATAATGATCCGGAACTATAAAATCCGCTGCTTGCTCAAGGGAATACGTTTTACCGAACCCCAGCATTTGAAGAAATGGTCCGGATAAATACCAGGTATCTCCTGAAAAAAAAGCTTCCCAGAAACCATAGTATCTTGATTTATTCATTCTAAGTATATAATTTTTTCCTTGGCACCTTCCCCTGAATCGTCTAAAAATACTATTTTTTTAATACCGGCTTCACCTTGTTAAACATCGGTTTGACCTGCATTTGAAAAACATTTAGCTTAAGCCCGTGGCTCATCAAAAAGCATACTGTATAAAACCCGCAAAAGAGCCCCTTGGTTTTCAGATGATTATACATTACCCCCTGCAGGGGTTGTTCTTTTTATTGGTTGTTTTGCTATATACGCGGAAGTACCTGCGGATTAAATATGGCACGTAGCCTGATTGTAAAGGAAAATACAGAGAAATTCCGCCTCATCAAGCTTTTTGGAGAGGGGAGGAGTGGCAGTAAAACACTGGCATTAAGGGCCGTGAAGAAGTATTATCCACACCTGGTGGAAAAGTGGGAACGCTTTTCAAAAACTCTTCCGGTATGCCAGGCTATTACCAAAAAACCTTAAGAGCCAAAACCCATGAGCTTGGTTTGAAGTATCAACTTTCGGGTAAAATACAAACGGCCTGATTTAAACAATTCCCATTTATTAGGTGTAAGAGTATACACACTCCTGTTTATGAGTACAGAAATTTCATCCCAATTAAGCCTTTTAGCTGATGTTGCTATAGCCCTTGGGCTTGGCGGCCTTTTGGGTTTTGAAAGAGAGTGGAAGCAAAAACCGGCAGGTTTACGTACCAATATGATTATAGCCGGTGCTTCAGCTCTTTTTATAGGTCTGGGGCGTGTTGGTGTATTAGATTATATCGCGCTGGCTGAAGAAAATAGTTATGGCATTGATCCTACCCGTATTCTACACGCAGTAATTGTAGGGGTGGGTTTCCTCGGAGCCGGAACTATTCTTAAGAGCTCTGAAAAAACCCGGGTTCACTACCTTACCACATCCGCTACCATATGGATGTCTTCAGCTTTGGGTATTGCGGTAGGGTTACATCAATATATCCTGGCAATAGGTGTAATGATATTACTTATAGTAATCAATTTTATTTTCAGTTATATAAACCGTATTATTTCCAGGATGAGTAGTTATCCGTCCAAGCGAAACAAATAACAGAAACCATTCATAAATATGAGCGCATTAAATGTAACTCAGAAACTGATCAGTAAGCATCTCCTGGAGGGGGAAATGAAACCCGGAACAGAAATAGGCATCCGCATTGATCAGGCGCTGCTTCAGGATGCTACCGGTACCCTGGTGCAGCTTGAACTGGAAGCAATGGGGCTTGAAAAAGCTCAGACCGAAGTAGCGGTTCAATATGTGGACCATAACTTATTGCAGACCGACTATAAAAATGCAGACGATCATATCTTTCTTCAATCTGCTGCACAACGTTTTGGATTGTGGTTTAGCCGCCCGGGGAACGGTGTGAGCCACCCGGTACACATGGAACGTTTTGGTAAACCCGGAAAAACCCTTTTGGGTTCCGATAGTCATACCTGTGCCGGAGGGTCTTTAGGAATGCTAGCTATTGGCACCGGAGGCCTGGATGTGGCAGCGGCTATAGCCGGGCAACCCTACTTTGTGAAAATGCCACAGGTGATGGGTGTAAAGCTTACGGGCAAATTACCGGAATGGGTAAGTGCCAAAGACGTAATTTTAGAAATGCTGCGCAGGCATGATGTAAAGGGGGGGATAGGTAAAATAATTGAATATTACGGGGATGGCTTAAAAGAACTGAGTGCTATGGATCGCCATGTTATTGCCAATATGGGTGCAGAGCTGGGTGCTACCACCACTGTTTTTCCATCTGATGAAGAAACCAGGCGTTTTTTAAAAGCCCAGAAAAGAGAAGAAGACTGGACAGAACTGTTAGCCGATGAAGGTTGTACCTATGACCTGCATGATGAAATTGTGCTGGACGACCTCGTTCCGTTAATTGCCAAACCCACCAGCCCCGGCAACGTAGTGCCGGTTTCTGAAGTGGCTGGTAAACCTATAAGCCAGGCCGTAATAGGATCTTCAGCCAATCCTGGTTTACGTGATTTTTGGATGGTAGGAGAGATCATGGATGGGCAATCTGTGAATAACGATGTTTCGCTGGATATAAACCCTACTTCACGGCAGGTTATTCAGAATCTGATCCCCTTAAAATCGTTTGCCAAGCTCATAAGCGCGGGAGGGCGTTTTCATCAAAGCGGTTGTATGGGTTGTATAGGTATGGGCCAGGCCCCGGCTTCCGGTAAGATCAGCTTGCGGACTATGCCCCGGAATTTCCCGGACCGTTCGGGTACTAAGGACGATCAGGTGTATCTGTGCAGCCCTGAAACAGCGGCAGCTTCAGCCTTAACAGGAAAAATTACTGATCCGCGTGACCTTGGAAGTAAAATGAACCGTAGTTACCCGGTATTCAAGCAGCCGGAAACCGAAATTATCAATACTGAAATGTTATTGGCGCCACCTGAAGATGGAAGGAGAATTGAACTTAAAAAAGGGCCCAACATTAAAAGTCTGCCAACCCTGGATATACTGCAGGATAAGGCCACGGTACCCGTATTATTAAAAATGGGGGATAATGTTTCTACCGATGAGATATTAAAGGCCGGTGCAGAAGTTTTGCCGTTTCGCAGTAACCTGCCGGAGATCAGCAAGTATAGCTATACGGTTATTGATGAAACCTTTTACGTTCGTGCTATAAAAGCTAAAGAAGAGTACGGGGGCCACATTGTAGTGGCAGCCGATAATTATGCGCAAGGCAGTAGCCGTGAGCATGCGGCACTGGCGCCTAAATACCTGGGTCAGGTGGCTGTGGTGGCAAAAAGTTACGCCCGTATAGCCTGGCAAAACCTGGCAAACTTTGGTATTGTACCGCTTGAATTTATAGAAGCCGGTGATTATGAAAGAATCAGCCAGGGCGATGAAGTAAGCCTGATCAATTTACGTGAAGGTATAAAGGGGAATAAGCCCATTATTTTAAAGGTTAAAGGAGAAAAAGGTACCAGTGAAATGGAAGTGAAACACTCACTGAGCCAGCGGCAGGTGGATGTAATTCTGGACGGGGGTATAATCAACTACTTTAAGAAGAAAGTATCCTGAGTTTTTAAGTGCTATAAGTGATTCCTATAAAAAGATATGTAAGTACGATACTTTTTTTGTTCCCTGATTAGGTTGTAGTTATCTTTGCCCGATGCAGATGAACGGGAAGAGAGTGGCGTTCCATACGCTGGGTTGCAAGCTTAATTTTTCGGAAACGTCCACTATAGCTCGTAATTTTGAAGATGAGGGTTATGGTCAGGTAGCTTTTGAAGATACAGCAGATATCTACGTGATAAACACCTGCTCTGTAACGCATAATGCTGATAAAGAGTGCCGTTTATGGGTAAAGAAAGCCTTGCGCTCCAATCCCGGAGCCTTTATCATTGTAGTGGGCTGTTATGCGCAGCTTAAACCCGGAGAGATAGCGGAAATAGAAGGCGTGGATCTTGTGCTGGGAGCTACAGAGAAGTTTAAGATCACGGATTATCTGGAGGATCTTACCAAAAAAGATCTGGGAGAAGTACACTCCTGCGAAATTGAAGAAGCTGATTTTTATGTAGGTTCTTATTCTATTGGAGACCGTACCCGGGCTTTCTTAAAAGTTCAGGATGGTTGTGATTATAAATGTACGTATTGCACTATTCCCCTGGCCCGTGGCATTTCCCGTAGTGATACCCTTGAAAACGTGGTGGCTAATGCCCGTAAGATCGTAGATCAGGGAGCACGGGAAATTGTATTGACCGGTGTGAATATTGGTGACTATGGCAAAGGAGAGTTTGGGAATAAAAAGCACGAACACACCTTTTTGGAGTTAGTGCAGGCCCTGGATGAGGTGGAGGGAATAGATCGTTTCCGGATCTCTTCCATTGAGCCTAACCTGCTAAAAGATGAAACGATTCGTTTTGTAGCTCAGTCCAAACGCTTTGTACCGCATTTTCACATACCCCTTCAATCCGGTTCCAATGCTGTGTTGAAACTCATGCGCAGACGTTATCAGCGGGAACTTTATCAGGAGCGGGTGGAGCGTATTAAAGAACTGATACCGGACTGTTGTATCGGGGTGGATGTGATTACCGGTTTTCTCGGAGAAACGGAAGAACGCTTTTTGGAAAGCTATGATTTTATCAATAGTCTGGACGTGAGTTACCTTCATGTATTTACCTACAGTGAGCGTGATAATACCCTGGCTGCTGAAATGACGGGTAAGATAGATTATGCCTTACGTAAAAAACGCAGTAAAATGTTGCGGGTGCTTTCAGCTAAAAAACGCAGGGCCTTTTATGAGTCGCAACTAGGTAAGCAGAAGGAAATTTTGCTGGAGGGTAACTTTAAGGAAGGTTATATGACGGGTTTTACAGAAAATTACGTGAAGGTAAAAAGTCTTTGGAATCCTGAGCTGGTCAATACCAAACATCAGGTGAAACTGCAGGAGATTGATAGGGACGGTTCTGTATTGTTTAAAACCGTGAAACCGGAATACACTTTAGCCTAGATGTTCGTAACCCTGAGACTTTATCGTGTAAACCCGATTTTTGAACGGGAATTTATCCGGCTCTGGAATGAGTTGGTGGAGGAACTTAGAATGATAGATGCTCTGGAGGAAGCTGTTCTGCACAAAGAATCCAAGATATCATACATTTCCTATGTAACCTGGAGTTCTAAACCCTGGCATGAAAAATTGGTGGAAAGCCCACCTGCCCGCATTGATGCATTGGTGGTAAAGGTCAGGGAATGCTGTAATAGCATAACTATATTGCATCGTCTCGAGGTGATCGAACAAAAGAAACAAGGCTGATGGATCTTTCCCATATTACCAGTGAGGTAATACATATTACCCAAAAGGTAAAGACCTTTATTCATGACAGCCGCAACCGGGTGGGAAATGAGGATATTGAGGTTAAAAGTTTAAATAGCCTGGTAAGTTATGTAGATAAAACTGCGGAAGAACAGCTTGTTTCAGGCCTGAGGGAAATTGTACCGGAGGCTGGTTTTATTGCGGAAGAAGGCACGGCAACCCAAGCTGGAGAAAAGTACAATTGGATTATTGATCCGCTGGATGGCACCACTAATTTCCTGCACGGTATTCCCGTTTTTGCCATAAGTATAGCTTTAATGGAGGGCCATGAAGTAGTTTCTGCCGTGGTATGGGAAATAGGACAGGATGAGTGTTTTTCGGCCTGGAAGGGTGGAGGAACTTTTTTGAATGGTGCCCCTGTGAAAGTGAGTTCCAACCCTTTATTAAAGGATTCACTTATAGCCACTGGTTTTCCATATTATGACTTTCACCGGATGGAAAGTTTCCTCCGTTTACTGAGATCCTTTTTTGAAAAAACCAGGGGAGTGCGCAGATTGGGATCGGCCGCTACAGATCTTGCCTATGTGGCCTGTGGCCGTTTTGATGCCTTTTTTGAATATGGCTTAAGCTCATGGGATGTTGCCGCTGGAACCTTATTGGTTCAGGAAGCAGGGGGAAAAGTAAGCGATTTTTCCGGTGCTGATAATTTCATATTCGGAAAAGAAATTGCAGCCGGAAGCCGGCACATTTTTGAGCCCTTCCTGGCGGAGATAGAAGCCTGTATGAGTTAAGCTACCGGCAATAATTGCTTGTGCCAACTGTGTTTAACCGGCACTTCCCATCTATCCTTCAGATCAGCTTTTACCTCAATCAGATTATTAAATACTATAGTTTCAGAGTCCAGTTCATCCTGTTCCAGTGAGGCCCGGAAAGCAGACATAGGCATGGTATGAATCAAACCATCCTCATGGTAGGCCACCTGCATACGATCCAGCAGGCTTAGTTTAAAATCACGCTCCATGGAGAGAATGATATGGGTGAGTTTATCAATACTGCAGCCGGTAGCCTGGTAGCTGGCCTCATCCAGCGCTATTACTATAAACCGTTCGTAAAATATCTGGAAAGAAGCCCTGAGATCTTTTCCGTGAGCCTGCCAGCCTTCTAAAAACCCCAGCAGACGGGCACTAACTATTTCCAACTCTTCCATTTCCAAATGGGTGGTACTTTGAAAAACCCATATCCTTGCCGTGTCCGGCATCTCATCAAAATCAACGTACATTTTTCTCGTTTTCGAAATTCAACTTTACAGGTCTTCGGCTTCGGCTATTAATTCGGCCACATCCAATACAGGTAAAGAGCCTTCCCTTTCACTTCCTTTTACTCCATCCGTCATCATGGTATTGCAAAAGGGACAGGCCGCTGCAATAACATCGGGTTTGGTTTCCAGCGCTTCCTCGGTACGCTCAATATTAATGTCTTTATGGCCGGGTTCAGGCTCTTTAAACATTTGTGCACCACCGGCTCCACAACACAAGCCATTACTTTTGCACCTGCGCATTTCTACCAATTCAGCATCCAGTTTCTGGATCAGCTCACGGGGAGCTTCATAAATACCGTTGCCACGCCCCAGGTAGCAAGGGTCATGAAAGGTGATACGTTTGCCTTTATAAGTACCTCCCTGTACAGTAAGTGTACCTTCTTTAAGCAGGTTGTTTATAAAGCGTGTATGGTGCAGTACTTCATATTTCCCTCCCAGTTCAGGATATTCATTTTTAAGGGTATTGAAACAGTGCGGACAGGTAGTAACCACACGGGTAATTTCGTAGCTATTGAGCACCTCAATATTTTGCATAGCCTGCATCATAAACAGAAATTCATTTCCAGCTCTTTTAGCCGGGTCTCCCGTACAGCTCTCTTCAGCACCTAAAACCGCAAAATTAACTTTGGCTTTATTCAATATTTTCACAAAAGCCTTGGTTATTTTTTTTGCACGGTCATCAAAACTTCCGGCACAACCCACCCAAAAAAGAACATCCGGCTTTTTACCAGCCGCCATCATTTCGGTCATGGTGGGTACTTGTATTTTCTCTGCTTCCATTAAAGTATCAGTTCGTAAATTCGGTTATCACTGGTTTTAAAACCAACAAGGCCGTTGGGCCCAATATACAAAGCATTGCGGCTTACACTATCTCTGCGGGTAAAATACACATCACTGAATTCCCGCAATTGAAGAACAAAAGTATCCTGATATACGCAGCGTGCACTCAGGCAACGTAAACTGTCCGTATATACCAGGTTCATCCGCACCGGTACCGTTCCTGTTTCCTCTTCAAAGCTAAGGTTCAGTTCATCCTGTGCCCGGGTGGGGAGATTGGAATTATAACGGGTGTTCAGGTCAAATGTAAAACGCAGATAGGGTGTATCACAGCCAATCACCAGTTTTCTGCGTTGTAATTCTACATAATCCAGGTCAGGTAAACTTCCACCGCTGGCGAGGTCTTGTGTGGATTTTTCGTAGAATTCTTCAAAAGAGATCTGGCGCAACTCAATAGTGTCCCCATCATTGCTGCGGAACTGCCTGGCTGCGGAATAATCCGGAATGTAATCAAGGGTAAAATTACTGGCGTTAAGGCGTAAATAATTATCCTTACTGCAAGCCATCAATACCACCAGTAGTATTACGGTATAGCGTGCCAGGCGCAACATGATCAGGATTTAAATACTTGTATTTTCACTTCTTTTTCCACCAGATCAGTAAACTTTCCTTTATAACGGGTTGCTTTTACGAGATGATTATCTATCCAGTGGTAATTTCCTCCACGTGGTTTTCCCATTAAAAGGCCGTGGTATTTAAAGCCATGGCGATTTAGCCATTCTGTAGTTACCTCACGTTGCGCCTCAGTGCGGGAGGTAAAGAAGGTGATTACATGCCCTTGCCCGTACCAACGATTCAGAGTGTGCAAGGCATCCGGATAAACTTCGGCCGTAGCCATGCGTTCAGGTTCCTCATTGGGAATATCATCGCAAATGGTCCCATCAATATCTATAAGGTAATTCTTGACATCACCGGGTAGCACCGGGCTTATTTTTTGTCCGTTTACGGATGTTTCCTTAAGGTTGGAACTTATTGATTCCGGTCTTTTATCAAAGCTCATGAGTCCAGTTTCCACGGTCGGCCTGGGGATATGCCCAGGGGGCACCGTTATTTTCAATATTCGTCATCATCATATTAATCTGCTGGTTGGCCGCAGATTCTTCCATTACCAAATACCTGCGCATATCTACAATTATAGACAGTGGGTCAATATTTACGGGGCAGGCTTCTGTGCAGGCATTACAAGTGGTACAAGCCCATAGTTCTTCGCGGGAGATGTAATCATCCAAAAGAGTTTTACCATCACCCTCAGCAGAAGCCATATTCTTATCAAGTTGCAAACCCACTTCCTCAATCCGGTCCCGGGTGTCCATCATGATCTTACGGGGTGATAATTTTTTTCCGGTAAGGTTAGCCGGGCATACGGCTGTACAACGGCCACATTCGGTGCAGGAATAAGAGTTGAGTAATTGCACCCAGTTAAGATCGGTTACATCTTTGGCACCAAAGCGCTCAGGTGCAGCCGTTTCTCCTTCCGCGGGAGCGGCATATGGATCCGCATTGGGGTCCATCATCATCTCTACTTCTTTCTTTACGCTTTCCAGGTTGGTAAAGCTGCCTTTGTCTTCCAGTTTAGAGTACCAAACATTGGGGAAAGCCAGTATAACATGAAAGTGTTTGGAGTAGGGGAGGTAATTGAGGAAAGCAAGAATACCAATAATGTGCGCCCACCAGGCCACGCGTTCAATAAGAATAAGATTTTCCTGCGATACCCCTGAAAACAGAGGCGCCAACATACCACTTACCAGCCAGGGGCCGGCTTTGGCACCCTCCATATTGGCTTCTGCAGCCCCTAAAATCAGTAAGGCCACCATTAAAACCAGTTCAATAATCAGGATGTTATTCCCGTCTTTTTTAGCCCAGCCCTTAAGCTCTTTAAAACGTGGAACCACACTCACATTTCTGCGCCATAAGAAGACCACGCAGGCAATAATCACCAGAACGGCCAGTATCTCAAAAAAGTTGATAGCCGCATTATATAACGGGCCAAGGGGCTCAGCAAACAGCCGGTGTGTACCAAAAATTCCGTCCAGTACAATCTCCAAAACCTCAATATTGATCAGGATAAAGCCCACATAGATAAGCACGTGAAAAAAGCCGGCAATCGTTCTGCGCTTTACCATTTTGGTTTGGCCTAAAGCTACGCGGGTCATTAATGCCCAGCGCTCATTTTTGCGATCTGAGCGGTTAATATCACGCCCTAACTTAATGTTGCGCCAGATGCGGCTGAATTTTTTGGCAAACAGGAAAATGGCGGCTCCCAGTACCAGTATGAATAGGATATTTTGGATACCGAAATGCATAGCTTATTCTGTATTTTCTGAATTCTCCTCTTTGGCAGCTTTCTCTGCGGCTTTTCGTTCCTTTTCCATTTCCATGATCTCCTCACGGCTATATTGTTCGGATTTACCAAATACAGAGAAATTGACATAACGCTTGGGGTTATACCGTACATCCTGCATCAGTATTTCCAATTGTTTTGAAGCACTCTCAAGATTATTGTATAACTCCTTGTCATTTACAAGCAGACCTAAAGTACCTTCTCCATCGGAAATTCGCCTCATGATGCCTTCCGTAGATACCAGTGCCCGGTTTAAACTTTTAAAGGTTTCAGCAAATTTAACCTGAGCCAGTGAGTCAGTAATATTGCCAATGTTATTAAAGGCCCGGTTCAGTTCATCATTATTTTCAGAAAGATTGGTGGTTATAGAGGCCAGGTTCCCAATAACGGTTTGCAGATCCTGCTGCGATTCTCCCACTGTTTCATCCACCGTGCGCACGGTGTTCTCCAGGATTTGAAAACTTCTGCGAATGCTATTGAAGGTTTCCATAAAGTTTTCCTGGGTTTCCTGATTCAGGAAGCCGGATATCAGTATCAGCACGGTATCAACGGATCCGATAAGTTTTTCAGCTTTCTGTTTAAGCGGAGCAACCTGCTTATTTACTTCTTCTGTAAGGCTTAGTTGTATTTCTGATTGAAGTGTATCCCCGGTAAGGGCAGGTTCAGATCTAACTCCTAAAACCAGTTCTATGGATTTACCGCCCAATAAATCCTCACTATAAATACGGGCTAAAGTACCCTTGGATATATGAAAATCATTGGTCATGTTAAGTTTTACCATAAGACGACCGGAACCATCCGGGTGGAAATAAATATCATCTACGGAACCTACCTGAAAACCATTTATAGTAACAGGGCGGGAGCGGGATAAACCATCTACTTTATCATATACGGCATAGTATACCCTTTTTTCCTCAAAGAGGTCTTTTCCCTTTAAGAAGTTGAATCCCCAGTAAAGTAAAACCAAGGCTACGAGGGCAACCAAACCTACCCTGAATTCTCTGCTTATTTTCAAATGAAAGTCAGTTTAGTTGTTTTGCAACAAAGATGAAAAAATTATTGAAGTAATTCTTTGGCTTCTTCCAAAGGAATACGGTTTCCATTGCGTAAAGCTATAACAAATGCATCCTTAAAACCGGCTTCCTTCATCTTTTGTTTCAGCGCTTCAGCTTCCCCCACGGTATTGGCCTTTCCCACCACATATTTAAAAAGCTTTCCCTCTTCATATATACTTACTCCGTCAACACCCTTAAAGTTGGCCGGTTTCAGATCTTTTTTAAGGCCGCTGGTAAGAATTTGAACGGTAAAAAATACTTCCTCAATATTTTCTTCAGGTGGCTTAACGGGCTCTACAATAGTGGGGTTCCGTTCATTTTCTTCAGGTTGTATAACCGGCACCGGGCTTTGAGGAGTGGAAGATTGCTCAAAAAACTCACGCTCCTCCTTATATTCTTTAAAAGCCCGGTAAATAGCGGAGGCCATATAGTTTTGACCCTGATCTGAATTCAGAAAATCTTCCTCGCTATGATTCGTAAGAAAGCCTAACTCAATAAGCACGGCAGGCATTGCGGTGCGGCTAGTTACATAAAGCGGTTGTTGTTTTACACCACGGTCTTTCCGCTTAACCCTCTCCCGGAACTGATCCTGTACTTTTTGAGCAAAAGAAATACTCTGATTTAAAAAGGCATTCTGATATAAGGTAAGAGCAATAAAGGTTTCCGGTTTACGCGGATCAAAACCTTCGTATTTTTCTTCATAATTATCTTCCAGTAATATTACCGAGTTTTCCTGTTGGGCCACCCGCATATTTTCATCGCTGTGGTTGCGTCCTAATACCAAGGTAGTGGAGCCACTCACACTTTTTTGCGTAAAAGCATCACAGTGAATGGATATAAAAAGATCTGCTTCTGCAGCATTGGCGATGCGGGCGCGCTCCTGTAATTCGATAAACACATCGGTTTTACGCGTATATACTACTTTAACCTCCGGAAAATTTTCCTGGATATAAGCCCCTACTTTCAGAGCTACGGCCAGGGCAATATCCTTTTCTTTGGTTTTATATCGCCTGGTACCCAGGTTCCCCGGGTCATGACCTCCGTGGCCGGCATCTATTACAACCACTTTCACACCTCCGCCTCCGGAAGGTGAAATAAAGGCGCTGAGCACCAATAGAGGAAGGGTTAATAGTAGCGCTAATACAAGCTTTTTCTTCAATGGACTGATTTTTGATTAGCTTTGGCGATTCAAACGGTGTGCCTAATTTTTAAGCAAATTTAAAGTCATCTTGCGCGATTCGGGGCTGAAAATTATCATTTTATTAACGGTCGTTGTTGGCTTTATGGTGCCTGTACAGGCGCAGGTAGATACTTCCCGGGTTTTTACCACTCCACAAGATACCTCTCTTCTGGTTCCTGTTGATTCATTATCAGGTAATTACGATGATCCATCAATTGTAGATTCTTTACGTCTAAGTGATTCTGTAAGAGTTGACCTGAGTACCGATAGCGTATATTCCACTCCGGTAAAGCGAAATGAATTTCTTACTTCACAACTGGATTTTACCGCAGAAGATAGTATTATAGGCAGTCCCCTGAGTGGTGAGGCACGCCTTTATAATAAAGCTTATGTGAAATATGAAGATATTACCCTGGAAGCCGGGTATATTCATGTAGACTTTAATAAAAAAGAAGTGTATGCACGCGGTATTACAGATACAGTGGGCAAAGTGAGCCAAAAACCTCTTTTTACGGAAGCCGGAAAGTCCTACCGTGCAGATGAAATGCGGTATAATTTTGATACCAAGAAGGCTAAGATTAAGAAAGTTATTACTTCAGAAGGAGAAGGCTTTTTGCACGGAGAAGAGGTGAAGAAAACCGGGGACAATATTTTTTATGTAAAAAATGCATCCTATACCACCTGTAGCCATGAGCACCCGCACTTCCGGATCAAAACCCCTAAAGCCAAGGTTATTTCCGGTGAAAAGGTAATTACTCAATTTGCTTATATAGAGGTTGTAGATGTGCCCACCCCATTAATGGTACCTTTTGGGTTTTTCCCTACTACCGAAAAAAGGAAATCGGGCATTATCATACCCAGCTATGGTAACTCTGAATTCAGAGGTTACTTTTTACAGAATGGTGGATATTACTGGGCTATAAATGATTATCTGGATTTTACCTTAACCGGAGATGTATATACCCAGGGCGGTTACGGCTGGCGGGGACTTACCAATTACCGCAAGCGGTATGCCTACTCCGGTAACTTAAACCTGAGTTATAACCTGATCCGGTATGGCAGACCGGAGTTCCAGGAGTTTGTGGGCAATGCCTTTGATAACCGTTCCGACTTTGCCATCCAATGGAGCCATAACCAGGATCCTAAAGCCAACCCTAGCTTTCGCTTTAACAGTAATGTAAATATTGCTTCATCCAATTACTATAAAGTAACCAGTGTAAACGCAAATGATGTATTGAATAACCGCCTGAATTCAAGTGTCAGCATATCAAAATCATGGCCAGGCAAGCCTTACAATCTTAACGTATCGGCACGGCATAGTCAGAATAACAGTACTAAAGACTTTACCGTAAACCTCCCACAGGTAAACTTTGCCTTAAACCGGCAATTTCCCTTTAAGCGGGAGGCGGCAGTAGGTAAAAAAAAGTGGTATGAAGAAATAGGTATCTCATACACAATGGATGCGGGTAATGAGATACAAACCAAACTGGGCAAGCCGTTTTTTACGGAAACTGTTTTCCGGGATAGTGCGCGCAACGGTGTGAGGCACTCCATTCCGATTTCGGCCAATTATAAAGTGTTTAAAAACTTTGTATTCAGCCCCAGTGTAAATTATACCGAGCGCTGGTACTTTAAGCGTTCGGATTATTATTTTGTGGATTCACTGAATGCCATTCAAAAAGATACAGTCAATGGCTTTTACGCCAATCGTGATTTTACGGCCAGTGCCAATCTCTCTACCAAACTATACGGTTTGTGGCGCTATAAAGGTTTTTTGCGTGCTTTACGTCATGTGGTTACACCTAATGTGGGGTTGAGTTACCGCCCTGACTTTGCGGTGGAAAAGTGGGGGTATTATGAACGGGTTCAATCGGACACATTAGGAAACTTCACACGGTTAGACCGCTACCAGGGACAGCTATACGGTTCAGCAGGCTCCGGAAAACTGGGGAGTATCACTATGGGGCTGCAGAATACGCTGGAAGCCAAGGTGCGTGATAGAACTGATTCTACCGGTGAAAAAAAGATCAAACTCCTGGAACGCGTAAGCCTGAATACGTCATACAACACAGCGGTACAGGAATTTAACTGGGCGCCCATAAATCTTACCGCTTCTTCTTCCGCTTTTAAGGGGCTTATTAATATGAACTACTCTTCCACCTTTGATTTGTATGGTTTTGACCCGGAAGAAGGTACCAACGGAATGCGGGTTAACAAATCTGCCTATGAAGTGAACGGAAAGTGGCTGCGTCCCACCAGCCAGTCTTTTACCACCGGTATAAACCTCAGTGCCAATCGTTTTAAAGCAAAGGGCAAAAAGCCTGAACCGGGTGAGGATGTGGATAAAAAAGAAGGTTTGCTGGACGATGAGCCAGCCCCGAATGATCTCGGTATTAGTGAAGGTGATCGCGACTATTACCGGGCGCAGGGATTTGTGGATTTTAACGCGCCCTGGACGCTTAATGTGAATTATAACCTACGTAAGTCCTATACCGGTCTGGAATCAAGGGTCACACAATCCATGGACTTTTCAGGTGATATAAAGCTTACGGAAAACTGGAAAGTGGGGTTTCGCAGTGGGTATGATTTTCAAGCCAAAGACTTTACTTATACCACCCTGGATTTTTACCGTGATCTGCACTGTTGGGAAATGCGTTGTACCTGGGTGCCATTCGGGTTTCAACAATCCTATACACTTACTATTCGTGTGAAAGCCAACGTGCTAAGCGATCTTAAAATGGAACGCAGAAGGGGAGTTGGTGATTTTGACCGTTAGCGCTTCAGCCAGTTTTCCAGTATCTGAAGACCGTATTCTGTCATAATAGACTCCGGGTGAAATTGTACACCAGCTATGGGTAATTTAGTATGTTCCATAGCCATTAGTATTCCTTTTTCTGAACAGGCACTGATATTCATCTGAGAGTTCATCTCTTTAGTATCTATGGCCCATGAATGGTATAAACCAACTTTAAAACTTTCAGGTAAACCCTCCAATAGCCAAGAGAATGAATCAGCTCGTTTTACTTTGCGCTGTATGCCATGAGCTACTTCATTTTGATTGAAGAGTGAAGCTCCAAAATATTCGCCCAGCGCCTGGCAACCCAGGCATACACCCAATATAGAATGTGAGGGAACCGCAGCTGCTAATAATTGTGAAGTGATACCGGCATTTTCCGGAAGGCCCGGCCCGGGTGAGATTAATAAATGACTGAAATTCAGGGCGTCATCTACTGAAATCTCATCATTTCGCTTTACTGCAATATCATCCGTAAGCTGCCGCAGGTAGTGGTAAAGGTTAAATGTAAAAGAGTCGTAATTATCAAGCAGTAAAACCTTCACGGAATTTCTAATTTTGGACGAAATTGCTAAAAAAATATTCGATGTCTGAAAAAAAGATAATCCATACCGGTAAGGCACCTGCTCCAATAGGCCCTTATAACCAGGCCGTACTGGCTGGAGATACGCTATATGTGTCTGGTCAGATAGCGCTTGATCCGCAAAGCGGAGAGCTGCACACCAGTACTATAGAAGAAGAAACGGAATGGGTAATGCGCAATCTTGGGGCTGTATTGGAAGCGGCAGAAATGGACTTTAGCCACATTGTGAAATGTTCCATCTTTATCAGTGATATGCAACAGTTCAACCGGATCAATCAGGTGTACGGCCAATATTTTAACGATAATGCTCCGGCCCGCGAAACTGTACAAGTAGCGGTACTGCCTAAAAATGTAAATGTGGAGATTTCGGCTATTGCTGTTAAATAGTTGTATTTCCTGTAATCACATTTTCATAGTTAGTCAGGTATTTTCCGGCAGTGGGCTCCGGGATTTGTTTTACTGACCTGAAAATGACGGAATCAATACCGTATTTATTACCTGACTTTAGCGGAATGAATTAAATTCGCACATCATTCAGAACTTAATAGTAAATCATTACATATGAATTTTGACGTCATTGTACTGGGGAGTGGTCCCGGAGGATATGTAGCTGCAATAAGAGCGGCTCAGCTTGGTCTTAAAACAGCCATTGTAGAGCGTGAAAGCCTGGGTGGTATCTGCCTGAACTGGGGGTGTATACCTACCAAAGCTCTCCTTAAAAGTGCCAATGTTTTTGAATATATAAATCATGCCGAAGACTACGGTATTAAGGTAGAGAAAGCCGATAAGGATTTTGGGGCAGTGGTAAAACGCAGCCGCGGAGTAGCTGAAGGAATGAGCAAAGGTGTTCAGTTCCTGATGAAAAAGAACAAGATTGAAGTGATTATGGGGGAAGGAACCGTGAAAAGCGGTAAAAAGCTCTCCGTAAAAGATGATAAGGGTAATACCAAAGAATATTCTGGTAAACATATAATTATTGCTACTGGTGCCCGCAGTCGCGAGTTGCCCGCCCTAAAGCAGGATGGTAAAAAGATAATTGGTTATCGTCAGGCCATGAACCTGGACAAACAACCCAAGAGTATGGTTGTAGTAGGTAGCGGGGCCATAGGTGTGGAATTTGCCTATTTCTACAAAGCGATGGGTACTGAGGTGACCATAGTAGAATTTTTGCCTGATGTAGTTCCTGTAGAGGATGAGGAAGTTTCCAAACAATTGGAGCGGACCTTTAAAAAGGCCGGTATTAAAATAATGACCTCCAGTGAAGTAACTAAAGTTGATACTTCAGGATCAGCTTGTAAAGTAACTGTAAAAACCAAGAAAGGTGAAGAAACCCTGGAATGCGATGTGGTGCTTTCAGCCGTTGGTGTTCAAGCCAATATTGAGAATATTGGTTTAGAAACGGTAGGTATTAAAACCGAGAAAGGGAAGATTGTAGTAGATGAATTCTATAAGACCAATAAAGACGGATACTATGCCATTGGTGATTGTGTACCCGGACAGGCTCTGGCGCACGTAGCTTCTGCAGAAGGTATTATCTGTGTTGAAAAAATTGCCGGACATAGTCCTCAACCTTTGGATTACAACAATATTCCCGGTTGTACATACTGCTCCCCTGAAATTGCTTCGGTAGGTTATACTGAACAACAGGCCAAAGACAAAGGATACGATATAAAAGTGGGTAAATTTCCGTTCTCAGCCTCTGGTAAAGCCAGTGCTGCTGGTCATAAGGATGGTTTTGTAAAAGTTATTTTTGATGCCAAGTACGGAGAGTTCCTGGGTTGCCACATGATCGGTGCCAACGTAACGGAAATGATTGCCGAAGTAGTGGTAGCCCGTAAACTGGAAACTACCGGAATGGAGATTGTGAAATCAGTGCATCCGCATCCTACTATGAGTGAGGCTATCATGGAAGCCTCCGCAGCTGCTTATGATGAGGTAATCCATTTGTAGGCATAATGAATCATAAAAAAGCCCTGCACAAGCAGGGCTTTTTTATGATACGGAAATACCTGGCTTTGCGTTAATGAAATACCGGATCTTAAATTTAGAGAAAGAGGAATGAAGTTATTCTTGTGTAGCTTGATAATGGTGTGTAGTCTCGGGCTTATCGCTCAAAAGGATAGTGCGGTATCGCTGGAGGTTAACTTTACCCTTGACTCTTATAGACTGAACCCCGCAGAAAAAGCACGAATAGACAGCCTTCTTACCCTCGCTCCGGCAATAATCCTTAAAACGGTGCAGATATATGGGCATACGGATAGTTTAGCCAGTGCGGACTACAACCGTAAACTATCCAAACGCAGGGTGCAAAGCGTACTGCAATATTTAGTGTTAAAAGGACTGGATCCCTTAAAAGTAAAAACTGATTTTTACGGAGAAGAGCGGCCCAAATATGACAACGGACCTGAAGAACGTCCTAAAAACCGCAGGGTGGAATTGCAGTTGGTAATAGACGCATCCTTACTACCGCCACCGGAGCAGAAACTTACGGATCTGGAATTCAGGAAGGGTGATAAGATCCGCATACCCAATCTCAATTTTGTAGGCAATCAGCCGATACCCGTATGGGAGAGTTTTCCGGCTATGGAGCAATTGCTGGAGGTAATGTATACGTATCCTGAGTTGGAAATAGAACTGCACGGACACGTGTGCTGCGGAGATGACTACGAGCTCTCGCTGCAACGGGCATTGATGGTCTATAACTTTTTAAAGGTAAACGGGGTTTCCAAAAGCCGGATGAGTTATAAGGGTTTTAGTAATAGTAAACCGCTGTTCCCGGAAAAAACAGATCGTGAGAAAGCCTTAAACCGGAGAGTGGAAGTATTGGTGCTCCGCAATAGCGGCAGAAAAGTGAAAGTGGAGGATATGGCAGTTACTATGGATGTAGAAGCCAAGGTATTGAACCTTAAATTTTTCCCTCAAAAAGGCCGCTTGTATCCCAGTGGCGATTTTATGCTGGGGCTTATCACCAATATGATGCAACAATCACAAGGACTTTTCTATGAATTTGTGATATTTGATAACATTAACAACAACCGGTTAACGCAAAACCGGGCTAAAACCCTGGAGCGTACCATTGCGGATAAAAACGTGAAACGATCAATTTTCAAAGTACGCAGTTTATCGGCTCCTAATGGGATGCCACCCTCGGAAAATGAGAATTATGTGTTTCTTAAAATAAGCCAGATCTAATGCCATTTGAAAGCTTTTTTATGATGGATGTACCCGTCATGCTAAAGAAATTAAAAGGAGACGAAAATCCCGAATGGGGGAGCATGACGGTTACGGACATGCTGGATCATCTCCGAAAGGGAATAGACCTTTCACTACTCCAACTGGAGACACGGGTTGTGACCCCTCCGGAATTACTACCCAGGTACCGTGATTTTTTAATGAGTGAAAAACCTTTTAAACCCGGAGCTCCAAAACCAGCGGAGTTTGATAAAATACAAGCACTTGAAGGCGATGTGGAGAAGCTAAAGGTAAACCTTATGAAGTCTCTGGTAAGCATGATGGTGCATTTTGAAAAACACCCTGACCATACAGCTGTACATGCTAATTTCGGGGAGTTAAATGCTGAAGAGTGGATGCACCTTCATCGTAAACATATTCTGCATCATTTCACACAATTCCGATTAACTTAGGCTGATGTTTACACAAATAGGACGCTGGATAAAAGAAGCCTGGTATTTCCTTCCGTCTTTTTTTCCGGTTCAGTTATTCCTCCTACACCTCCGGAGGAGCCATATACTGATGATATTCTGGCTGTTGATGTTTTTATTTGTGAACCGGGTATTAGGCGTAAACTACGGTCTTTCGTACCTGTTCTTAACGCCTGAATACCTGGACAAAGTTAATTTTCTAAGTTATTTTCTGGTGGGTATAACAGCAGGGCTCTTCATTATGAGCTACCATATAAGCAGTTATATATACTATAGCTATAGGTATGCTTTTTTGGCTACGCTGTCCCGTCCTTTGTGGAAATTCTGCATTAACAATTCTATTATCCCCGTTTTATTTTTTGTAACCTACCTGTATCAGGTAGTTCGGATATTGAGCAAGGAAGGCTATGATACCGGTACCATACTGGTCAATATTTCAGGTTTGCTGGCCGGTACTATCATCATCATTTCTCTGATGTTCAGTTATTTTTTCTCTACTATACGCACCCTTGAACAGCCAGATCAAAAAGGCAAAGAACGCAATACCATAAAACCGTTAAAAGAAATTGTAAAGCAGGATAAAAAGCTGAAAGAGCGCGTGCTTGAAAATCAATCGGTGGTAAATCATTATCTCAAGAATCCTTTCCAGGTAAAACTGGCCCGGGGTGCTACGCATTATCAAAAGGAAAAATTACTCGAAACCATACAACAGCATCATTTATCAGCCTCCGTCTTGTTCGTCATTCTTATTGTGATTATTATAGGTTTGGGCTTGGTGAGCGGTAATCCTGCCTTTATGATACCGGCCGGAGCCACCGTTTTCCTTATCTTTTCTCTTTACCTGATGATTACCGGAGCCTTTTATTCCCGACTTAAAACCTGGACCTTAACCATTGGTATTATTGTTTTATTGGTACTCAATTACCTTTCTGGTCTGCATCCTTTTCGTACCCTTAATTATGCTTATGGCATGGATTATACATCAGGCAGGGCACCGTATAATTATGAAAACCTGGCCACTATTACCAATGATTCTATTCTGGATCATGACCGTGGCAGGGCTTTAAAGTCATTGCGCAACTGGAGAGCTAAATTCGGTCGTTTAAAAAAGCCCAAGCTGGTTATTCTAAACGTAAGTGGTGGTGGGATGCGCAGTACGCTCTGGACGATGAAGGTTTTGCAGGAAGCAGACAGTATTACCGGAGGCAGACTCTTTAATCAGACACATCTTATTACCGGATCATCCGGAGGAATGTTTGGAGCGGCCTATTTCAGGGAGTTAAAATACCGCCACGCCAATAAAATGCTGAATCAGTCTCCGTATCATAAAGGTTTATTGCTAAACACTGCTAAAGATGCGCTAAATCCGGTGGCTTTTACCCTGGCGGTAAACGATCTTTTTTTCCGCTTCAGAACGGTAGACTATGCAGGGCATAGTTATCCTTTGGACCGGGGCTATGCCTTTGATCAGAAGTTCAGTAAAAATACCGGGGGTGTTCTGGATAAAACACTGGGTCAGTATGCCTTGCCGGAATTTAAGGCTGAGATACCTACCATGATATTAGGACCTACTATAGTAGGCGATGGGAGGAAACTATTAATGGCAGCGCAAAACTTTTCTTTTTTAACTTTTACCACCCCCTTTAAGGGAACTCATAAAAAACGGGAGTATGATGCGGTAGAATATCAACGTCTTTTTGCAGATCAAAGCCCTGATAACCTTAGCTTTTTAACCGCTTTACGGCTTAGCGCCTCTTTCCCGTATATCACACCTTTGGTTAACCTGCCCTCGCAGCCCTCTATAGAATTAATTGATGCAGGTGTGCGTGACAATGAAGGATTGGAGATGGCCCTGCGGTATATGTATGAATTCAGGGAATGGATCAAATTGAACACCAGTGGTATTGTGGTAGTGCAAATTAAAGCCAACCGGCCGGATGAAATTCCTATCAGTGATGAGTTTCAAACCAAATTAGATCAATTGGTAATGCCTATAAATGGTGTCATACAGAGTTTTCATAATCTCCAGATCTACAATAAATCACTCCTTATGCAATGGAGTGATGAGATTATGCCTTTCCCGGTGGATGTGGTGCGCTTCTCGCTATTTGAAAAGAAGGATGAGGTATCTCTGAGCTGGCACCTCACTGAAAGCGAAAAACGCAGCATTATCAGCACCTTTAAAAATACCAGAAATCAAGCTGCGCTTAAAGAAGTGAAAGAGTTGCTTAAAAAGTGAAAAGCCGGTTCCCAAAGACTGAGAATCCGGCTCTTCAACCAACCAAACAAAACTATTATTATGACTCCTGTATATCGATAATAGTATATACGGAACCATTTACACTTTGGGTTGACTCACTATCAAGAATAACGTTATTTCCGTTATCATCAGTCAGTATAAGATTACCCTGGGTGTTAGAACTTACGTCAAAAGTGATTCCTCCACGGCTGGTTACCGAACCTTGATTTATCATAGAATCACTGTCAAGATTACCGTCAAAGATCAGAGTGTTCATCAATTCAGTATTATCTTCTTTTTCCATTACACTGAAAATCTCACTTACGGTAACGTTCAGGTTTAAAAGATCATCCAGGCGCAAGTCCGCCATTAGATCAGCCAGAATGGTTACTCCAAAGTTTCCTAGCAGGGTACTCTGGTTATTAGCATCTAAAAGTTCTTCCAGGTCTTCAACCTCCAGAATGGCTCCAATATTAATGCTTAACATCGATTTTACTTCTTCTTCGCTGGCTAAAAGAACAGTGTTTTCATCATTCTCATCTTCCAGCATAGCTCTTACACTAGCGTCTGCATTAGCAAGAATGTTAAGCATGAATGCACTCTCTTCTTCCTCACCTTCTTCCATATTTTCTATGGTAGATTGTGCGCTGAGGATACCGTTGATTTCAATTACTGAACCGTTTTCAGCGCTTAAAGTAGTATTGCTAACGGTAGTAGCACCATTTTCATCATTACCATTAAACACCAGGCGGGCGTTATTTTCATTTTTAATTAAAAGATCCAGCTTTGAACCGTTATCAGATTCAGAATTTGTTTCTTCAAAACCATCACCGAAATCTTCCACATTGAACTTTCCATTAATGGCGTGATACAGGATCAGGTCAGCAAATGCTTCATCTCCCATTTGAGATTTCAACTCAGTAATAGATTGAACATTTAATTCAGCAAATAAATCTTCGAATGCATCATTATTGGCAGCAAACAAAGTAATGTTTGAACTGGAATTGGCAAAAAGGCTGGATTGTCCGGACTCTTCTACCGCTTCGTTCATCATACTGAACTGAGATTCGGATTCAAGTACTCCTTTAACGGTAGTACTCTTTGGAGTTACATTAGGATTGTTGGAATTGTCATCAGCATCATCTTTGCTGCAGCTTGCCAGAAATACGATGGATCCGGCTAATAAAGCTTTTCCAAAATTTTTTGATAGCGACTTCATAAATTTTGAGTTTTTGTTAGTAATTATGTACTGATAGGTACGCATACCCACCGTGTTTGGTTCGCATGAACTTTAAATTACTTTCTAAATATTTGATTTTCAGTGAAATAAATTTCAATATTTAATTTTAAATCTTAATTTGAATATATGATTTCATTATATAAGAACTGCTAAGGAGACTTCCTTCAATTAAAAAGCCCCGCTGAATAGCGGGGCTTTTTAATTGAAACTTATTTACAGGTATTAGTCATCCTGTAAAACAGCTGTAATTATGTTGATGTTACCATTCAGGGCGGTAATATCTCTGAAAACGATATTAGCCTGGTTTCCTTTTCCATCGGTAATAATTAGGTTACCACCGCTGTTACTGATGGTTTGGCTCTCTCCGTTTAAACGGGTAGAATAAGTGCCGGGATTCAAATCTTCAGTTCTCTGATAACCTAAAAGGACATGATAGTCTAAAAGGTCTTGTAATCCCTGATTTCCAAAAGCTACTACCATATCATCTACACTGGAAATACTGGAATTAGCGCCAAAAAAGCTGTTAAAAGCGGTGTTGTTGGGCGCCATTAAAGTGAATTTACTTTGCTGATCGCTCAGAATAGTTAGCAAATCTCCGGAGGCTTTTGTCGAAGCCTCAGCCAACAGGCTGAAATCATTGTTAACAGATAGTAACCCGCTTATAGTGCGAGGCTGAAGAACGTTGTTGATTTTATGAATAACACCGTTAGAAGCAGCAATATCACCTTCTGTAACTATAGCTCCCTGAGTTCCGTTAATAGTTACACCACCAGCATTATTAAGGTACATATCCATAGCATCACCTTCACTGTTTTGAGCTTTGGTTTTGATATATCCCTTTGTAATAGCACTGGTTTCTGATTTTTCTTCCAGTATATGGTAGCTCAACAGTTGTTTTACCGCTTCCTTACCACGTACACTTATAAAACCATCTATATCATTAAAGCTAAGGTCTGCCAGGTAAGACTCCAGTACTGTGTTAGTAGGAGCAAATACGGTTATCTGAGCACCACCGGTAAGGGTAGCACCGAGATCGGCTTTTTCAATAGCCTCAGCAAATAAGGTCAAATCTGCATCTGCTTTAGCCACTGCCAGAGCATTTCCCGGGCCGGTGTTGGTATTGTCATCATCATCCTTTGAACATCCTGTAGCAAATAGCATTAGGCTGGCTGCAACAGCTAAACTGAGGTTTAGCATTAACTTTTTCATACGTATTATTTTTGGTTATAAATCCTTAATCTAAAATTCAAAAGTGAACCTTATTGTTCATTATTGTAGACGCGAAATTATCCTTTAAGGTTGGGTACTCCTAAAGTTTGACGAACTTTCGGCCATGGAAAATTCTATCCTTACCATTAAAAAGCTTTCTTTTTCATACGGTGAGCAACATATACTGCGCAATATTTCATTTGAGTTGGGTAAAGGTGAGGTTTTAGGTCTTATTGGCAGGAGTGGTTCCGGAAAAACCAGTTTGCTGAAATTGGTAGCGGGCCTTCTGGAACCTGGTGGTGGAAAAATACACTTTAAAGGTGATGAGGTAAAAGGTCCTTCGCAGCAACTGATACCCGGCCATCCGGAGATTAAACTGGTTAAGCAGGATTTTGAATTGATGCCATACCTATCGGTAGAGGATAATATGCTCAGACAAGCCCTGTCTCTGTCTGAAAGCTCTAGAAAGAGGCTGGTGGGCCATTTACGCAATCGCTTGCAGTTACAAAATGTAAAAGGTAAAAAAGCTACTGAAACTTCAGGAGGACAAAAACAAAGAGTAGCCTTAGCTACTGCCCTGGCTACAAAGGCCAATGTATTGCTGCTGGATGAACCTTTTTCTAACCTGGATTATGCTTTAAAGCAAGATATGATTGCTATGCTTCGTACCGGCTGGAAACCAAAGGGCATGATTCTGGTGACACATGAGCCCCAGGATATAATGGCTCTGACAGATCGGGTTATTGTGCTGAAAGATGGCAAAGTAGTTCAAAGTGGTAAAACAGAAGAAGTTTATGCGAAGCCTCGTAATGAATATGTAGGTCGTTTACTGGGACCAATTAATGTATGGCAGGAAAAAGAAGGTTTATCCCCAAAGAAATTCTTAAGACCGCATCAGATCAAAATTACACCCAAAGGAACGATAAGGGCTACTGTTGCAGATTGTCGGTTTTCAGGAAATGGCTATTTGCTCAACGTCAAAACGGGAACAAAAGAATTGCAGGTATGGAGCAGTAAGCCTTTTTTTAACGGAAAAGAGCTAAGTCTGAAAGCCGAAGCATAAAAAAAGCCCCTCCGTATGGAGAGGCTTTGATATAGTAAGAACCGTTAAAATTTATTTTACTTTCTGTACAATGGCCTTGAAAGCTTCCGGGTGGTTCATAGCCAAATCGGCAAGAACTTTACGGTTTAATTCAATTCCACTGGATTTAACCTTACCCATAAAAGCGGAGTAAGACATTCCTTCCTGGCGTGCACCAGCGTTAATACGCTGAATCCACAGGGAACGAAAATTTCTCTTTTTGGTTTTGCGATCACGGTAGCTGTAAGCCATACCTTTTTCTACGGCATTCTTGGCTACGGTCCACACATTCTTTCTACGGCCAAAGTATCCTTTGGCCTGCTTCATTACTTTTTTTCTGCGTGCTCTGCTGGCTACGCTATTAACTGATCTTGGCATATTATTTTAATTTTTTGAGCAAGGCGTCCTTTAATTTTAAGGTACTTAATGCCTGACACAGGGTTAATTAATAACTCTTAATTAAATACACAATTGTTTCTTGATACTCTTCTCATCATTTTCGTGCACAAGGCCACTTTGAGTGAGGTTACGCTTTTGCTTAGTCTCCTTTTTGGTAAGGATGTGACTTTTAAAAGCGTGCTTTCTCTTGATCTTTCCGGTACCGGTAAGCTTAAAGCGCTTTTTGGCACTGGATTTAGTCTTCATTTTTGGCATCTTTCTTCGCTTTTATTTTGGGTTCTTACTTTTATTTTCGGATTCTGAACAGGGGAGGTGCGGCTTTTGGATATTTCTCAAGTCCAAACTTCAGGCTCCCGGTTTCAGTATCTATTTACTTTTCTTAGCTGCCATCATCATGATCATACGCTTTCCTTCCAACTTGGGCATACTCTCTACCTTACCCACATCTTCAAGATCCTGTGCCAATCTCAATAACAGTATTTCACCTTTATCTTTAAAAACAATGGAACGCCCTTTAAAAAATACATAAGCTTTAAGCTTAGCACCTTCTTCCAGGAATTTCTCAGCATTTTTCTTCTTAAAATCGTAATCGTGGTCATCGGTATTCGGACCAAAACGAATTTCCTTAACCACGGTTTTTTGCGCTTTTTGCGCAATCTCTTTTTGCTTTTTCTTTTGGTCGTAAAGGAACTTCTTATAGTCCACGATCTTTACCACCGGAGGATCTGCTTTGTCAGCAATAAGTACCAGGTCCAGCTCTTGTTCACGAGCCATTTCCAATGCTTTACTGGTTGGGTAAACCCCTTGTTCGTCCACGTTATCCCCAACAATCCTAACTTTTGGGAATTTTATCTTTTCGTTAGTTACGTGCGCATCTTCCTGCGGCTTACGGGGTTGAAACCCCCTGCGTCCTCCTCGGTTAAATCTTTTAGCCAGTGTTTCTTTCTTTTAATTAAACTTCTGATTCAAATGTTCCAATTTTATCCTGTACTTCATCGTTTACCAGTTTAGCAAATTCTTCGATGCTCATCACACCTTTATCACCTTCACCGTGTTTCCGAACGGATACAGTCCCGGCCGCCTCTTCCTGTTCACCAACAATAAGCATATACGGGATTTTTGCTAATTCAGCATCCCGTATTTTACGTCCGGTCTTCTCGCTGCGGTTGTCAACGAGCGTGCGAAGGTCGTAATTTTTAAGCAAATACGAAACTTTGCCTGCGTAGTCTGCATATTTTTCACTGATCGGTAAAATAATAACCTGGTCGGGAGTTAACCACAATGGAAAATCACCACCGCAGTGTTCCAGAAGTACAGCTACAAAGCGTTCCATACTTCCAAAAGGTGCCCGATGAATCATAACCGGACGATGCATTTCATTATCAGCACCTTTATACTCCAGTTCAAAACGTTCCGGTAAGTTGTAGTCTACCTGAATGGTACCCAGCTGCCATTGACGCCCCAGGGCATCCTTTACCATAAAATCAAGCTTAGGGCCATAAAAAGCAGCCTCACCGTATTCAACTATGGTATTTAAATCTTTTTCACCAACTGCTTCGATAATAGCCTGTTCTGCCTTCTCCCAGTTTTCATCAGAACCAATGTATTTACTTCGGTCTTCTTTATCGCGAAGGGATATTTGTGCTGTATATTCTTTAAAGTCAAGAGTTTTAAATATATACAACACCAGATCTATTACCTTTTTAAACTCATCTTTAAGCTGGTCAGGCATACAAAAGAGGTGGGCATCATCCTGAGTAAAGCCGCGTACACGGGTTAATCCGTGTAATTCTCCACTTTGCTCATAGCGATATACAGTACCAAATTCTGCAAAACGGATGGGCAGATCGCGGTAGGAACGGGGCTGACTTTTGTAAATTTCGCAGTGATGCGGGCAATTCATGGGCTTCAGCAAGTATTCTTCATCCTCTTCTGGCGTATGGATGGGCTGAAAACTATCTTTACCATATTTGGCATAGTGTCCACTGGTTACATATAGTTCTTTGTTACCAATATGGGGGCTGATCACGGGTTGGTAACCAGCGGTGCGTTGCGCTTTTTTCAGGAATTGTTCCAGGCGTTCCCGTAATTCAGCGCCTTTTGGAAGCCATAAGGGCAGGCCCTGACCTACCTTTTGAGAGAAGGTGAAGAGTTCCAGCTCTTTACCTAATTTACGGTGATCTCTTTTCTTAGCTTCTTCCAGTCTCTCGAGGTATTCGGTAAGCATGGAGGCTTTTGGAAAAGAGATACCATATACACGGGTCAATTGAGGATTATGTTCATCACCACGCCAGTAGGCACCGGCTACGTTCATAACCTTTACAGCCTTTATAAATCCGGTGTTTGGGATGTGTCCGCCCCGGCACAAATCGGTAAATTCTGCGTGATCGCAAAAAGTGATGTCTCCATCCTGTAAATTTTGAATGAGTTCGGTTTTAAACTCATTGCCTTTATAGGTTTCCAGCGCTTCAGCCTTACTTACTTCCCGCATTTTAAAATCTGACTTGGCGCGTGCATTTTCAAGCATTCGCTTTTCAATAGCAGCAAAGTCAGCTTCGCCCAGGGAAGCCTCACCCAAATCTACATCGTAATAAAAGCCATTTTCAATAGCCGGGCCGATGGTAAGCTTAATATCCGGGTAGAGTTGCTCAAGAGTTTGAGCCAGTACGTGGGCTGAGCTGTGCCAAAATGCCTTTTTACCTTCCGGACTATCCCAGGTAAAGAGTACCAGCCTGCCATCTTGATTCAAAGGTTCCGTTGTTTCCACCGTTTCCCCGTTAAAGCTTGCAGACAATACATTGCGAGCCAATCCAGCGCTAATGCTCATGGCCACATCAAAGGCAGTTGAACCTTTGGGGAACTCTTTTACACTGCCATCCGGCAAGGTGATCTTGATCATTGATCAGTGGTTTTTACGGTTTTACTAAAGCCGGCAAAGATAATAAAATAGGCTAGCGACCCAGGTAATTACAGGGCTTTTAGATATAAAAAAAAGTTGATTTTAAAGCTTATATACTCAATATCTTTTAAAATTGACTATTCAGCTTAAAGGCTATCCTATGTGCTATATAATTCTTTTAATTTTGCCGAAGCCAATTTAAATTCATGTCGCAACGAGAACAGGCTATTCGTGTTTTCTTCCTTATCATCTTAAAGGTAATTATCTTGACGTGTTGCTGGTACTTGCTACGTGATGTTTTCATATTCGTGATCTGAGCAGGCCTGAACTTTCCTCTATCCACTACCTTTGCCCAGCTTTAAGAATATAGTATGAGTAAAGAAGAATTATTGGGACGCTTTAATGCTATGATTCCCAATACACTGATGGAAACCCTTGAGATCTGTTATGTAGATGTTGATGCAGATGCCGGAATGGTAAAAGCCACTATGCCTGTGAATCCCAGGATACACCAGCCAATGGGGCTTTTACACGGAGGAGCTTCTGCTGCTCTTGCGGAAAGCCTTGGAAGTGCCTCCAGCTGTTTATATGCAGACCCTGAAGATTATGCTGTATTGGGTATAGAGATCAGTTGTAATCATATCCGTAGCAAAAAAGACGGTATGCTTACGGCCACAGCTCATATACTTCATAAAGGCCGCAGTACACACCTTTGGGAAATCCGCATTGAAGATGAAGAGGGTAAGCTTATCTCGCATTGTAAGCTTACCAATATGATTGTACCGCTTAAAAAGTAAGTTTTGCAAACCCTTCTTTTTTATAGCCCGCCCGGTTCGTCTAATTTTAAAATATACAGGCCCGCTCAAACCGACCATTCCAAACTGGTTTTCAGTTTTGTTCCATTTGGCGAAGAAAGCGAAGTTATTCGCTTAAGAATGCAGGAAGTATCCGGCAATGCAGAGATAAGCTTGCAGAAAGCACCACAAAATGACCTGAGTTATTCCCGAAACGAATATGAAGAACTGATCCGTAAAACGGCCGATACCGTCCAAGATCAACAATGGGGGAAAGTAGTGATCTCGCGAAGTCAGCGCTACAAGGTTCAGCATACGGGCGTGCTGAAATTATTTCACGCTTTGCGTCAGAAGTATCCTGATGCCTGCGTATACCTCTTTCAGCATAAAAAATGTGGTGTATGGATGGGAGCTACTCCTGAACTGTTGATTTCCGGAAAGGACGGACATCTGGAAAGTATGAGTCTGGCGGGAACCCGTCAAAAAGGTGAAGAGCACACTTTTCACCTGAAGGAGGAAGAAGAACAGGCCATTGTTACCCGCTATATCAAAAATGTTTTAACAGCGTACAGTGCTATTGATGCTATCCGGGTAAAAGAGCGGGATAAGTTAACAGCGGCTAACCTCATTCATTTCGTAAACCGGATATCAGCCAATTATACACCCCAACTGGAGGTGCAGGTGCTTTTAAAGGATTTACACCCCACCCCGGCTGTAGGCGGATGGCCTAAACCAGAAGCCTTGCGGTTTATTTCTGAGCACGAAAAACACCAGCGCCAGTATTACAGCGGTTACCTGGGTTTTGAAACGGGAGACGCTTTTGCTTACTACGTAAACCTTCGCTGCATGCAGGTGTATAATGATGCAGTTATATTATACGCAGGGGGTGGTATATTAGCCGATTCTGATCCTGCTGCGGAGTGGGACGAAACGGAAGCTAAATTGCAAACCCTTTTGCGGGTAATCCAAGCTACAGACTCTTATGCCTAAAAAATCGGCCAAAGCCAATGCGCAATACCTTACGGGGATATTAAAAGCTCATCAATGCCGTGATGTGGTTATAGCTCCGGGCAGCCGTAATGCCCCCCTCATACTGGCTTTTACGGAAGATGCTGATTATAACTGTATATCAGTACCTGATGAACGGGCCGCAGCTTTTACGGCTATGGGAATAGCTATGGGGCGTAAGGCTCCGGTGGCGGTGATATGCAGCAGCGGTTCGGCTACAGTAAATTTTTACCCGGCCGTAACAGAGGCTTTTTACCAACGCTTGCCCTTGGTTGTGATTTCGGCTGATAGGCCTTTGGAGCTGGTTGATCAGGGGGCAGGACAGACCATTCGCCAGGAAAATGTTTTTGCCAACCACATTGTTTTTTCAGCGAACCTCCAGCGTGATCCTTCGGATATTTTAGCCAGCCATTTTAACCAACGGTTGATCAATGAAGCACTGATTGCCTCAGAGAAAGGCCCGGTACATATTAATGTGCCTTTTGATGAACCTTTATATGAACTGATCAATAATGATGCGGCTGAGGAAGTACACATCCTGCAAAAGCTAAAACCTGAATTTTTACTGGATGAAGATTACCTGAGCGGGCTTGCGGAAATTTGGGACAACTCTCCTAAAATTATGGTATTGGCGGGGCAAATGGATGCAGATCAATGGTTGAGTGAGGCACTACAAACCTTGAATGAAAAAAGCCCATTCCTGATATTATCCGAAACGGTTAGTAATCTTTCCGGCTCCAATACTGTGGCTTGTATAGACCGTCTCATCAATACGGTTAGGGAAGAAGAAATAGCAGAGTTGAAGCCTGATCTGCTTATTACCATTGGTGGTGAAGTGGTAAGTAAAAAAATAAAAAAGTTCCTTACTGACTATAAGCCCCGTTACCATTGGCATATTGATGAGCAGGGCATGGTAAAAGATACGTTCAGGAGTTTACAGACCCTAATTCCGGTACAGGCCGATAACTTTTTTGATCAGCTGGCTGAATTTGTTTCGGAGGGAGATAGTACATACCGTGATACCTGGGTAGCTTTTCATAGAAACAGAGCTCAAAAGCATGAGCACTATATGAAAACCGCTGCTTATTCCGATTTTAAAGTGTTTTATAATATCCTGAAGCAATTGCCCGAAAACAGTTTGCTGCATTGTGCCAATAGCACATCTATCCGCTACTCACAGCTTTTTGATCATTTGGAAAGTGTAGAGCACTTTGCCAACCGTGGCACCAGCGGTATTGACGGTTGTACATCTACCGCTATCGGGCATGCCCTTACCACTTCCAAAATGGTAACCCTCATCACCGGTGACGTAGCTTTTTTGTACGATTCCAATGCTTTTTGGAACGATCGTTTACCGGCCAATCTGCGTGTTATTGTCATCAACAATCAGGGCGGCAACATATTCCGTATTATCGAAGGGCCGGCCGGAAATTCCAAGCTTGAGCATTACCAGGAAACCTATCATCATCTAAAAGGGGAAGGGGTAGCCCAAACCTTTGGTATAGATTATCAAAGAGTGGATAGCGAAGAAGAGTTGCAAAAAGCCTTACCTTCATTCTTTGCAACGAGTTCAGAGCCCCGCATTCTTGAAGTTATGACTCCACGGCTGGAAAGTCCCGATGTACTTAAAAATTACTTTAAAGCTTTAAAGAACGGCTGATGCTATTTGAAAACCTACAGATCAACCCTCAGGAACTGCCTCAAATTGAGCAGGTGAAGTTTGAAAAACTGGAATCGGACTACCTATGGATGCGTTTAACAGCCTGGAGTATCTTTTTTCTGATCAGCGCAGGAATATTGGTGTTCATCAGTTTTTCAGCAGACGTGGCCCTTTGGAAACTGATGGCGCCCTGGTTGGGTCTTTTACTTTTGATTGTATTCCTTGAGATACGGGGCTTTCGAATTAAGGGGTATGCCTTGCGTGAAAATGATATCAGCTATAAAAGTGGTTTGGTGTTTTTCACCATGACCAGTATCCCCCTAAACCGTTTACAACATTGTGAAGTAAGCCAGGGACCATTAGGCCGTCTCTTTGACCTGGCTTCTGTAAAAATATATACAGCCGGAGGTTCCACCAGTGATCTAAGCATTGGCGGCCTTAAAAAAGAAGCGGCCCATCGCCTGCGTGATCATATTACCCGCTTGAGCGCCCAATATGAATAAGCTGGATCTTACACAGCCCAAGCGCCAGTCCCCGGTGGGTATGGTGGTTATCTTCTTCAAGAACCTGCGCATTGGTATTAACATTTTTGTTTCCCTCTTTTTTGTGCAATACGGCTTTCGTATAGACCCTTCTTCCAATTGGTTGTGGATAGCGGTGATAGTTCTGCTGGTCATATTCGCTATACTATCGGTTTTACAGTATCGCAGATTTTATTTTTATGTGAGCGGTAATCAAATGATCATTGAAAAAGGGGTGATCAGCCGTGAGAAGATCACCATTCCTTTTGATCGGATACAGTCCGTACATATCAATCAAAATATTATCCAACGGTTTCTGAATGTGGTGGGCCTTAAAATAGATACAGCCGGATCAGCAGCGAAGGAGATGGAAATTGCAGCCCTGGAACGTACCTACGCCCGTAAGGTGCAGGAATTCCTCATGCGGATGAAAACACAAAACAGGGATGAACCTGAAGGCCACGAAGAATATCACCTGACGGAGGACGGAGACCTGGATATTGGTGGAGAAGCCACGCCTTTGGTTAAGTTGAGCTTAGGTGAAGTATTGAGGGTTGGCTTAACCGAAAATCACTTGCGTACCGGACTGGTATTGTTTGCCGTGGTTTCTGGCTATATATGGCAGTTTGAAGAGTATCTCAAACCTTTTGAACCCTATCTTGAAACCCAAAAAAATTTCCTGGCCAGCCGTTGGCTGCAACTTTTACCTTTTGCCATACTTCTGTATTTTATAATAGCTATTTTGCTTTCGCTTATCCAGTCATTCCTGCGGTATTACGGCCTGCGTTTTTTTATAGATAAGCGAGGTGCACAATTGGTTTCAGGTTTGCTTAAAAAAGTAGAATATCAGATTCCCTTGCACAAGATCCAGTTCATTAAATGGAGCAGTAACCCATTGCGCAAACTGGTAGGGCTTAAAACCATAGTGGTAAAACAAGCGGGCAGCCGAGAGGCATCAGATAAGCAATCACTTAAAGTACCAGGAGCCCGGCAAGAGCAATTGGAGGTAGTTCAGGAAACCTTTTTTCCGGAATTAAAAGAATCAGAATTTATTCCATTCAGCGCTTCCCGTTTTCTTATTCTTCAACAAAGCTCCCTATATGGTGTATTGCCGGCCCTTATGCTGGCCGGGCTAGGTTTTGTAGAAACTTTTTTTTGGAGCGTGGCCGCTCTTTGGCTTATTACAGCTGTATATCTGGCATACCGTTTTCAACCTACAGTACAGTTAGCTTGCAATAAAGAAATGATCTTGCTCTCCAGGGGCTGGATATTTCCCCAAACAGCGGCCCTTAAATACTTTAAGATCCAGAATGTACAGGTGAGCCAGAATATATTTCAAAAGAAAAGGAATCTTGTACATCTCAATTTGTTTACAGCTGCAGGTAGTTTGCGTATGCCTCAAATGGATGCAGAGCAGGCCCGTGAAGTATATAATTATGTGTTGTACCAAATAGAAAGCACCTGCCACGATTGGATGTAGGTGTTCAAGTAGAATGTGAGTTTTATCTTCGCAAGCCCTAAAAATATTTTATGCAACTAAAACATTGGATAGCCGCTGCGCGTCTGCGTACTTTACCACTGGCCTTTTCCAGTATTATACTGGGTACTTGCCTGGCCGCTTCCAATGGACATTATAATAGTTTAGTGTTTGTATTATGCCTTATCACCACCCTTTGTTATCAGGTACTTAGTAATTATGCCAATGATTATGGTGACGGTGTTAAAGGTTCAGACGCTAACCGAACCGGGGAGCAGCGTGCTGTAGCCAGTGGCTGGATCACTTCCCGTCAAATGCGCAATGCTGTTATTCTCTTTGCGGTGCTGTCTTTTATTTCCGGTACGTGGCTAAGCATTATTGCCACTCGTAACCTGCCATTGCCAGTAACCCTTACATTCATTGGTTTGGGCCTGTTGGCTATCCTGGCCGCCATTAGTTATACGGTGGGCCGCAGAGCTTACGGGTATAAGGGCCTGGGTGATATTTCCGTGCTGCTTTTCTTTGGCTACGTAGGTGTGGTAGGATGCTATTTTCTGCAAACCAATTTTTTGAACTGGGAAGTGTTTTTACCGGCTACAGCAGTTGGTTTTATGGCTATGGGTGTGTTGAACCTTAATAATATGCGTGACATTGAAGAAGATCGGAAGAATGGTAAGCGCACCCTGGCTGTGATTTTAGGATTGCGCGGTGCCAAATATTACCACGGAGCTTTATTAATCCTGGCCATTGACCTTGCCTTTATTTACAATTCCATCACCCGTGGAAGCTTTTGGCAAAACCTTTACTTTTTATCTATACCCTTGGTTTTAATCAATTTATATAAAGCTACTAAAGCCAATGATCCGGCTGGTTTTGAACCCCTGCTTAAAATGCTGGCCTTAACCACCTTGCTTTTTGCCCTCTTATTTGGAATAGGGCAGATAATCTAATGCCCTTTATTTTACACAATACCTAACTTTGGCCTTATGAAGGCCTATTGGAAGAAGCGCACACTACAATTCAAGCAAGCCAGTGGCACCAGCCGTGGTGTTTTACGAACTAAAGATTCCTATTTTTTAGTTGTAGAAGAAAACAACAAAACCGGGATTGGGGAATGCGGCTTATTACGAGGTCTCAGTGCTGATGACCGGCCGGATTACGAAGCTGAATTAAATCACCTGGTTCAAAATATTAATTCACCCTTTGCCCAATTGTATGGCGACCTCAAGGAGTTCCCTTCCATACAGTTTGGTTTGGAGATGGCTTTAAAAGACCTTACCTCTGAAAATCATATTCTGTTTGATACTCCATTTACCCGTGGTAAATCCAGGCAGCCTATTAACGGGCTCATCTGGATGGGGACGTTAGATTTTATGAAAGAGCAGGTGAAGCAGAGGCTGAAAGAAGGTTTTACCGTTTTAAAAATGAAGGTGGGGGCGGTAGACTTTAATGAGGAGCTTAAAATTCTTGAAACCATCCGATCTGAATATAATCCCGGAGAGCTTGAATTACGGGTAGATGCCAATGGAGCTTTTGAGACTTCTGAAGCTTTAACCAAACTGGAGCGCCTTGCCAAACTGCATATCCATTCTATAGAGCAGCCTCTCCGTAAAGGACAATGGGATAGTATGGCTCAGCTCTGTGAAAAAACACCATTGCCCATTGCACTGGATGAGGAGTTAATAGGTGTATTTGAAGAGCAGGAGAGAAGAAAGCTTTTGCAAACCATACAGCCTCAGTATATCATTTTAAAACCAAGTTTTATTGGAGGCTTTCAGGGAAGTATGGAGTGGATTGCTCTGGCTGAAGAAAATAAAGCTGGTTGGTGGGTAACCAGCGCACTGGAAAGTAATGTGGGTCTTAGTGCTATTGCTCAATGGAACGCAACTTTAAATAACCCCATGCCTTCAGGCTTAGGTACCGGCAGCTTATATACCAATAATTTTGAAAGTCCGCTTTATGTAGATGGAGGCACCATTGGTTATACGCCAGAAGGAAACTGGGAAATAGATATCTGATAGGATCTAAAGCAAAAAAAAAAAAGCACCTAATCGGAAGGTGCTTTTCTTTAAACAGGGTAAGCCACTTTCGGCTTATATAGAAATAGGAACTGTAACAAACTACACGATTGAAAAAAGCTAAGGGTTGGGTATAGACGTAAAAAAAATGAGGTTAAACGGAAATTCACTGAAAGTCAATGAAATAAATTCATCCGTGAATCCGGATATGGCAGATGTTGCTGCATTTCTTCAGGAGTTTGAGAGCAGTAAGCCCTATATGAATGTGCGTACCTCAGGTTCTACGGGTCTCCCCAAGACCATTCGCCTCTCCAGGAATCACATGAAAGCTTCAGCTTCCAAAACTATAGAGTTTCTAAAGCTTCAGGATAAAGACCGGTCTCTCATGTGTTTACCCTCTGATAAGATCGGAGGCATAATGATGCTGGTAAGAGGTTGGGTTGGAAATTTAGACCTCCATATAGTACCGGCACAAAGTGAACCCCTTAAAAAAGTGGATGGTAATTTTGAGTTTGCCGCTATGGTACCTTACCAGGTAAGTAAGTCATTGGATCAAATACACCGTATTAAGAAACTGATTATCGGGGGAGGGGCCATTCCGCCTGTATTGGAGCGTGAATTGAAAAAGCATAAAGGGGAGATATGGCATACCTATGGTATGACGGAAACCATCTCACACGTGGCTATGCGCAGGATAAATGGATCAGATCATGCGGTTTTCAAAGCTCTGCCTGAAGTGTCTTTTACAATAGATAAGCGAAAATGCTTAGTGATAACTGCACCTCATATTGGAGTGGAAAGTTTGGAAACCAATGATGTAGTGGATCTCATCGATACTACAACTTTTAAATGGCTGGGACGGTTTGATCATGTGGTGAACAGTGGAGGAGTAAAGCTTTACCCGGAAACCATTGAACAAAAAACAGGGGAATGGGAGCGGCCTTTTTTTTTAGCCGGGCTGCCAGATGATGCTTTGGGCGAAAAACTTATTATGGTAGTGGAGGGAGGTGAGCCTGTACACATGGATGAAGTTAAGTTCCTTTTCAAAGAGCTTTCGGCTTATGAAACTCCCAAAGAGATAAGAGTAATAAAGCAGTTTGAGTATACCGCTAACGGTAAGCTTAATAGGGCTAAAACTCTTTTAAAAATTTAGTTATTTTAGTCCGGGCCAATATCCACCCTATGGAAGGACTCGCTACCAGCTACACGTGCAAACACTGTAATTCTGATTATTCGGGTTCTTTTTGCCCGCAATGCGGACAGCGGTATATTGATCAGCGTATTACCTTAAAGCACACCCTGGGAAGTTTATTCCAATCCATTTTCAATTTTGATAAAGGTTTATGGCCCACCACATGGTTGATGTTCCGCAATCCCGGGCGGGTAATTAGTGGGTACCTCAATGGCATAACCTTACCGTATTTTCATCCGTTCCGTTTTGTATTCTTCTGGCTTACTGCCCAAGTGCTGTTTTTGGCTGCTACCGGGATATATGCAGATTACCAGAATGAGTTAAACTTACAAATGAATGGAGGTGCCATACCCCCTGAGTTAATGGATTTGCTGGGTTTATTCTATGCCTATATGAATATATGGTTTCTTTTAGCTCTTCCTTTTCTGGCTTTTGGTAGCTGGCTGGTATTCAGAAAGCAACACTATAATTTTGCCGAACATTTGGTTATAAGTGCGTATGCGTACGGGGGAATAACTTTTATCGGGCTTTTTACCACACCCTTTATTATGACTTCCGCCAGCACCTACTCTTACGCCTCATTTTTAACTTTGCCCGTTACGTTTTTTTACCTGGCCTATGTGTACCGGAGCCTTTTTAAACAAAACTGGATACTACTGTTTTTTAAGTCCTTCTTTACCTTTCTGCTGTTTATGATAGGATTTTCTCTGGTCATGATAGGCCTCTTTTTCATTTACACATCACTCATAAATCCCGATTTTATGGCAAACATGTCCAGGGCCGCAGAGGAGGCTAAGCCGTAGTAGGATTTACTTTCCTGGAATTCCAGAAGAAAGCCAGACTTAAACCGGCAACAATATGCCAGATACTCCACCATCCCGCAATTAAAGCCATCCCGCCCAGCCCTTCAAAAAAGCTGAATATCAGTAGCAGCCCCAAGCCGGAATTCTGAATACCCGTTTCAATAGCTAAAGTACGGCAATCCTGGCGGGCTAAACCGTTAACTTTTCCCAGAAAGAAACCACTGGAAAGAGCCACGGCATTGTGAATGAACACGATGAATACCACGTGATGAATATGTTGTGTGAATATATCTGTGTTTTTAGAAAACGCCACAATTACCAGTCCTATAAAGATAGCGATGGACAAGGGTTTAAGAATACGGCTCAACACTTTGGATAAACCGGGTTTCCATCGGTTCATCAGCATACCGGCTATCAAAGGAACACCCAGTATTAAAAGTATGGTTTTAAACACTTGCAGAGGGTCAATGCTTACCTTTTGCAAAATAGCCAGGGTAGGCGGGTAAAGACTGCCCCAAAATTGTAGGTTAAGAGGAGTAAAGATAATAGCCAGTGTCGTGGAAAAAGCGGTTAGCGTTACAGACAAGGCAGAGTTCCCTCCGGCCAGCTGACTCATAAAGTTGGAAATATTACCACCCGGGCAGGCGGCCAGTAGTATCATGCCCAAAGCCAGGCTGGGAGCTGGTTTAATGATCAATACCAGGATAAAGGTGAGTAAAGGAAGCAACAGGAACTGTGAAACAATGCCTGCCAGGGCGGGCTTTGGTGCTTTTATAATGTTGCGAAAATCCTGAAGACTAAGCCCCAGTGCTACCCCAAACATTACAACGGCCAGGCAAATGTTGAGCACAAATAAACCGTTCTGATCAAAGTTCAGTTGAATGGAATCTATTGCATTTTTTTCCATGAGACCGGATTAAAGCAACGCGGAATATAGCTATTTTTCAGAGCCTGCAGAAGGCCGGCCTTGAACGTAGTTTTTAAGTTGATTACGTATATAGGAGTTGAGTGCACTGCGTTTAACGCCAAGGTGTTTTTCCACTTTAGCGTAGTAGTCGCTATCCTCGCTTCCGGGGCTCATAAATTCCTTTACCAGTTCCCAGCCCCCTTTTTTATAAAGTTGATGAATTATAAAACCTCCCAACGCATAGCGATAGCCGGTATACTCATCCAGCGTAATGAGGTCCAGCATAGTATTCAAATCAATTTCAGGATGTGCTGCCAGGTAGGTATGTGTACGTATCAAATGCCAGTCTAATGATTTTCCGCGGCTACCGCCCAGATAGGTGGCCAATCCTTCTGAAGTCCAGGCGTGTTTACCGGGGTAGAGATCATCTACAAACAAATGTACCAGCTCATGCGGGTAGTATTCACCGGTTCCACCGGAATAACACCAGTTATTATGAGCAGCTTTACCACTTGGTTTTACACTTCCTGAAAGGCCCACGATATAATTGAAACCCTTTAATTGTTGTATCTCCTCAAAAGTGTTGGCAAAATAAAAATGAACGGTGTCGGGTTCAGTACCAAAAATAGCCGGAAGCTTTTCAGTAATAAAAGCGTTTTGTTTTTCAGCAAGCAAGGTGTTAAAAGAATGATAGTGCGGATAATGAAAGTGAATATAGCCTACTGTCTTGTTGTTCCATCCCTTTTTTAGATTCTGGAAAATAGCATTACTCAGTTTGAGCCCTTTGGAGGTATGTATGGCCCATATATCTACAATAGCCAATGTTTCAATGGTATCACCTCTGGAAATATAAAACTGGTTCTTCAATTTGAACCCTTCTTCAAACTGCTGAATGCTCAGGATCTGGCTGCGGTAAAAGCGACCCATAGTACGTAAAACAGGTGTAAACTCTGCATTTTGGATATTGTAATGTTCAAAGCCTAATTTTTCAACTTCAGAGGGGTTCCAGTATACAGATGCGGTACTATCATCCGGTGCTTTAAGGTACTGCTTCCAAAGGTGGATCACCTCAGAAAACCCTTCCCATGAAGTGTCTATATCAAAGTTTAGGATCACCTGTTGCGCTGGTAATGATCCGTTAACTACAAGGAGTATGGAGATGAGAATAAAAATGAAGGGCCGCATAGCCCAAAAATAACCTAAAAAATAGATCGGCCGGTTTTGGTGGTCAGAAGTTCTAAAGACTTCATTCCCAGTACAGAGTTTCCTTTTTTGTTGAGACGGGGGCTCCAAACAGCTACACTGTATTCTCCGGGATGTACGGCCACAATTCCACCCCCTACACCACTTTTACCCGGCAAACCCACCAGGAAAGAAAATTCACCGGCTTCATCATAAAACCCACAGGTTTGCATCAAGGAGTTGATACGCTTGGTTTGCAGGCGTGTAAGCATTCGATTTTTACTGCCGTGGATCACACCCTCATTGGCAAAAAGAAGGAAGGTATGTGCCAGCTCTTCGCAGCTCATTTCAATACTGCACTGGTGGAAATAAAAATCAAGCACATCTTCCACCTCATTATGCAGATTACCGTATGACTTCAACATATTAGCCAGGGCATAATTCCTGAAACCGTGTTCTTTTTCAGAGGCAGCAACTTCTTTATTGAAGTGGACGTTTTCTTCACCGGTCAGCAAACGTACGTATTCCAGAAAATCCTGTTTGGGATCATCCAGTACACTCACCAATATATCGGCTATAACTATCGCACCGCTGTTGATCAGTGGGTTACGGGGAATACCGTCTTCATATTCCAGTTGTATCAATGAATTAAAAGGATTTCCGGAAGGCTCTACGTCCACACGTTGCCATACGCGTGCACCGAGTTTGGAAATAGCCAGAGAAAGGCTGAGTACTTTAGAAATACTTTGAATGGAAAATTTTTCAGTATGGTGCCCTAAAGCAAAATGGTCCCCGTTCATACATGCCAGGTTCAGTCCATATTTCTGGGGGTTTACCTTGGCCAGCTCCGGAATATAGGAGGCTACATTACCCCGCGTTTGGTTGAGGTTTATTTCTTTTTCGATCTCCTGTAAAATGGAGGCGTAATCCATACCGTTATCTTTTAGAAAAAGACAAAAACTGTGCATATATGTTCTGTTAAAACTGTGGATGCTTTTGTATTTTTCGCCACTCATCTGTGAAGCACTATTATAAAATACTGGGATTAGAGCCGGGAGCCGGAAAAGAAGAGATCAAAAAGGCCTACCGCAAGCTCGCCATGAAATACCACCCGGATGTAAACCTGGGTGAAAAAGCCCGTGAAAAATTTATGGAGGTATTGGAGGCTTATGAATACCTCACCGGCATCCGTAAGTATCAGCAAAAAAATAAATTCAAAGAAGAAGACCTGCGTAAAGCCCGCGATATTATGGAAAAGTGGGCGCAGGAGCAGGCCAAAGCCAAGTACCGCGAACGTGTACACAAACTCAGGAAGGAAAAGGAGCGTGAACAATCCCGGCAGTATACCCAGGCTATTTATCTGTTGGCTGGTGCTATCATATTATATTTTACCATTAGCTGGGGTTGGAGTTTTTACAAGGATCTGCTTATTGATAATAATCCGGTATATACCACGGCAGAAGTGGTGGGTATTGGTCAGAACCGGGTAGTATACCAGTTTGAAACCGAGATGGGTATAAAAAAGGAACGGAGCTACGTAAGCCGTGATGGTATGGTGATGTTAGCCGATAACGGAATGCCCTTGGAAATAGGTGACCGTTTTGAGCTGATTTATCAAAGAGGAGATCCGGGTTTTCACCGGGTAAATTATGAAAAAATGTCTGCTGAAACTTTGAACCGTTATATGTATTCGGTGTCCAATGAACTTCAACTGTGGCTAAGTGAAACAGAACCCGAAATGGATGAAGCTTTTTTAAAACGCACAGCGGATTGTATTACCCTGCTTACTTTTCAGGAGTATCAGATGGATGGTTTAAGCCGGATTTTACACCGGCATAGTTTCTTTATGGAAAATCTGAATCACAACAGTGTCCATTGGTTTTTTATGAAACGCAGTGATACCTTTCAGGAGCTGGTGGAAAAATGCAAGGGAGAGGATCGTTGAACTTTTACAGGTCACAATAAGTTATTTTCAAAACTCCCGGCATGATCAAAATAGTTGGATTGGTATTACTCATTATAGGTGCTCTAGCCCTCATCTTTGGGCTTATCGGTATTTTCGGGCAAAACCTGCTTACCATAAATGCCTGGGCTATGGCTATACTGGGCATTATTTTCTTTACTTCCGGAACCGGAATGCTTAAACGCAGCAGAGACTCAGACTAGTCTGGCTAAAACGCTTTCTTTTAATACTTGGCAGTCGTTCAATTTCCGCTAATTTTACCGGCTCTTACAAAATAGCACTATGTCGGTAAAGCCATCTCTACCTAAAGGAACAAGAGATATGTTGCCTGAAACCATGCTCAGGCGGGAATATATTTTGAACATCCTCAAACCGGTTTTTAAAAAATTCGGGTTTTTACCTATTGAAACTCCGGCCATGGAAAACCTTTCTACCCTTACCGGTAAGTATGGCGAGGAAGGAGACCGATTGATCTTTAAACTCTTAAAGAGTGGTGATTTTCTGAACAGCGCCAATGAACAAAAACTGGCTGAAAAAGATGCACAGGGTGTTTTAAAGGATATTTCAGATAAAGCCCTTCGTTACGACCTTACCGTTCCCTTTGCCCGCTTTGTAGTACAGAACCAGAACGAGTTACAATTTCCTTTTAAGCGCTACCAGATACAACCGGTATGGCGTGCTGATCGTCCCCAGAAAGGACGTTTCCGTGAATTTTACCAGTGTGATGCCGATGCGGTAGGTTCGGATTCACTTTTACTGGAGCTGGATTTCATACGCATATACCAGGAAGCGTTTGAAAAGCTTAATATTCCTGTCTTGATCAAGATCAATAACCGAAAGGTGCTGGCCGGTATTGCCGAGAGCCTGGAGATCAGTGATCAACTGGGTGATTTTACCGTGGCTCTGGATAAGCTGGATAAAATAGGTTTGGAAGGCGTAAAAACTGAATTGGAAAAGAAAGGTTTTGGCCCCGGGGTAACCGAGGGCATTAGCCGTATTGCCGGGCTTAGCGGGTCAGCCGCAGAAGTGCTGAATGATATTGAAGAATTGATCTACTCATCTGAAACCGGTAGGAAGGGTGTGGAGGAGCTCCGTTTTGTACTCGATAATGTGGATGAGCATGCACCATTGCAGATTGACCTTACCCTGGCTCGCGGACTGGATTATTATACAGGTGCCATATTTGAAGTGGTAGCCCCGGATGTAAACCTGGGTTCCATAGGGGGAGGGGGACGTTATGACGACCTTACCGCTATTTTCGGTATGAAAGGTTTATCCGGTATTGGTATTTCCTTTGGTTTGGATCGTATTTACCTGGTGATGGAAGAGTTGGGTCTTTTTCCGGATATGGATGCTGAGGGCACGGAAGTACTTTTTATAAATTTTGGACAGGAAGAGAGTTTGTTTGCCTTAAAACTGGCCAATGAGCTGCGTGATCTTAGTGTGAAGTCCGAAGTATACCCGGATAGTGCCAAGCTTAAAAAGCAAATGGATTTTGCCAATAAGAAAAACATACCCTACGTGGTTTTAATTGGTAGCCAGGAAATACAAGACGGTCAGTTTACCGTAAAATACATGCAAAGCGGAGAGCAAAAGACCCTTAGCCGCATAGAATTACTTCAACATTTTTCTCAAAACGATTCTTCAGACTATGGCCGACACTGAGCATTTTGAAATAAATCCCCGCGAGATAACCCTGAGCGAATTGGCAAAGTGGTTTGAATCGGGAGAAAGTATCCGCTTATCAGAAGAGTCAGCGCAACGAATTCAAAAATGTCGCGACTACCTTAATGAAAAAGTAGCGCGTGCGAAAGACCCGATCTACGGGATCAATACCGGTTTTGGATCTTTGTATAACATCACCATTGAAGGTAACGACCTGGAAGCTTTGCAGGAAAATCTGGTACGCTCCCATGCCTGCGGAACCGGTGACCTGGTGCCGGTTGAAGTAGTGCGAATGATGCTATTGCTCAAAGCCCGCTCACTTTCTTACGGACATTCAGGGGTACGTACCACTTTGGTAAAAGGTCTTCTTAACTTTTATGCCCATGGTGTGTACCCGGTGGTATATCAGCAGGGTTCTCTGGGCGCTTCGGGCGACCTGGCTCCACTGGCACACCTCACCTTACCCTTAATGGGAGAAGGAGAAGTGGTATATAAGGGAGAAACCAGAGCCGCAGCCGGTGTGCTTAAAGAGATTGGCCTGGAAACAGTTACCCTGCAATCTAAAGAAGGGCTGGCCATGCTGAATGGCACACAGTTTATGGCGGCTTACGGCACTTCTGCGCTGATCCGTCTTAAAAAACTCTTTTACCTGGCTGACCTTATAGGTACACTTTCACTGGAAGCTTATGATGGACGCCCCGAGCCTTTTAATGAACTGATCCACCTGGTGCGTGCGCACAATGGTCAGTTAAAAACAGCTGAGCGTATCCGTGAATTCCTGGAGGGTAGTGCGATGATCAAGCGGTCAAAATCGCATGTGCAGGACCCGTATTCTTTCCGCTGTATGCCACAGGTGCATGGTGCCAGTAAAGATGCGCTGGATTATATAGAAAAAGTATTCACCCGGGAGATTAACTCCGTAACGGATAACCCCACCATTTTTCCTGATGAAGACCTTATCATTTCCGGGGGTAATTTCCACGGTCAAACTTTGGCCCTGGCTTTAGATCAAATGGCTATCGCTACCGCTGAGCTGGCCAATATATCCGAGCGCAGAACTTATTTATTGGTAAGTGGTCAGCGTGAATTGCCTCCTTTTCTGGTAGCCACACCAGGCTTAAACAGTGGTTTGATGATTGCGCAGTATACCGCGGCCTCTATAGTGAGCCAGAATAAACAGCTGTGTACACCTGCGTCCGTTGATTCTATTGTATCATCTAACGGGCAGGAAGATCATGTAAGTATGGGGGCCAATGCGGCTACCAAAGCCTGGAGGGTGGTGGATAACCTGGAAACCGTACTGGCTATTGAGCTGATCTCGGCATCCCAGGCTTTGTTTTTCCGAAAAGACTCAACCTCGCCATTTTTACAATCCTTTCTGGATAGTTTCCGTAGCGAGGTGGATTTTATTGAGCGCGACCGTGTGATTGCAACCGATATTACCAGGGCCAAAGCGTTTATTGCCAGCCTGGATATTGATCCGGAACTGATCTATTAACGGATAAGGGTGATAGAGCCCCGGTAATACTGCTTTCCGTACCGCAGCTTATAAGTGTATATACCCATAGGAGCAGGCTTTCCTTTGTGGAAGGCATCCCAGAATTCATTGAACGGATCCTGGGAGTAAAAAACTTCTTCGCCCCAACGGTTGAAGATGTGTATTTCGCTGGATCCATCACATTGATTACCAAATATTTCCAGGGTTTCATTAATGCCATCGCCATTGGGTGAAAAAGCATTGGGAATAAATACTTCCGAAATAATTTCCTGGATTACTATCGGGTATTCCAGTGAGTAGCGGTTGTTGCAGATACTATCTTCAATAGTTACTTTAACGGTATAAATCCCAGGTTGCTGGTAACGATAATTGGGGTGGCGGGTTTCTATAATTTCCCCATTTCCAAAATCCCAGGTATAATCATAACGTTTACGGTCATCTTTCAGCGAAATATCAAGTGAACCATCACTGCACAGAGAAATGTCGGCCATTGGTTGAGGTACTATTGTAGTATCCCGGAACACAAGTGTATCTGTAAAGGTCTCGGAGGTTTTACAATGGGTATTTATGGCTGTTAAAGTTACTACATAGGTTCCTGTGTCCGGATATTCATGTACCGGTTCTGCCAGTTGAGAAATATCACCATCTCCAAAACTCCACTGATAAGCCTGGGCTCCTTCTGAAATATTGGTAAAAGAAGCTTTAAACCGGGAGTCGCACCCCACATAATCAGAAGTGAAGTAAGGCTTAATGAAGGTGCCGGAATCATGCACAAGGGTAATGAAACTGGTATCGGAAATGGCGCAATTGGTATCTATAGCCACCAATTTTATAGTGTAAGTACCCAGGGTATCGTAAAAAGTAAGTGGTTCAGCTTCTGTAGAAGTACGGCCATTCCCAAAATCCCATTCAAAAAGCTGAGCGTTTATACTGGAGTTACTTAAGCTCACAAACAATGTATCGCAAATAGTATCCGTATCAACGGTAAAGTCTATTTCCGGCCTTGCCTGAACCGAAGTTTCAAAATCCAGCTTGAGCACACCAAGATTACAATTAGGACTGCCATTGGTTTCAGCAACGACCCCGGGAGTGGTGGGAAAGCTTTCCTGGCTGCAGCCGGCACAAACCGCCTGGTAAATGGTTCCGTTGGGGTCAAAGCGGCTGGTACCTCCATCTACGTGTTCAAATGAGGTGCCTCCAAAATAACTGGCATATACCAGGCTCCTGGCGTTACGGCCTAATACCATAAAATAAAAGTCACTACCATCTGTAGTAGATTGTTCAGCATCATTGGTTAATGGAAGTGATTGCGTATTACCCTGTGGAGTACCCCCGTTTGAAAGCTTGTTGGATTCTCCGTTCCATCCGCTGAGGTAAATATTAAAACAGTCGTCTACCAAAAAAGCGGTAGGTACAATATCACTTTTGGGTAGTCCGCTGCCAATGGTAGTACTCCACAATTCCTGGGTAAGAGTGGAATTGAATTTTTTGATGAACTGCCGTGAATTGGGGTTTCCATAAATTCCGGCAGAAATATTCATAGCACCATTGGTTTGCCCGAAGGCATAAAGGTTATTGTTCTTGTCAATGTCCAGCAGAAATACCTGATCCAAACCAGCTGTACCAATATATGTGGCACCGTTAAACAAACCCGTGTTACGATTAAAAAGAGCCACATAACCATCTGCATTGCCCTGAGATGTGGTGGTATGGCCGCCAGGCAGTGTTTGAATATCATTACTATATGTGCCACCCGCTATTACCACCTGATCAGTTTGGTCAGCCTTAATAGAATAACCGGCATCGTTTTCCGTACCGCCATAATATGTTCCCCAGATGAGATTAGAGAGATCATCTGAAAAGCAGGCTATCAAAGCATCTTGTTTTCCCGTTAGTGAATCCCGAAAAGAGTTGTTCAATACAATTCCGGGGGAGGATGATTGTGAAATGATGTAAACCTTGGAGTCGGTATAAATAATTTCGCCCCTTGAATTATCTCCGTAATTGCGGACAATGCCGGTGTTTACGCCATCGGCTTCCGGGCCACCTAAAAAAGTAGACCCCAACATAGCTGTACCGTCTGCGCTCAATTTACTCACGTAAATATCAGATCCCTGATTAAAAGCAAAAGCCCGCAACTTTACCTGTGGCCCTCCGGCAAATACCGGTTGATAAGCCTGTGGACTTACAGGGAAGTCGTTGGACCCTGTGTTTCCCAGTATATACAACTGGTTTTGATCATTTACCACCAGGCTGTGGGGGAGGTCGTTCAGATTGCCACCTATATATGTGGAAAAGAGTAATGCATCACCTATGGCCGAGAACTTACTGATGGCAATATCCACATCACGAAGGCCCCCCTGCGGGGTGCTTTGAAATGCACCGGCCGTAGTGGGATAGGTTCCACCATCGTTAAAAGCCACACCGCCCCCGTACATATTTCCATCCTTATCATAGGTGGCGGTGAACCCCCAGTTATCAGATGAACTTCCCGAAAAGGAAGAAAAAACCAATTCAGGATCTATGACCAGGGCATGGCTGGCATCATATGCTCCCAGGTTGAATTTTACAATTGAACCCTGCAGTTGATAGGAGCAGGGCACTGTTTTTTTGACACCATCAATAATTTGGTAGGCCTCTGGTATAAACTCCTTTAACGGCCCTAAAGAAGTTTGTATAAGCAATTGCTTGCCCTGTATACTTAATTGCTCAGCCCCGGAATATTGCATTTGAAGCAAACGCGGATCAGCACCGGGCGCCAGGTAAAGATCATATTTCAGATTACCACCTTTTCCTTTAAACCGCACATCAATACCAGGATAGAGGTTATAATAATTCAATTCACGTGATACCGGAACTTTAGATCTCCACCGTTTTGGGTCATTACCTAAAAAGTAGTTGTGGTAAAAAGAACAACCTGCACTTTCGCTTATATCTGTAAACAGGTTTGCAAACAGGAATTTTACTTTGATCACGTGTCCCTTTAAAAGGGGCTCGTGTTTGGTTTTAAGTTCAGTTTCATCGTGCTCATGACGAAATTCAGAGGCGTTATTTAAAGTAATGGTATATCCATTATTTTCAAAGAAAACCGCTCCGGAGTTCAGGCGCAGCTTATGATTAAAGTTGCCAGGCCACTGACCCTGGTTACTTACAAATAAGGCATGAGAAGCTTGCCCCCATACGGTGAGGGTGGACCCGATAAGGGCCAGAATTATGATTTTCAAGTTCCTCATTTCTCTTCCAACCTATAAAATTATCAATTATCAGGGAGGGGAGGGCTTACTTTTGGGGTGAATTATTTAAAGGATTTTCCTTTGAATGGACTCAGGTAAGTAGCTCTGCCGTAATAAACACGTAACTGCCACTTAAGGTTTGGGTGGCGAGCAAGTAATTGGTATCCGAAGGTTTTATTTTCAAGACGTTACCAATTTTTTGGGCATTGTCCGGGTAGTTGCGGGAAATAATATTGAAACGCCCCTTTTGCAGGGAAGGATGGTAGGGTTTTAGCACATCCTGCTTAGCGAATGTTTTTCCCGGAAAAGCCGGGATGGGTTGGTTATTGGTAAGCAGGTTAGAATTGGGGTGCAGTTTATGGATTTGATAATGCTGGGCTAATGCATCGGTCCCCTGTGCTTTGAGAATACTACTGTTGGGTTCAAAAATATAGGTGTCTGTTTTATCTGATAACTGTGCTTGTGTACCTGATGCGGGCTCAATTGTAAATTCATCTACCTCACCATTTGCCAGGATGTTGAATGTTTTTAGAAGCGGAACTTTACTTATTGAGGTCAGCATATATATCACCTCCTTACATTCATTCTTATGGCTGATCACCCATACTTCAGATACGTGTTTCAGTTGTTTACAGGCCTGATTGATATCCAGCATGGGGCTGGTTTTGATCAGTGTTGTACGGTCATTTTGAATAAGTATATCAAGATGAGGTAAAAGATCGGGCTCGTAGGAGTCCAGAAGTGTGAGCTTACGGTTTTTTAAGTCTCTGCGGGCCGGGTCGGCATAAATCATATCCGCCTCACTGTCAGCTATAAAGTGAATCCCATTACCCTGTTTTATCTCAATGGAGGTATTTCCCAGGGTATTAAAATTATGAGCAGCCAGTACCGCCAGTTCTTTTTTTTGTTCCACGTAAAGAGCTTGCTCAAAATTTTGAGACAGGTAATAGGTGTCTACTCCCATGCCACCGGTAATATCCAGCAATTTCTTTCCATTAAGCAGACGGGATTTAAGCTTGGCTGTAGCTTCGGAACTGGATTGTTCAGTACTTACTCCGGCTGGAAAAAGTACTTTGGGGTGAGCGGTCCATTCCGGTAATTTTTTAGCTAACTTTTGCCGCCAGGCTATCTGTGAGGCCATTTCTTTTTTCCAGGCGATGGCTCCGTTTTTCAGGATTAACTGCAGAGGATCATCATTTAAATTATCCTTCAGAAATGCCTGTGCTTTAGATGTGTGAATGAGGTCAACAAGCTCAGTTATCGTCAATGGACTGTAAATTTTGGGTAAGCCTTCGGATCACTTTTACGTTTGGAAAAAATTCACGGGCCAAAAGCCTGAGTACGCTGTAGGTTGGTACTGCTACTATCATTCCCGGTATACCGGCAATAACCGCTGCAATAGATATTACCAGAAATATTTCCAAGGGATGGGCATTAATACTGTTCGAGAAGATAACCGGTTGTAAAATGAAATTGTCAATAAGTTGTACCGTACCAAAAACTCCTATTATAAGGAGGCTGAGCGGTAATGGATCCATATAGAGTTCAGCGGTAAGATTGGCTGAAAGCCCGAGGATGAGACCAAATGCCATTCCTATAAGCGGACCAATATAAGGTATGATATTCATGAGGCCGGCAAAAAAGGCAATAGCTATGAAGTTATCAAAGCCAATAAAATAGAGGCCTATTGATATAAGCGTGGTTATAATGCTTATTTGCAAGATGATACCTCCAAAATAACGCCCAAGTACAATCTTCAGGCGGGGAGAGATATTAATGATCTTAGCTTCAAAAGAATCAGGTACTAAAGACAACACAATATTGCGGAAAAGAAACTCTTCTTTCATAAAGAAGAAAGTGATGAAGAGGATACTGAAAAGAGCAAACATAAGATTGCCGAGCCCACCCGCCAGACTTTGGAATGTATTGCTCACATTCTCAAAATTCACAATTCCCTGGAGGGCGTCTTCCAAAACACTTTTTGAATTTTCTGTATCAGAGCCTTGAAGGTGGAGAACTTTTTCAAATTGAGATAAATTACTTTGAAGCTGGCTGAAAAGCCGGTCTACATCAATTTCGGAAAGTACTGTGATTTCACGCACCAAAGATGGAATAAAAACACTCATTATCCCTGCAAAAAGGCTTAGCATCAATAACAAAGTCAAGCTGGCTGCGAGTGGACGGTTGAGCTGTATACTCTTCCATTTTTTATCTGTCAGGCGGTCTACAACAGGTTTACCGATAAGGGCTATCACGGCAGATATGAGCACGTAAATAATAACGGAACGGATGATCCAAACACCATAAATAAGAGCAACGATCAAGGCTATTGCCAAAATGATCTTAATAATCTGCCGTATGCCGTTATTCATGCGTTGAGGTAAAAGCGTACTGGAGAATATTACTGCCCATTTGTAAAGCTTTCAGACGTGTTTCCGGATTATCATTGTGCACTTCAGCGTCTTCCCAGCCATCTCCAAGGTCTGATTCCGTGGTGTAAAGCAAAACTAATCTTCCTTCGTGAAAGATACCAAAGGCTTGGGGAGCATTGTTATCATGCTCATGGATTTTGGGAAGACCAGCCGGAAAATCAAAATTCTGATGAAAAATAGCATGACTGGCCGGTATGGGTTTAAGCTCGTATTCAGGAAATATCTTTTTGAGTTCCGGCCTTATGAATTTATCCATCCCGTAGTTATCATCTATATGTAAAAAGCCACCTGCCATCAGGTAGAGCCTCAGGTTATGTGCTTCTTCATTTGAAAATACCACATTACCATGTCCGGTCATATGCACAAAAGGATAACTGAAGAGGTCTGAGGAACCGGCTTCTACAATTTCATAATTCGGATCAACCGAGGCATTGAGGGTTTGATTAAAGAAAGCAGCAAGATTGGTAAGTGAAGTAGGGTTGGCGTACCAATCTCCTCCGCCATTGTATTTTAAAACTGCAATCTGAAGAGCATAAGGATTTGGTTTAAAAGCGTTTAAAATTCCATAAAAAAGTAGGACCGCTGCAATTCGTACAAAGCTTTTCATTCAGACAAATTTAACGGATTAAAAAATATGGACTCCCTAAAAATGAGTGTCGCTTGCTAAATGATTATAAGCGCTTAATAACTTTAACGTTCTAAAAGTAATTAAGTCCTCTTAATGTATTATTTTCAAGCACTTAAAACCGATTTCAGAACTTTAAACTAAAATATGAGAACATTTTTATTCATTGCTTTTTGTTCTCTTTTTTTCACTCTCGGAGTGGCGCAAACGTCTACTACTTCAGCTACTTACTCTGCTGGAGTTCTCAATACGGAATTCTCCACTACGGCTACGAAAAACACTTCAAATGAATCGTTGTGTGCCGGTACACTTAATGTTCCTGTTCCGGCCGGTCGTTATGTTATTTCAGTTGATGTGGTTTATCAGGGAGAAGCCGTTGGAGGGGGGTGGATATCAGAGCAATTTTCATATTTAGAATGTAATACCACGGGCATAAAAGAGGCTGACGTGAGTAGCGGGCCAGCCATTAATACAGCCGGGGTTTTTAATTACAACCGTACCGGACTTTCCATAGCCAATGGCCTGGTAGCTGCGGGAGGTTTAAATTTCACCCTTCATGCCTTCCGTACATTTGGAACCAACCCCAGTTGCAGTAATCAATTCAATCAAATCAACAATAATTCATGGACGGTTACGGTACACCATATTCCACCACCTAGCTGCTTTAGTCCCTCTAACCTTACATTTTCGAATGTCCAGAGCACTTCTGCGGATATCGGCTGGACCAGCGGGGGAGCTTCTAACTGGCAAATAGAATATGGACCGGCCGGTTTTACTCCCGGTACAGGTACTTTAACAGCTGCCAACTCCAATCCATTTACGCTTTCGGGCCTGTCACCCCAAACGGCCTATGAATTCAGAGTAAGAGACAGTTGCGGTGTGGGAGATGTAAGTTTATGGAGTTCCATGCAGAATTTTCAAACCGCTTGTTCAGTTTTAATGGCACCGTGGAATGAGAACTTTGATTCAAACCAATGGGATAAGGGCACAGGTTTTAATAATGTGGGTACCATTGATACTTGCTGGACAAGAAACTGGAACAATGGTTTTACTATGAAAAGCGGTCCTCCCGCTTTCTCATCCACTCTTACCGGTCCTTCTGCTGATCATACCACCGGTAACGGTAAGTATATTTTCAGTGAATTATTGCAGTTTGGCGCGTTGCCTTTTGTGGCAGAGATCGAATCTCCTCAAATTGACCTTTCGGCTTTAACCGTTCCGGAACTTACCTTTTGGTACCATATGTTTGGTTTGAACGTTGATAAACTGGACGTTGAAATCTCCGATAATAACGGAGCAAACTGGGCCAGCATCTTTTCACGCACGGGTCAGTTGCAATCTGCTAAAACCGACCCCTGGAAGGAAGTGATAGTAAACCTTTCGGCATATGCCAATCAAACGGTAAAACTGCGTTTTAAAATTACACAATCAAATTTTGGAACCAATGGTGATGTTGCCATTGATGACGTGGATATTCATGAAGCACCTAGCTGTGCAAGACCTCAGGACCTGGCGGAAGTAATTACCTGGACTAACCGCGCTACACTTGGCTGGACGAGCGGAGGGGCATCCCAATGGCAGCTGCAATACGGAACTCCTGGTTTTTCTCCGGGTACAGGAACCTTCCTGAATACCAGTTCTAATCCGGCTACTATTTATGGTTTATCACCAAACACGGTATACGAAGTGTATGTGCGGGATAGCTGTGCGGCTGGTGATGTATCACAATGGACCGGTCCCATCCGCATTCGTACGCAATGTGTTGCGGCAGCCCCGTTTACTCATGCTTTTTCAGGGTCGGCATTTACACCCGGTCCGGCTTTTAATGATACAGGTACTATAGGATCCTGCTGGAGAAGAGACCAATTGATCAATTATGTATGGAAAGGCGGACCCCCACCATTTTCGCCCTTTAACACCGGTCCTTCAGTGGATCATACTTCCGGAACCGCTGCGGGTCAGTATGTTTTTACCCAGGCTATAGGTTTTGCCGGTAGTACTAATCGCGAAACCAATTTTAAAAGTCCGGTGGTGGACCTTACCCCACTTACCAATCCACAGCTTACCTTTTGGTACCATATGTTTGGAGCAGATATACTGAAATTAAGTGTGAGGCTTACCAATGGTAACAGCACATGGAATTTAGAAAGAGTTATCTCAGGAGCACAGCAAACCGCTAAAACCGACCCCTGGACTGAAGTAATTGTGGATCTTTCGGCTTATGCCGGAGATTCTGTAATGGTAGAATGGAGAGCAGAGGCCACCAGTACCGGTACGGCTTCCAATATTGCTATTGATGACTTTAATATTGATGAAGCCCCATCGTGTCCTAAACCACAAAACCTAATAGTGTCGGCAAAAACCAATACCAGTGTAACACTGGACTGGCTTCCCGGAGGCACCGCTTCTTTCTGGAATATAGAATACGGTCCTCCCGGCTTTACGCAGGGTAACGGTACTTTAGTAACGGCAGCATCGCAACCCTTTACCGTAAATGGTCTTTCTGCCAACACCGCTTATGAGTTTTATGTGCGGGATAGTTGTGGAGCAGGTGATGTGTCCGTATGGGTAGGTTCGGCAGATGCAACTACGGAATGCAACCCGCTTAGCGCACCCTGGACGGAAGATTTTGAAAGTTCAGGATATACCGTTGGTACCATTACCACCCCGGGTAATATGCCCAGTTGCTGGTTAAGGCCGGTAAGTGGTAATTACACATGGACAGCCGGGCAGGGTGGGACCCAATCGTTTAATACGGGTCCGGATATAGATCATACTCTTGGCACTGCTGCTGGTAAGTTCTTATATTCTGAAGCCTTCTTTGGCATAAACCAAACCACTTCAGGGCTGGTGGAGACACCACTGATTGATCTTACCCCTTTAACGATTCCTGAATTTAGCTTTTGGTATCATATGTTCGGGTTGGAAATAGATTCTTTGCTTATTGAAGTTTCTGATGGAGTTTCCTGGAATGCCGAAATGACTTTGGCAGGGCAGCAACAGTCCTCTTCCACCGATATTTGGGAAGAGGCTATTCTTGACTTGAGTGCCTATGCCAATGACACGGTTAAAATCCGTTTTACAGCTTTTAAGGTCAATAACTTTTCGCAAACGGTGGACATTGCGATAGATGACCTGGATATGCATGAGCAACCGCTATGCCCTAAACCTTCTAACCTTGTTTTGAACTCCGTTTCTTCTAACAGTGTTACTTTCGGATGGACGTCCGGAGGAGCTACGGATTGGCAGATCGAATATGGTCCGATAGGTTTTTCTCCGGGCAGCGGAAGCATCGTGAATGCAAACACTAACCCCTTTACCGTAACGGGCTTAAACAGTTCCACCTCCTATGATTTTTACGTGCGCGATAGTTGTGGACTGGCCAATGTGAGTGCCTGGCGAGGTTTACTGACGGCTACTACAGAGTGTTTACCCGTGCCGGCCCCATGGAGCGAAAATTTTGACGGTTCTAACTTTGTGACCCCGATTGTTTTCAATGATACAGGTACGGTAGCTTTATGTTGGGAGAGGAATGTAAGCACTACTTTCAACACCTATCTATGGATTGTAGGTCCTGAAACTTTCAATACTTTTAACACCGGTCCAAGTGGTGATCATACCACGGGTAGTGGTAAGTATGTTTTCACGGAGACCCAGGGTTTTGGTGCCTTACCCGAGCAAGCAGATATTGAAACGCCTTTTATCGATCTCAGTCCGCTTACGGTTCCCGAATTGTCCTTTTGGTATCATATGTTTGGTGCAACTATAGGGGACCTGGAAGTAGAAATTGATAATGGAAGTGGCTACGTAAATCTTAGTACCATATCAGGCGAACAACAAACCTCAGAAACTCAGGCCTGGGAAGAAAACATAATAAACCTTTCTGCTTATGCTGATGACACGGTTCGCTTGCGCTTTCGGGGCGTAAAAACGATCAATGGTACACTTGCGGATATTGCTATTGACGATGTTTTTATAAGAGAAGCCCCGAGCTGTCCAAAACCTTCTGATATTCAATTAACCAGTAGTACGTCTACTTCTCTCACTATTGATTGGATTAGCGGAGGAGCTACAAATTGGTTAGTTCGCTACAGGGTTGCCGGTTCTGCAGGTGCCTATACGATACTCCCAACCGGTGTTAAGCCTTTTACAATTACAGGTTTGAACTCCAGTACTTTATACGAAGTATGGGTAAGTGATAGCTGTGCACCAGGAGATGTAAGTGAATGGGTAGGCCCCGAAGACCTGAAAACGGATTGCGGAGTAGTGATAGCACCCTGGGTTGAAAATTTTGATGGCCCCGTATGGGTTAGTGGTACCGGACCTGATAATGATTTAGATCAAATTGATGATTGCTGGAGCCGGCCGCCTGGACGGCCGAATTGGAGTACCCGTAATATTGCTGGTCTCACTAACAATACTGGTCCACAAACCGATGTGTCAGGCAACGGAAATTATATTTACCGGGAGTCAAGTTTTGGAGGGAACGGAACCGCCACAATTACGACACCACTGGTGTTTATTCCTCCCGCAATGTCCAGTCCTCAACTGTATTTTTCATATCACATGTTTGGTGCTAATATTACATCCCTTACTGTTACTGTGAATGATGCCGGTGGCACATTGCTTGCATCTAAAACCATCAGCGGTCAACAGCAAACATCCAGCTCTGCTGCTTGGATCAGAGACTCCCTGGACCTAACCGCTTTTACCGGAGATACGGTTCAAATGATACTGACCGGTGTCAACAGTGGGTTTTTGGGAGATATAGCTATAGATGAGATGAGCATAGAAGACAATGCAAAATGTAAAGACCCCACTAATCTTATGCTCACGAATGTAGGAATTGATTCGGTTACTGTAAGTTGGTCTTCAGATCGCCCTTCTGGCTCCAACCTTATTTTTTATGAGCTTTCAGCCGGGCCTGGTGCGGCCGTTTGGTTGAGTGGCATGCAGAGCCCTCTTACGATTAATGATTTAAATCCCAATACTACTTATGTATTTGGAGTTTTTGATAGCTGTGCCACCCTCCCTTTTATGACCGATACCATAGCAGATACTGTAAGTACCCTGCCATGCCCGGTTCTTACCACTGATTTTAATTATACCATTAACTTACTTAATGTTGCTTTTGATGGATCACTGAGTACAAATGCGGATAGCCTCTTCTGGCTTTTTGGTGATGGTACCCTGGGCTCAGGTATAGCACCCGTTCATTTATACCCGGCCGCAGGTACATACGTGGTTACCTTAATGACGTGGACAGATTGTGGGCTTCTGGATACCCTTATCAGATCTATTGACGTTTGTGATACTCTAAATGCAGTATTTACCCAAAGCCGGAATATTCTCCAAATGAATTTTGATGGTTCGGCCTCTTTAAACCCTGATTCGACATACTGGACTTTTGGGGATGGGAATAACTCCAATCTCATTTCACCGTCTCATACCTATTCTGCGGCCGGCTCATATACGGTTTGGCTGTACACATATAATAATTGTGGAGTGTCTGATAGCAGCTCCGCAGTTGTGCAGGTATGTGATACACTGCTGGCTGATTTCAACTATGTGCGACAAGGCGATTCAATTGTATTTGATGGCAGTACCTCCAGTGGGTATAACTCTTTAAAATGGGATTTTGGTGATGGTACATCTTCCAATAATCCCGTTAGTACACATCTCTATCAAAATCCGGGTGTATATATGGTTACGCTGAAAGTGAAAAATGAATGTGGCGATTCACTGATAATCACCAAGAGTATACAATTATGCCTCTTCCCCGTTCCCAGCTGGACTTATACTATCCTGGGAACAACTTCGGCCGGTATGGAAGTGCAGTTTGATGCCACCACTTCACAGAACGCAGTTCGATACGACTGGAATTTTGGTGATGGAAGCGGGATTTCCGGACAGGTAACACCGGTGCACCTTTATCTTATACCAAGCCTGGGCTATTTTGTGAGCCTTACCGTTGAGAACAACTGTGGCGATAAACGAACATATGGATATCGCCTGAATCAAATCAGTCTTAGAGAGTTTGATATAAATCAGAAAATAGATGTATATCCCAACCCAAGCAGGGGACAGTTGATCCTAAGCTGGAATCCTGAATACACCAGCCCTAAGGAAGTAAGCCTTTTTTCCATACAGGGAAAAGAATTGCGAAAAGCTATTCTGGAAAAAGATGTATTACTGGAAGGCAAATTTGAATGGTGGCTGAATGAGCTTCCTGATGGAGTGTATATTGTAAACCTGAAAGGTAAAGCTCTTAACATCCGTGAACGGATCATTTTAAAACATTAAATACCCGAATTCAGAATAGTTTGGCAGCCATGGCTACGGCCAGGCCGGCCGTTTCGGTGCGCAAGCGCTTACGGCCAAGGTGTACTTCGGTAAAACCTTTTGCAACGGCCTGTTCAATTTCAGCAGTGGAAAAATCACCTTCTGGCCCAATAAGCACCAGACTATTGTTTTCAATGCTTAACTCAGAAAGTAAATCATTACGTTGCCGCATAGCATCGCAATGCGCAATAAATCGTTTTTCAGCTGTATTGGATAATATGTCTGTAAAATTTACCGGTTCATTAAGCTTAGGTAACCAGTTGGAGAGAGACTGTTTAGCTCCGGCCATTATGATCTTGCGGCCCCTTTCACTTTTATAAACCTTTCTTTCGGAATGAAAGGCGATAAGTGGGGTAATTTCATCAATGCCCAGTTCAGTAGCTTTTTCCAGAAAAAATTCAAAACGATCCAGGCTTTTAGTAGGGCCAATGGCTATGTGCAGGTAATGTGCCCGCTGCTCTTCGCTAAATATATCTTTTACATCCAGCAAGGCTTCACTTTTAGACAACTGCACAATCTCTGCGCGGTAAATAATACCTTTACCTTGTGTTACCAGCACTTCAGTGCCGGGCGTAAGGCGCAGAACGCGGGTGGCATGGTGACTTTCTTCCTTACCCAGCAGAGCACGTTCCGTATTTAACTCATCTGCATAGAACAAATGCATCAGGCGCCTACTTTATCTTGTTTTTTACTGGCCGGTTTATCAATGTTACGTTCAATATATTGAATAATTTTACCGGCTACATCCACACTTGTAGCTTTTTCAACCCCTTCAAGACCAGGAGAAGAATTTACTTCCAAAATGAGAGGCCCCCGGTTACTTTGTAACATATCCACACCGGCAATGGCCAGTCCTAAAGCTTTGGCAGCATTTACGGCTGCTGCTTTTTCTTCTTTGGAAAGTTTAATAAGGTTGCCGCTGCCACCCCGGTGCAGGTTAGAGCGGAACTCACCTTCTTTACCTTGCCTTTTAAAGGCGGCTACAACCTTTCCTTCAATTACAATAGCTCTTACATCAGCACCACCGGCCTCAGAAATAAATTCCTGAACCAGTATATTGGTATTCAGCCCGTAAAAAGCTTCAATAACCGATTTAGCAGCCTTTCGGGTTTCAGCCAGCACGACACCCAGCCCTTGCGTACCTTCCAGTAATTTCACAATTAAAGGAGCTCCACCTACCTGTTGTATCAGGTAGTCCACATCACTCGGCTTTTTAGCAAAAGCAGTTTTAGGTATACCAATGCCGTGGCGACTGAGTATTTGTGTAGCTCTCAATTTATCGCGTGAGCGCACCAGGGCCAGTGAACTAAGCGTGGTAAATATCTTCTGCATCTCAAACTGGCGAATAATAGATGATCCATAAAAAGTTACCGATGATCCTATTCTGGGGATAATGGCATCTACATTTTCAAGGGCATGATCTTTATAATACACCTTAGGGTCACCACTTTCAATAACCACATAACACTTGGTGTGATTGATAATGGCAGCTGTATGTCCGCGTTTCTCTGCGGCTTCGGCCAGGCGCCTGGTAGAGTATAAGTTAGGGTTGGTTGAAAGTATAACTATATTCATGTTTATTTTTTTTGCTTTAAGTTCAGATCATCCTGGCTTACATCAACAATGAAGTGATTTTTAAGTAAGCGTTTCCCCAATAATATGGGGTATTTCATCTTTTCTCTGAAACTTAATGTAAAGGCTGTTTTAATTTTTTTGTTAAATAAGACCACTGTAGTACTGATGGTATACCGGTAATCTACTTCACCGTTGCTGCTTCGCACCCTTTTTTCTTTAAAGTCCTTGAAACGGAATTCCTTTTTATTGTGGATGCCAAATTTGGGGTCATACAGTTTAAAGGATAGAAGAGTAGTATCATTTTTTTCAATGATCCTTACCTGAGAGCAATGCAGGGAGGAGGTATAAGCACCTGTATCAATTTTGCAAGGAATATTCTCCAGTTCAAGCTCAGGAAGGTCTACAACATCTGTTGAACCTATAGTTATTTTTGATTTTTTGGCTTTCACTATATCTAATTAGTGCATTAATCCTGTAAATGTTCACCGGCTTACTTTTCACAGAGCCGCCAAAATTATCAATTGGCTGGAACTATTTGTATTCCATTGAGAAAAGTTTTGCCCTTCAAAACTCTAAGACTGAGCCCTGGCACATTGAACCAATGCAAAAGAAGTTATGACATTTGTTCCGGTAATATCAGCCTTCACCCAAATGAAGCAGAATTAAGATTTTTCCTAGATCACAAACTTACGTGCCTCAGCTTTTACACTCATATCTGCAAAAGACTTTTCCTGGTAATGATAATAGCCTGTAATGGCTATCATAGCACCATTGTCCGTGCAAAATTCAAAATCGGGGATATAAGTTTGCCAGCCCAGGCTACTTTCACGGTTCAGCAACTCTTGCCGGAGTAAGGAATTGGCAGAAACACCACCGGCAATAGCAATGTGTGTAACCGAAAGACTATGTGCGGCTTTTTCAAGTTTATCCATCAGGATATCGATGATGGTGCGTTGTATGGAAGCGCATAGGTCGTTCCGGTTCACGTCCACAAAATCAGCTTGTTGAGCGACTTCTTTTTGCAGAAAATATAAAATACTGGTCTTTAGTCCGCTAAAACTAAAATTATAATCATCTATGCGGGGTTTGGAAAAAGTAAAACGATGCGGGTCCCCCAGTCGGCCGTACTTATCAATAAGTGGTCCCCCGGGGTAGGGAAGTCCCATAATTTTAGCAGCTTTGTCAAAAGCTTCACCCGCTGCATCATCCAGTGTTTCACCGATCAGTTCATAATCAAAGTAATTGTTGACCTTCACAATTTGGGTATGCCCGCCACTTACGGTAAGGCATAAAAAGGGGAAGGGGGGCGTGTCCATACCTTTCTCCTCAATAAAATGAGCGAGTATGTGGGCCTGCATATGGTTCACGTCAATAAGAGGGATGCCTAGCGCCATGGCCATGGATTTGGCAAAAGATGTGCCCACCAAAAGGGACCCCATTAAGCCCGGCCCGGAAGTAAAAGCAATGGCTGACAGTTGATTTGGAGAGATTTTTGCTTTTTTGAGCGCGGCCTCAACAACCGGCACTATGTTTTGTTGATGAGCGCGAGAGGCTAACTCAGGAACAACACCACCATATTGTTGATGTATATCCTGATTTGCAGTTACATTTGCCAGAATTTTTCGGCCTTGTATCACCGCTGCGGAAGTATCATCGCAACTGGATTCGATGCCGAGTATAATGGGTTTAGACTTCATACCACAAAAGTACTATCAAGAAAGTATTAAAAATAATAGCCTGGTTTTTATTGAGTATTATAGGTATCCTATTACTCATAACTATTGCTTTTTCGTTTACCAGCGTTCAAACCTGGGCAGCTAAAAAGGCGGTAGGTTGGTTTAATGGAAAATATGATACAGAGGTTTCTCTGGATTTTTTCAGCTACAGCTTTCCCAATACTTTTACTTTTAAAGAGTTATACCTGCCGGGTGAAAAACGGGATACCTTAATTTATGCGAGACAGTTGAATTTTGGGATCAGTGGTTTTTACTCGGCCTCCAATACACTTACGGCTACCGGTATATCTATTGAAAAATTGCGTTTTAACTGGGTAACCGAAAGCGGGGACTCTGTTGCCGGCTTCAAAAAATTTATCCAAAAATTCAATACCGGTCCTAAAAGTAATGATAAACCTCCTTTTGGAATGGAGGTAGGTAATATTGAAATAACCGATGGAAGTTTTCGGTTTGAAAATGTAAACTGTACCTCCTGCAAGCGTTACCAGATAAAAGAACTGGATCTGGAAATTGACAATTTTGACCTGGAGGGTTCATACCTTACTGCAGAGATAGAAAGCTTTTCAGCCAAAGAACGTTACAGTCTGGATATATATAAACTACAGGGAGACGTAGGGTATGTAGCGGATCAGCTATTTTTTAATAATCTGGAATTAAAGACCAGCAGAAGTTATGTGGCGGGAGATATTGCCTTTAAGTATGATTCAGTATCCGCTTTTAAAGATTTTATAAACCAGGTAAGAATAGTAGCGGATCTGGACGAAGATACTTACGTAGAGTCAGAGGAGATCATGTTCTTTGCCTCTGAATTTCCCGATTTTGATCGCTTTAAATTAAGTGGTGAGGTAAATGGAACAGTGAGTGATCTTAAGACCAAAGACCTGGCTATAGAGATAGGCCAAAGTACCCGTGTGAGGGGTGACATCGGAATTAAGAACCCTACTAGTGCAGATAGTCTTTTTTTAAACGCCCAGGATCTTTTTATAAATACAATTCCGGAAGATGTCTGCTACATCAATGGTCTGTTTTCAGACTCAAGCCTGCCTGCTATTATTGATAAGCTGGGAAATGTAAATTTTTCCGGTAATTATACAGGTTACCTGCGAGACTTTAAAACGAAAGCGGTTATAACCACCGATGTGGGAGAAATAAAAGCCGACATTGCTTTTCGTCAACCGGATACCACCCTTAAAAATGTTACTTATCAGGGAGACCTGGAGGCCACTTCGGTAAACCTGGGCTTACTGCTTAATGATTCGGCTTTGGGTATGGTATCGGCCCGTTTAAATTTAAATGGTAAGGGATTGGACCCCCGTACTATGGATACTAAACTTAAAGGAAGTATCCCTCTTTTTGAATTCAACGGCTACTCATATTCTGAAATGTCTGTAAACGGGCGTATAGAAAAAGGCAATTTCAGGGGCCGTTTTGAAGCGAATGACCCCAACCTGCGTTTCACTTTTAATGGAAATGCCAGTTTTGGTAAGGACACTTCTACCTACAATTTTGTAGCTAAAGTGGATACGGCTGATCTTTTTGCCCTCAATTTTACGGAAGACTCTGTGTCCAGGGTTTCTGCTGAAATGGACATTGATTTTGTTGCTTTAAATTACGATAAGTGGCAGGGCACTATTAAAGTAACCAACACCACTTTTGAAAAAGCCCGGAACTTCTATTTCTTTGAAGATATCCGGGTGGAGTCCAAAGGACTGGATACCAGTCGTTCTTTACAGGTACGGTCTAATATTCTGGATGCTGATGTATCCGGTAATTATACCATTGCAGATATTATTCAGGCATTTAAATATCACACCCGCAAGTTTATAAAGTCTTCCAAACCTATGCCTGAAGCTCCTCCCGGCAATTTTGACTTTGACGTCCATATCAAAAATACCCAGGTACTTACGGAAATATTTGTACCTAAACTGAATATTGAACCTAATTCAAAGATCAACGGCAAGTATCGGGCTAAAACACGTGAATTGGATATTGATTTGAAATCACCAGGTTTTGAATATGATGAAAATACCATAGCCGCTATTGATCTGCAATATAAAGGTGCAGATAGTAAATCTGAACTGGGCTTTAGAATTGCAGGAGTGGAATTGGCCAGTGGTTTTGAGATTGACTCGGTATTCCTGGGTAACTATTATTACCGGGATACACTGTTTTATAACTTAAACTGGATATTCAGGGATAGTGTGGACAGTCGCGCTAACATAGAAGGTTATGCGTTACAAAATGATAGTCTGAGTTTTGAATTTGGCATTGATTCTTCACGATTCAATATTGGTTTTCAGGATTTTATGATAGAAGACAACAACCGCATATTCCTGGATACAGGCGGTGTACATATTGAGGATCTGGTTATATCCAATGAGGATCGCTCGGTGGTGATAAATGGTAACCTTTCTGATAATTCCAATGAAATACTGCGCCTTAACTTAAAGGGCTTTGGTATGGATTTGGTCAACTACTTTATAGGATCTCCGGAAGCGCGTTTTAAGGGTAATCTCAACGGAGATGTAATCATTTCTCAAATACTGGGGAACCCTCGCTTTGCGGCCGATCTGAGTATTGATAGTTTGGAAATGAACAATACCCTGCTGGGTAATTTTAAGGCAGAAAGCGATTGGACGTATAAAGATGACACCATTAGCCTGGCGGCTTATTTAGAGTTAGGGAAACTGCGAACGTTGGATGTAAAAGGTTATTATCAGCCTGACTCACTGGGTAGCATTGATTTTGATATTGATTTTGATCAGTTCAGGCTGGCTGCCCTGAACCCTGTTTTAAGTGGGTTTGTGGAGAACCTGCGCGGTTATGTAAACGGAGGAGTAAATGTATCTGGTAATACCGGAGCTCCCAAAGTAGAAGGTGAACTGGAACTGCCCAAAGTAGCTTTTACGGTTTCTTTTTTACAAACGGACTACAATTTGACCGGATCACCCAAGGTAAAGATATTACAAGACCGTATCTCATTTCCGGACCTGATTTTACGCGATAGCGAATTTGGAACGGAAGGTAAATTATCCGGTACTGTAACGCATTCTAATTTCCGGGATTTTAACCTGGATCTACAGATAGACGCGGATGAGCTGTTGGCACTTAATACCAAATCTTCAACAGACAATGCCTACTTTGGAACTGCTTTTGTTTCAGGAGTTATTACCATTAAAGGGCCTACCAATGGGGTGGTGATCAAGGCCGATGTATCTACTGAAAGAGACACCCGTTTTAACATTCCGCTGGATGCCGCTAAAGATGTGCGAAAATCAGACTTTGTAACTTTCATTAACCCTAATGATACGGCTAAGAAAGAGGAGGAAGAGGTAAAACAGCTCTCAATTAATAAAGGTATAACCCTGGATTTTAATATATCAGTAAACCGCAGCGCACAGGTACAGATTATTATAGACCAGGATGCCGGTACCAAGCTAACTTCTACCGGTAATGGAAATATTCGTTTGCGTATCGACCCCTTTCAGGATATGGAACTTTATGGCACATACACCGTGTATGAAGGGCAATTTCTCTTTGCACTGGAAAACATCCTGAGGCGTAACTTCAGGGTTCAAAGAGGTGGTACCGTAATATGGAATGGAGACCCGCTGGATGCTTTAGTGAACATTACTGCGGAGTATTCTACCCGTGCAGACCCCAGTCCATTGGTTTCAGAATATAGTGGAGGCCGAACCCTGGTAAATATAGACCTTACGTTAGCCGGGCAATTATTAGACCCCAATATAAGCTTTGCCATAGAAGCACCCCGGGCCAGTTCTACAGTACAAACGGTAATCAACAACCGTCTTACCGATGATACCAAAATGAACCAGCAGGTGTTTTCACTGCTGGCCTTTAATCGCTTCGCACCAGATCAGGGTCTGGCTGATGCAGGAGCAAGCACTGGTCGTGAGCAGGGACTGAAGTTGTTGGCCAGCCGTGCCAGTAGCTGGATCAATCAGCTTACGGGGGATTACAATATATCATTGGACTACCAGGCGGCCGGAGATCTTCAAAGCGGAGCAGATGCCTCCAATCCGAATGCCGTGAATGTAAACTCACAGGAAGAATTTGAAGTAGGGGTCTCTAAGCGGTTTTTTAATGATCGGATTACTGTAAACGGATCTGTGGGTGTACCAGTAGGAGAAAACCAAAACCAGATAGCCGGAGAATTTGAAATAGAATATAATATTACAGAAGACGGGCGTATCCGGGCTAAAGCTTTTAACCGGGCCGTACAGGATCAATTCTCTTTTGCAGATCAGAACTATCAGCAAGGGGTAGGTGTCTTTTACCGAATTGATTTTGACAGTAGCCGTGAGTTTTTCTATAAACTTACTCACCCGGTGGAATCAACCCAAAGAGAAGATCGCAAGGAGCAGCAAGCCAGGGAAGAGGAAGTACCCGGGCCGGATGAGGATAGTATAAACGAAATTAAAAAAGGGGAAAAGGATAAGCCTGCTTCTGAGGAAAAAGACCCCGACTAAATCTACATCGTTACATTCTCCACAATGGTTAACCCATAACCGGTTATTCCAACTCTTTTAATAGGATTATTGGTAAGCAGTTTTACATTGGTAATACCCAGGTCATGCAGTATTTGTGCACCTACCCCAAAATCGCGATTATCCTTGGCAAAAGATATTTTGCGTACCGGACCATCCTGATCTTTATATTCACGTATACGCTCTAAAAGGCTGCTGGCTGACCGCTCCTGGTTCATATATACAATGGCGCCACGTCCTTCCTGGCTCACCTTTTTAAGGGCTTTTTCAAGCTGGTGGCTGGTATCTGAAGTAAGTATAGCGAAGATGTCATGTGCAGTGGCAGCTGAATGCATCCGTACCAATACAGGTTCATCTGCTTCCCATTGGCCCATAGTAAGTGCAATATGAATCTGTCCGTTGGTAGTTTGCTGATAAGCTCTCAGTGTAAAAGTTCCGAAGGGCGTACTCAATTCAAATTCTTCCTCCTTGCGAATTAAAGATTCCTGGCTCATGCGGTACGCTACCAAGTCTTCAATAGTAATAAGCTTCAAATCAAATTTCTGAGCAATCTCAAAAAGTTGAGGGAGGCGAGCCATACTGCCGTCTTCATTCATAATCTCCACAATAACACCGGCCGGCTTCAGGCCAGCCAGACGGGCCAGGTCAATGGCTGCCTCGGTATGGCCGGTTCTGCGGAGTACACCTCCTGGTTTGGCAATTAAAGGGAAAATATGTCCGGGACGGGCCAGGTTACCTGGGGTGGTTTCCGGGTCAACGAGTGCTTTAACGGTTTTAGCGCGGTCTCCGGCCGAAATTCCGGTGGTCACACCTTGCCCGATAAGGTCTACCGATACGGTAAACTGTGTATTATTGGGATCAGTGTTCTTAATTACCATAGGACTGAGGTCCAGTTGCTGGCAACGGCTCTCTACTAACGGAGTGCAGATGAGTCCGCGACCTTCTTTGGTCATGAAGTTGATCATTTCCGTAGAAACCATTTCAGCAGCGGCTACAAAATCGCCTTCATTCTCGCGATCCTCATCATCAACTACAATTACCACCTTACCCTGGCGTATATCTGCCACGGCTTCTTCAATGGTGTTGAGTTTAATTTTGGTTTCGGGTAGTAGGCTGCCAGACATTGCTTTTAACTCCTTTTAGGTAAATGAAAAACCCACGCATCAGTGCCAGGTTCATATGGATAAAATGCCCCGGATACTTGATCCAGGATAAACTTCTGCTTTGCGAAAATAAGATACCGAAAAGTCCTGCGGAAAGAAAAAGGAAGTAGATTCCGGCAAAAAGTGAAAATATCCTGCTTTCTGTACTTAATATGAGGGCACACAGCAGCAACAGGATCAGGAAGAAAGGGGTGAACCACCGCAGTACTTTGTGGGATAAGAAAGCAAGCCCCACCGGGTAAAAACGGTTCCAGATCATACCTCTGAACCTGCCCAGGTTTTGGAAGTTACCAATGGAAATCCGCACTTTCCGTTTGTATTCCTCCGTACTGGCTACACTTACATCTTCATAACAACGTGCTTCGGTATCCAACAATACTTGATAATCCTGCTCTAATACAGAAAGGCTCACGTAAAAATCTTCCATAAAAAAGAGAGGGGGAATTTCAGGGAACAGGGCTTTGCGTATAATATAGCAACCGCCCTCTACACCCATCGCGCTGCCAAAAAGGTCGGATTCTGCATTCTTCAAACGGTTTTCCAGTTGCAGGTAAGTGTTTTCCTGCTGGCTGATTCCCTTTTCAAATACTTTCCGGTACTCAATAGAGCCACCCACTGCCCCCACTTGCTCATCCAACATGGAACTTACCAGGGCTGGTATGGTTTCTTTTTCAAAAATGATGTTGGCATCGGTGAGAATTAAAAGTTCCACCTCAGAGCTTTGAACCAATTGATTGATTATACCTGCTTTTCCGGTGCGTTCCTGAAAGCGGGTAAGGTGAAGGTTTGGATATTGATCCTGAAGTTTTTTTACAATAGCATCGGTTTTATCAGAGCTGCAATCAGAACCCACATGAATACTGATCTTTTCAGGAGCATAAGCCGAATTAAAGGTGCTGTGGATTTTTTCAGCAATTACACTTTCCTCATTGTAAGCGGCAAACAAAACTTCTATATGCGGTAGATCATTCTCGGGCAGTACTTTCTTTTTCCGGTACCCTTTTAAATTGTGCGCGGTTAACATGAATAAGGGATACAATACATACGTATGTATAATACCGGTTAGAGAGATAAAGAAAATGATCTTGAAAATCAGCATCATATTTCTTTTTGGTAAAAGCTCAGTAATTGTTTTCCCAGCTTGAAAGTGTCATAATGTGTTTCCACATTTTGGCGGGCAGCTATTTCTATTTGTTGACGCTTATCATGGTCTTCCAGCAGTTTAACTACTGCGATGGCAAATTTTTCAGGGTCATCTTCCAGAATAATGTCTTCTCCATTTTTCAATACTATGCCCTCCGCACCTACCGTGGTGGAAACTATTGCTTTGGCCAGGGCCATATTTTCTACAATCTTAATCCGCATACCGCTACCGGCTAAAAGAGGCACCACAACTACTTTTCCCTGGCTTATGAAATCGGGCATGGAAGCCACGGGTCCGATCACTTTAAAACCGGGTAATTTCAATTGTGCCACAGAAACAGGCAGATCACGTCCTCCTAATGCAAAGGTAGCATCAGAACGTTTATCAATAATACGGGGCCATACCTTTTTAAGAAACCACTCCACACCTTGTACATTGGGTGGCCAGTCAAAACTGGCAAGGTAGATAAGGTCATAAGGGGTGGGCGTAACGCGTGGCTTTAGTTTTTTGGGATTAATACCACATGGAATGACTATCGATGCGGCCTTTAAATGCATTTTTTGGAATTGCTGCAGGTCTACATGGGTTATGGGAATAATAAAATCTACCTGGCGGGCAATTTCCTCTTCAAACCTGCGGAGGCGATTGACCTGGATCTTCAGGTATTTTTTCCGGAAATAACCGTTTAACGATTGCAGATGGCGCTTCCAGATCATGTACTCTACATTATGCGCTCTCAGGCTTACGCGTGCATTAGAATGCTTACGGATGGTATTCAGGTAAACACCCATGGCCAGGCCTTCCAGTTGAATCACATCGTAGTGATGGTTACTCAAATGCCTGATGAGATTTTGTTCAAATTCTTTTACAGCAAAGCGTGAAACATGATAGGGAGTACCGGCTATAAGATTTAATATAGCTCCGGCAGAATGGATGTTGGTATTGGCCGTAACGGCTTCCAAATGCAATTTACCGGGTTTTTCAGCAGCAATATCATCTGCTTTTTTAAAATGCTTGAGCGTATTTAAACTGAAGAGACTGACTTCGGCATTATTGGCCAAAAACCCATCGATCATCATTTTGATGGCAATGCTGCTGCCATCACGCGCAGGATAGGGAACTTTATTGCTCAGCAGGAGGATCTTCAAGGCTCTTTTTCTTTCGCCCGGCAAAGATGCCTGAAATTTTTTGAAATGGCTTCAGGTAGTTCTCAATGTTAAAGATGGCACTATCTGTTGCCGATTTATAGGTAAGCCATACTCCTATAGGGAAGAGAATGAAGTTGGCGGTCCACATAGCACGAAAAGGACTCCAAACCAGTTCACGGCCCAGCTTTTCAAAGGAATAACTGGTTACATGATACACTATAAAAATAAAAACAGAGATAACCACGGGCATTCCCATACCGCCTTTGCGGATAATGGCACCTAAAGGAGCTCCGATAAAAAACAGCACGATGCAGGAGAATGACACGGAAAATTTCTTTTGCCATTCCAGCAAGTGCCGGGCAATAAGTTTATCCCGCCATAAATATTCAGCACCGGCATTGGTAAAGTAAGCCTTGTTGCTGCGTGCAATACGCAACGCATTTTGAATAACCTTTTGCCGGTCAATAGGGTCAATGTTAGCGAGTATATCCGCTTTAACCGCTGAAGTGGGGGTAATTGCAGAATCAGAAATAACTTCCGCCTCAGCATCAGTTGCCTCACCGGAATCAATCACGGCTGTTTCAAAAGAATATTTATCAACCATCTGCTCCTGAAATTCAGTTTTCCGCTCATCAAAACTCCTGTAAAGCGAATCCACAGCCTCATCCAGCTGATTTACATTAAGCATATCATAGTCCTTACGAGCGCCTGCACGCAAATCACCACTTTGAAAGTCAGTGAGGTTAAAGCGAATGATGGAGCGATCAAAAGAAGATTTTACAAAAGGGTAATTATCCCGATCCTTTAATTTAGTAGGGTTGAGGTCCTCATAAGAATTACCATCTGCCAGGTTTATGTTAAGGTAGGTCTCATTGTCGGTAACTTTCATTTCCCCGCTTTCGGAAGTAATAACCTTCATGTTACCCATTTTCTTGGTATGGTCGTAAATGTAGATGTTGCGCAATTGATTATTATCAGGTCCGGTCTTTTCCCCGATCTTAATAGAATAGCCTTCAATACCGGTGTAGAAAACACCTTGACGAATATTCAGAGCGGGTTTTTTGTTCGTGATGTTACGGAGCAGTGTCTGACTTTTAAGGTTGGCCACCGGGATAACGTAATTGGCAAAGAAAAACTGACCTACTGCCGCCATCAGCATAAACACGATGAGCGGGCGCATGACCCGTATCAGTGAAAGCCCGGAAGATTTCATGGCGGCCATTTCATTATGCTCTCCCAGCGTTCCGAAAGTCATGATAGCAGAGAGAAGGACAGCCAGGGGTAAGGCCATGGGCACTACGGTGGCAGAGGTATAGAAGAGCAACTCCGCAATGTAATACCACTCTACACCACGACCCACCAGATCATCAATGTACTTCCATACGAACTGCATAAGCAGAAAAAGTACCATTACAATAAATGTGGTGAGGAAAGGTCTTATAAAAGACTTTAGTACAAAGCGATCAAGGGTTCTCATGCTCTACTCGGCAATGTAATAACCGGGATAATTTTCTTTTTTAAAGCTGAAATAACCGGGAGCCAGTTTTTTATTGGGTTCAAAACTAGTTACCTGAAAGGTAGTAATAGTACCATTGGTTCCCCATTGTTTAAGAGAATAGATGTAATCCGTGCCTTTTTCAATACCTACCATTATCTTATCAATCTCTTCAGAAGCATTAGGTTTAAGAATCACATATTCTATCACTTTACCGTCTTTCTTTTCAGTTCCGCCCAGCTTGTAGCTGTAACCACTGCTGTATAAATCCAGAATACGGGTGGGGGTAAGGCCGGTTTCTTCACCTTCTTCATATTCAGTGACCTGCACCTCTTCATCCATTTTTAAAATGGTGTATAGCTTATTACCGCTGCGAATTTGTTCGGTACCCATAAAATTTAAGTGATAAGACTCTCCCTTAATGGCAATGTTTCCTTTTTCCTGCTGGGTTATGGGGGGCTCTACCCGGCTGTTCTCAAAAAAGTAAGTAAAGCTCAGATACAGATTATCAAAAGAGCGCATTTTTTCAGAAGCCCGGTTCAGCTTTTCCTTTGCTTCTTTGGTGGTTACCTGTCCCATGGCTCCGCTTACTAAAAGCAACGAAAAAAGAAGGGTTGAAATTTGTTTCATAAGGTGTTATTATTCTGGTGACTGTTCGTTTTTCAATAACTGTTCCAAAGCCATCTCGTCTGGTACAAGAACCTGTCGTGCCTTGCTCCCTTCAAAAGGACCAATAATACCGGCTGCTTCCAGCTGATCTACAATACGCCCTGCCCGGTTATAACCCAATTTGAGTTTACGTTGTAAAAGCGAAGTGGAACCCTGCTGATGAATTACAATGACCCGTGCCGCGTCTTCAAAAAGGGCATCCCGTTCTGAAGGATCCAGAATATCAATCGCTCCACCCTCGTCTTCGCCTTTGTATTCCGGTAACTGATACGCTTCAGGATAGGCTTGCTGGTTACCGATATAATCTGTGATCTCCTCAATTTCGGGCGTATCTACAAAAGCACATTGTATACGTATCAGATCGCTGCCACTGGCAAAAAGCATGTCTCCCTTACCGATCAACTGATCTGCACCTCCGGCATCCAGAATGGTGCGAGAATCAATCTTAGAGGTTACCCTGAAAGCTACCCGGGCCGGGAAGTTGGCTTTAATAATACCGGTAATTACATTTACCGATGGCCTTTGTGTAGCAACAATCAGGTGAATGCCAATAGCCCGTGCCAGTTGCGCCAGCCGGGCAATAGGAGTTTCCACTTCTTTGCCTGCCGTCATAATAAGGTCAGCAAATTCATCAATCACCAATACAATATAGGGGAGGTAGCGGTGGCCTTCTTCGGGGTTTAGCTTACGCTGAATAAACTTGGCGTTATACTCTTTAAGGTTCCGGCACATGGCGTTTTTCAACAAGTCGTAACGGTTGTCCATCTCAATGCACAAAGAGTTTAAAGTGTGCACTACCTTCGTTGTATCGGTAATAATGGCTTCCTCAGTGTCCGGCAGTTTAGCTAGATAATGCCTCTCAATTTTATTGAACAGGGTGAGTTCTACCTTTTTAGGATCTACTAAAATGAATTTTACCTGAGACGGATGTTTTTTGTAGAGTATAGAGGTAAGTATAACATTAAGTCCAACCGATTTACCCTGCCCCGTAGCCCCAGCCATAAGAAGGTGTGGCATTTTGGTGAGGTCTGCCATAAAGGTTTCATTGCTGATGGTTTTTCCAAAGGCAATAGGCAATTCCATATCCGACTTCTGGAATTTTTCGCTCTTAAGCATATTGCGCATCGGCACCATCTGCGGGTTGGTGCTGGGTACTTCAATACCAATGGTACCTCTGCCTGGTATGGGGGCAATAATACGTATGCCAAGAGCGGCCAGCGAAAGAGCTATATCGTCTTCCAGGCTTTTTATTTTGCTAATCCGCACTCCGGCTGCAGGTACAATTTCATATAAAGTAACCGTAGGCCCAATAGTGGCTTTGATCTTGGAGATCTCTATATTATAATTGTTGAGGGTGTCAACAATCTTGTTCTTATTGGCTTCCAGTTCTTCCTGGTTAATAGTAATGTTACTATCACCATAATCCTTAAGTAAATCAATAGGAGGGAGCTTAAAGCGTGACAGGTCCAGTTTGGGATCATACTCTCCGAATTCCTTCACCTTACGATTCACCTCCTTTTCGCTCAGTGATTCTTCCTCTTCAACCTTTTCAATTTCAAAGTCTTCATCAAGTGGAGGCTCTGCTTCTTTTTCGTCAGTAGTTTCAGTAGTATCAATAATCAGTGGTTCCGTTTGCGGAGTATTCTCTTCTTTGATTTCATCTTCCTCTCCGTTAAAATCTATTTCCAGTCGTTCTTCGGGAAGCATTTCTTCCTCATCCATAGCAGTAGCTGCAGATTCTTCGGGTATAATATCTTCTTTGGATTTCCGCCCGGGAAGGCTCAGGTTGGCAAAAAAGGCATTGATCTTTTCCGGGGTCCATTTAAAACGAATGGACAAAAATATCAGCATAGTAAAGATCAGCACCACAGCAGTACCTACCGGCCCGGCTATAGCATTCATCCACTTTTGAGTAAAATAACCATTCCCTCCGTACCAAACGGGGCTATCCGGATTGAGATAAGCTAAAGCAGTTGGTGTCCAGATCAATAGAAAGAGTATTACACCGGCACTTTTACGCAGCCCTGCTAGCTTTACGCGTAAAGCAATACGTAAACCCAACAGTATCAAAAACCAACATGCCAGGTAAGCCGAAATACCAAACCAGTGGAATATAAACTGATGACTCAGGGCTGCACCTACCTTGCCCAATACATTGCGCACCTGAAACTCATCACTAGCCAGCAGAGCAAAGAAATTACCCTGTAGTTCACTTTGATCCTGCTGCCAGTTGAATAAATAAGAGGTAAATGCCCCGGCCATAAAAACGGCCATAAAAACCAGCAGTATTCCCAAAACCGTATGATTGGTTTTGTTGCTGAAGAACTGTTTCAGGGCGGTAGGGCCGGTTTTACTTGTTTTTGCTTTTCCTTTCTGTTTAGCCATTAAGCCGAAGTTTCCGGTGCCAAAAATAAGAACATTAAATCAGGCGGAGTGTACACCCTTGCGTATTGCCCTGGATAAGGCAAAAAAACACCACAAAGTTTAGGGGAAACTAATGCTGAACCCCTTTTAAGAGAAGGTCTTCCAGCTTTTTTTCATTATCTGTAGAATGTAATACCGATATATCTCCGGTGGTTTCAAAAACCACGGCTCTTACTTCATTTAAGCGGATAACGTTAGCTTCCCGCAGTTTAGAGAAGAGGTCTGATTCGGTAACCTTGGCCTTTCGCATATTGTGGTGCAATACGTTTGATCCATCCATCAGGAGAAGAGGCTTATTATCCACCAGTGATTGAAACCAGGAAAACCTGCGCAGCACGGCTGCCATAAACTGTAAGGCAAAAACCACGGCCAAAGCCACCATTCCCTGTAAAAGACTCACGGATGAACTGATAATAATGGTGGCCAGCAAAGAGCCGATAGCTACGGTGATGGCAAAATCAAAACTTGACATTTTTGAAAAACTTCTTTTCCCGGCCATCCGGGTAAGCAGGATAAGCACCAGGTAAACTACCAAAGCGGTAAGTGAGATGGCCATTAGCGAGACCGGTGAAGCAGTAAACCATTTTTCCATAAAGCTTAATTTAGATAAATAATAGGTTGATTACCTTAGTTAAAGCCATTTAGTTAGAAATCGTTCACAGGGTTCGATACAAAGTACTTATAAGAAGAATATTCCTCACTCATTGACAAGGAAATGGTATCTGATATGTTGAATTTTTAAGCCTTTAATTGTAGGATAATAATGATTTTAAACTATTTTAAATCAAGTAAATACTAACTTTTAGGGAGCTTTGAAGATTACTGAAATTAGTACTTTCGCCACCTGTTTGCCGGATTATATTTTTTATTTTCACAGAATGACCATAGGTAGGTAGATATTATTGCATGCGGGTTTTCAGGGTCTTATTCATCATTTTGCTGATCTTCTCTGTTCAGCATGTCCGGGCGCAGCTCAATGTTTCCGCAAATCCTTCTATACAAAATGGTAGTGTTTTTCTTTGTCTGGATGATGCCAATACCATTACTTATACGGCTTCTTTTACGGGAGCCAGTGATAGTTTGATATGGACCTTTACCGGGGGGAATAGTAACAGGGCAAGCGGCCCCGGTAATCATACCCTTACCTATGCGGCTACCGGCAGCTTTTCGGCTGTGGTTCATGTATACCTCATGGACAGCAGTATAGCCAGTCAGTCTCTTTCCGTTCAGGTTACCCAACTGGCTCCCCCTGCTTTCAATATACCGGATACGCTTTGCGAAAGTGATGCCCCTATTGTGTTAAGCGGAACCCCGGCCGGGGGAATTTTTACAGGCCCTGGGGTTACCAATAATACTTTTGATCCCGATGCCGCTAATCCGGGGACCAGTAATATAACGTATACCGTAAGCAATGGGGCGTGTACAGATTTTGTAATTCAGAGTATTTTTGTGAAAGATGCTCCGGAACCTAACCTGAGAGCGAATGGTTTTGGTACCACATGGCAGGGTATACTTACGTATTCCAGTTGCGACTCCGCCAGTAATACCAGTACTTTCACTTTTTACAACCAATCCCTTTCCAATAATTATGTATCCTATACGCTTGATTTCGGAGATGGTTCTGCTGCTGTAAATGGAGCGGTTTTTCCCAATAATCTGGGAGCGGGTATTAACCATCAATATGTAGGGGCGGGGCTTTATGAAGTATCGCTTACCCTGCATCATGCTAATGGCTGTAGCCGCACCGATATCATTAATGTTTTTATAGGTCAGCAGCCCGCTGTGGGCTTCAGCATCCCGGGTGGTACTATTAACCAATGCATTCCCAGAGACACCGGCTTTATAGAAATATGTGTGGCAGTAACGGGTGTGGCAGGTAATAACCCGGAAACGGTATATACCTTGTCCTCAAACGATGGCAGCCCGGATGTGATTTTCAGTCATCCGCCACCTGATACGGTATGTCACCAGTTCTCTTTGAGTTCCTGTGGATTTAATTCGGCCAAATTCAATAATGCCTTTGAATTGAGCTTCCGGGCTTCCAACCCGTGTTCAGAGCGTTCCAGTACGGTAGAACCCATTTATATTTCCGCTCCTTCCTATGCCGGTTTTAATAATGAACCGGATGCCTGTATTAACCAGTCGGTTTTGATACAGGACACTTCCATTGTGGGTGGGGTAGTGCGTAACGGAACCTGTATTGTAGATGGGAAAACAATCTGGTCCATTAGCCCTGCTACCTATACTGTGGCCGGAGGAGCAGCCAGCCTGGGTAGTACCTTTGGAAGCCCTGACCCCATCAACTGGATATCCGGGGCAAATCCATTGGATGTAACATTCAATCAGACCGGAACTTATACCATTTCACAAGTAATTGGTAATGCACAGGAATGTAGCAACGACACTAATACCCGGGTAATCTGTATTGACTCCATACCTGATGCTGATTTTGCTCTAAGCGATGATACCATTTGCAGTGGTGAATCTGTACAGGCATCTTTTGTAGGCGAAATACAATCCGTATGTCAGACACTGGATCTGCAATGGCGTGTATTGGAACCCTCCGGTTATTCTTTCGGAGCTACCGGAGCATTGGGCACCACCCAGAACATAACCTTCAACAGCAGTGGTGTGTATGTGGTAGAATTAAGGGCCGGAAATAATTGCGATACCGTGGTAGTAACTGATACTTTAGTGGTTCAGGGCAGGCCCAGTATTGTAATGCCGGGTGACACAGCGGTGTGTAATTTTACAGTACTTGACTTCAAAGATTCTTTATTAGCTCCATCTGTAACCGATAGCCTTTCGCCTGTAAACGCTTACCAGTGGACTGTTTTTCCTGCGGCCGGCTGGAATTTCCTGAATGGTACTACCGCAGATACTGCATTGCCCGTATTGCAGTTTACCCAGCACGGTAGCTATATAGTAAGCCTTATGGTTACTAATAGTTGTGGTTCGTTTACGGACTCTGTGAATGTTCTCATCCTTCAACGTCCGGAGCTGGATACCATCCGGGATACTCTTTTATGCTATAATAGCAGCCTGGGAGTTCAGGCTGGTGCGAACTTTGGCTTACCACCTTATAGTTTTGAGTGGAGTATACAAGGCCAGGGTGTTTTTGCTACCACAGATTCTGTTTTTCTTAGTGGTTTGCAGACCGATACCACGGTTTTATTACATGTTACGGACTCTTTAGGTTGTACAGACAGTACTTTTTTCAGCATACAAGTAGCCCCACCTTTAACGCTTGATGCCGGGGCCGATCAATCTCTTTGTTTTTCCGATTCCATTTCATTGAATAGTGTGGTAAACGGGGGCACTCCTCCTTATACCATTGCCTGGAGTCCTTCAGCCGCTTTATCCGATACCACTGTTTTAAACCCAAACCGTGCACCGCTGGATTCAACCGTTGTTTATCGTCTTTTTATTACCGATTCACTGGGCTGCACAGCCGAAGATTCTGTTGAAATTGAAGTATTTCCACTGGCCAATCTACAGATAGAAGGAGACACTACACTTTGTATTAATGCAGGTACGTATACCTTTCCGGCTTCCCCGGCCGGGGGAAACTGGAGTGGAACAGCCATAACGGCCGGAGGGCTTTTTGACCCGGCAGCTGCGGGCATTGGAAACCATCTTTTGCGCTATGATTTTACAGATGCCTTTGGCTGTACCTACGCGGACAGCCTTACCGTTTCAGTGATCCTGCAGCCCTCGGTAGGTTTTGAAATTGTTGGCGATACAGCTGGTTGCTCCGCTTTTGAAGTGGTAGTTACGGATAGTTCGGGAAATGCAGGCAATTGGTTTATCAATGATCAGCCGGTAGCGCTTAACAGTACTGATACTTTACTTTTTGTGAATCTCTCTCATCAGAATGATTCTCTCATAACTATTAAGCGGGAAGTACAGGCCGGCTCCGGCTGTTCGGACAGCACTGTTCGGCAGGTAGTAGTGCATCCGAAACCTCTTGCTGATTTTAGTTTTGGTGCTTTTTGTGCGGGAGATACAGTGGGAGTTACCAACAATAGTATTTTCAAGGGAGCTACAGCAACCTATCACTGGCAGGCTCCCAATGGAGTTTACATCAGTGATACCAGTGCTGCGCAACCGCAGTTTGGTTTTCCGGACAATAACAGCGGTTCGGATTCTACGTATACCATCCGCCTTATTATTACCTCGGTTGATGGATGTACCGATACCCTGAATGAGCTGGTGGTGGTACCCAGCCGGCCAGTGGCTGGTTTCAGTATTCCGACCGTGGGTTGTGGACCTTTAACCCTTATGCCTGGTGATACTTCCAGCGGCAGTCAGCTGAGCTATGTGTGGACCGTCTTTCCTTTAGCCGGAGTAATTATAAACAACGGAAATACGGCCGGCCCTGCCATTGACTTTCCGGTAAGTATGAATGATTCAGTAGTGTATACCCTGGCACTAAGCATTACGGATAGTGCTGGCTGTATAGATTCAGCACGTCAGACATTTACGGTTTACCCAAAGCCGGTTGCCGCTTTCACTTTTAGTCCACAGGACAGTTGTGGACCGCTTGACGTAAGCTTTCAGAATATTTCGCAAACCTCCATTCCCGGTGAAGGGCTTGGTGATCTGAACATAAACTGGAATTTTGGCAATGGCATTTCCTCCAATGATTCCATACCCACAGTAACCTTTACCAATACCGGTACTGTAGACAGTATATACAGCATCCAGCTGGCTGTAACGAATAGCCTCGGGTGTAGTGATACGCTGATGGATTCCATAACTATTCATCCGGATGCACGGGCTTTATTTGATCCTCAGGATACCATAGGTTGTGCACCCTTTGCCCTATTGAGTGATAGCATGAATGTAACGGAGTTTCCTGTAGCTAACAGTATGTACCAGTGGAACATTCTGAACCCGTCAGACCGCAGTATAATTCAATCATTCAATGGCGTGAATGCCCTGAACTATACTTTGGCCAATTACAATGATTCAGTTATCGTTCAGCTGGTAGCTATCAGTGCCTTCGGGTGCGTGAATGATACGGTTGAACAGCTCTTTCAAACCGTGGAAGATCCTTCGCCATTTTTCTCTTTAAGCACTTTGGAAGGTTGCGGTGATACGCTGGCTGTAACCGTAGATTCTGTGATAAACGTGGCCGGTTTGCAATACCAATGGTTCGTAAACGGAGACTTAAGATCAGCTGTGGCCCAGCCCACTTTTTTACTTCCCAATACCGGTAATACCGATCTGGATTATGAAATACGTTTGGATATTACCGTAGGCTCAAACGGTTGTTCACGAAGCGTACGCGATAGTGTAAGAGTTTTTCCGCAGCCGGTGGTCAGCTTTAGTTTGGGCCCGGTATGTGCCGGAGACACTGTACAAGTAAATAACAGCAGTACCTTTAAAGGAGCTTCCATAGGGTATAACTGGACTGTACCCGCTGGTGTTTACATCAGTGATTCCAGCCTGGCTGAGCCATTTTTTTATTTCCCTGACCAGCAGGGAGCAGGAGATTCAGTGTATAGCATAGAATTGCAATTACTATCTGTAGACAGTTGTGCCAATACTTTAACACAGAACGTAAGCATCCATAATCGTCCCCTGGCTGCATTCGGATTACCGGCACAGGGTTGTAGCCCCCAGACGGTACAACCCATTGATAGTTCAGCGGGTACTAACCTCGGCTATCAGTGGACCGTAAATCCTCCTGCCGGAGTTACGATCAATGGAGGTAATACAGCAAATCCATCCATTAATTTCCCACTTACGTTAAATGATTCAGCCGTATATACTATTCATCTGAATTTGGTCAATAGCTTTGGTTGTGAAGATTCGATGAGCCAATCGTTCACGGTATATCCTAAGCCCACCGCTGCTTTTACCTTTGCCCCGGCTGACAGCTGTGGACCACTTACTGTAAGCTTTAGCAACCAAAGCTTTTCCGGACAAAGCGGAATAGGCAGGGACACTATGAATTTCAGCTGGGATTTCGGGAATGGCATTACCTCTTCAGACTCTGTGCCTACGGTAAGCTTTACCAATACCGGCACAGTGGACAGTGTTTACAGAATAAGTCTCATAGCTACTAATCCTTTTGGTTGTGCGGATACGCTTCTGGATTCTGTAACCGTACATCCTAACCCCTTAGCCTTTTATACCACCAGTGATACGGTGGCCTGCGCTCCTTTTGTCATTCATAGCGACAGCCTTTCAATCAATCAATTCCCGGTAGCTAATTCCACGTACACCTGGAATATACTGAACCCGGTGAACCGTTCTGTAATCCAAAGCTTCAGCGGGCTTTCATCATTAAACTATACACTGCTTAACTTTGATGATTCGGTTAGAGTACAATTAGTAGTAGAAAGTCCTTTTGGGTGCCGGAATGATACCCTGGAACGATTATTCCGTACGGTAGAAGACCCCTCGCCATTCTTTGTGCTGAGTGCGTATGAAGGCTGTGGAGACACACTTGTTGTTCAAGTAGACTCAGTGGTTAGCGGAAGCGGAATTCAATACGAATGGTATGTGAACAATGTACTGAGTTCAGGTACGGCCCAGCCCACTTTTATTTTCCCTAATACGGGCCCAACAGACCTCATTTTCAGTATTCTTCTGGAAGTTTCAGTAGGCAGTCTGGGGTGTAGTAATTCGATTAGTGATACGGTTACCGTATTTGCCCGGCCGGATGCATCATGGGCTTCCGGTCCGGTATGTTTGAGTGATACTACACAATTTATCAATTCCACCACCACTAATGCTATAATCAGCAATTGGTTGTGGACCTTTGGCGATGGCGATAGTTCCGTACAGGCCAACCCGGTACACCTGTATGCTAATCCGGGAACGTATGCAGTGTCTCTGATCGCCACAGACAGCAGAGGTTGTGAAGATGTATTTACAGATTCCGTTACCGTATACCCGCTACCTGTGGCCGATTTTAATATGGATACCGCTTCCTGCGGAGTTGACACCAGTTGTGTGGGACTAAGTGTTCAGTTTCAAGATCTTTCCACGCTTGACCCGGCCGGAGGAACCATACAAAGTATAGAATGGGATTTTGACGATGATGGAACGGTGGATGCCTTAAATGCTAATCCCGCCTTTACCTATGCTACACCCGGAACCTACCGAGTAAGGCTCCGTATTACTTCGCAATTCGGTTGTGTGGATACCATTTCTAAACCATTGGTCATACTGGAACCCCCGGTGGCTCTTTTTAGCAAGGACACTGTCTCTGCCTGCGGGCCGGTTTCTATTAATTTCCAGGATCAAAGTACAGGTTTTATTACTGAACGCAGTTGGGTGGTTTTCAGTTTTACACCGGCCGGCACCCGGGTGGTCATTGATTCATCTAACGTAGCCGGAATCTATTCACCACCCGACTTTGTCAGCAACTACAGTAATGATACCACCTATTACATACGTCAAACCGTGCGGAACTGCTGCGGTAGCTTTAGCTATTTGGATTCCCTGACATTAAAACCCTATCCTGTGGCGGGCTTTGCCTTTAACCTGGATAGCCTTTGCAGTAATGATGTAAACTTCCAGTTCTCCGGTTTTTCATTGGGTAACCCCGATTCATTGCTTATTGATTTTGGAGATGGACAAGGTACCGGCATTACACCACAGAGTATTCTTACCCATCCATATACCTGGCCCCGAATTACCCATACGTATGCCGCCAGTGATACCAATTCAGTTTCCTTTTGGGTAAGCTTAACGGCTTACAATGAATGTGGTGACAGTACTTTCAGCGATTCGGTAACTATTGAGCCTAAAAATATTCAGGCCTTTTTTGTGGTAGACACACAGCAAAACTGCGTAAACCAGGCTATTGAGTTTTATGACCAGTCCAATGCGCAAGTGCAAGCCGTAAAATGGTGTTTTGATTATAACCCTGCCACGGGTATGTGCCAAACACCTCTGGCCACCGGAGATACTGTAAGTCATATTTATACTCTTCCCGGTACTTATACAGTAGCTAATTTTATTAGCGGTTCCTGTGACAAGGATACTTCTCTTTTGCAGATTATTGTACAACCATCTCCCACCGCTGCTTTCAGTATGTCCACCAGCAATATTTGCGAAAACGAAAGCATTCAGTTTACCAACCTCAGTACTACGGATGCTAGTGCCCAGCCTGTGTATGTATGGTCGTTTGGTGATGGGATGGGATCTTCACAACTCAATCCTCAACATACCTATACAGATTATGGTGAATATCCGGTATGCCTCACAGTAACCTACGGCAATGGTTGTGATCATACGGTATGCGATACCGTAACCATAAATGATATTCCCACGGTTGACTTTTTTATAGAAGGAGTTTGTGCGGGAGATACAGTCCAGTTGTTTGATTCAACCCAGGTGGCCACAGGCACCATTATCCAAAGCATTTGGAAGGTAGACAGCCAGGGTTTGTTTTTCAACAATCCTTCTCCTTTGTTTTTCAATGAGCCCGGCACCTATTTCATTACCCTTATACAAGAGAGTAGCGCTGGTTGTATGGATAGTATTACCAAGAGCTTTGAAGTTGCGGAAGTTCCCCGTGCCTTTTTCACTATTCGCCCCGACACTACCGTAGATTCCTGTGGAAACAGTACGGCCTTTTATTTTAATGACAGTTCCATTAGTACAGTGCCGCTGCAATACAGTTGGGATTTTGACCTGGCCAACCCCGGAACTATGGTTTCATCTCTGCAAAATCCCGGTCTTCGCACTTTTCCTGATACCGGCTTCTTTTTTATAGAACTTAGTGTATGGAATGCGGATAGTTGTTGGGATACCCGTATAGATACCTTATTTGTGCCACCCAACTCACGGGTAGATTTTTCACCCCTTAACCCCAACGCCTGTTTAGGAGATGAAATACAGTTTTACGATTCCACCAGTTACCGCCAGGGTAGCGGGAACAATGTACTTCGCTATTTCTGGGATTTCGGAGACGGAATGACCTCTACCTTACAGAACCCTGCTCATACTTATGATTCAGCCGGAACCTACCTGGTGAAGTTAGTGGTACAGGATCCTTTTTGCCTGGACTCTTTGATTCGTCCGGTGATCATTCACCAGGTACCTGAAGCAGTGATCCAATCTGGTACCTACGAAATATGTGCGGATGAGGTAATTTCCATCCGCAGTACCTCACTTATGGAATTTGTAAATGGCGATCGTATAGACAGCTTAATATGGTCGGTTAGTGATGGCCGTGAGATCAGGAGGTTCCGTGATACATTCGTAGACATTTTATTTACAGAACACGGACAGTATCAACTGGGCTTAAAGGTAATTACCGACCAGGGTTGTAGCGATACGGCTGACGCCCGGGTAAGCATTAGGGTACATCCCACACCGGATGTGCTGCTGAGTGAAGATCAGGTAGCACAGGTGGATGCCCGTACTTTTGCATTTTTACCCCAAATTGAAAATACGGAAAACCCTTTTTATCACTGGACCTTTGGCAATGGAGATTCATTAAACCTGGAAGAAATAGCCCTGCCGGAGGTGTACCAGTATGATGATCGCCTGTGCCGTATTGATTATGATATCAATTACATTGTAGGGCTCACGGTAATCAATCGCATAGAAGGTTTTGGAGATTGCATAGGTATTGACACTACCGGTATAGAGATGGAGGGTTACCATCTGAATGTGCCGAATGCTTTTGCTCCCGGTTATCAGGGTTTTGGAGAAGCCAATATCTTTTTACCTAAAGGCAAACTTTTGGGCACGTATCATTTGTGGATACACGATGAGTGGGGTAACCTGCTTTTTGAAAGCACTTTATTGGATGAAAACGGCAGTCCGGTGGAGCATTGGGACGGAACCTTTCAGGGAGAAAATATGCCAATGGGGGCTTATGCCTGGCATATAGAAGCCACCTTTAATGATGGGCGCGAATGGCCCGGTGACCAATGCAAAGAAGATAAAATAATTGATTATGGAACAGTTACACTTATCCGTTAAGCGGTGGGCGCTGTTCCTGGGTTTGCTCTGCAGCGGACTCACTTTACGTGCGCAAGACCCTACCACCACGCAGTTCCACTTAACCCGTAATTATCTGAACCCAGCCTATGCCGGTTATAGTTCAGACCTGAGTTTGAATTACAACAGCCGCCTGCAATGGACTAAGGTATCCGGGAAATTCAGCACCCATAATTTTGCCGCCAACATTGCCTGCGAAGAGCGAAACCTGGGCTTTGCCGTATACGGCTATGATAATGTAGAAGGTGATGGCTTGCTCCGTACTACGATGGGGGGCTTTCAAACCGCTATTTATTTTCCCTGGAATTTTGGCAACCGGAACATGGTGGGCAGTGCCGGTATGTTTGCTTTTGGCCTGCAAATAGGAGTTGGTCAGCAACGTATTGATTGGGATCGTTTGGTATTTACCGATCAGCTCAGTGATCAAACCTACCGGCAGGTAAGGTCCGCATCCATTATTTTACCACAAGCCATTGAAGGAAGTTCAGTATGGGATATTGCAGCTGGTTTCAGAGGCATGCATGCCATCTTCAATGAGAAGGGCTATATCTCGTTTGGAGCTTCAGCTTTTCACCTGGCCCGCAACCAAAAATCTTTTTTTGGTAATAACAGCCAGGTTGCCTGGCCTGTGCGTTATACCGGGCATATATGGGGTCATTATTTCCGGGAGAGCGGAGGCATCCGGAAGACCGTGGAACTGGGTTCTGTATTTAATTCGCAGGTAAACCTGCGGACACTCACCACCATGGGCTATTTCGGATGGGAACCCGTTCGGTTTGGAGTAGGGTACCGCAACGGCTGGGTAAAAGCACTGAATGATAATAACTCCATGTTTCAGCATGACGCAGTAATTGCAGAGGTAGATTATAAGCTAAGCAATAATCTGCTGATGAGCTATAGCTTTGAATACACCACCAATACGATAGGAGTACAACGAACCTATGGAACGCATGAGGTAGGCTTTGTATACATTTTTGAAGGCTCGGTGCTGTGCCCCGAGCTCTACAAAAATGATATAGATTGTATTAACCCTATTCCTGAGATACAGGAAGCCGGAATATCCGGCCTTTAGTTTTGAATGTATACCCGTGCAATGGCAGAAGTGGCCACAATTCCGTAACCGTTTTCCACATTGCCATAAATAGGGGTGGGTTCTGAAAAGGGGGTTTCAATGGTTTGTGCTGATTTACTGCGTTCATGCAGGTAATACGATCTGGACACCCGTCCTATGATAATGTCAAAAGAGCCGTTCATGCCCGGTATGGGTTGAGGAGCAAACGGCCCTCCTTCCCCATAATATATGAGCTTTAGCTTTTTTAAGCCACCATCAAAAAACTCATCAGTAATATAGCCGGCATAGCCAAAACTCAAACCGTCCTGGTCTATCAGGTCATCAAAATCATCGGTTTCAAAAAACTCAATAGTGGGGTCATACGATCCAAATAAGGTACTGAAGTCTGTTGCATCAGAGCTTCTTGGGGAAATACTGATACGGTAGTAGTCTCCCATTCCGGGTGGGTCTGTAAATGAAACGCTGAGTTCGCCATTTGCAGAGTCATAAAAAGTCCGCACTATTTCTATGGGAGCATACATAAAGGCATTACCCCTGGCTTCGGTAAAGCCATCTCTTTGTGCTCTGACTTCATAGGTGTGATCGGGTTGAGGGCGATAAGTCCCTTCGTAGTAAAATGCCGCCTTAATCTCACCCCTGTTGTCAATAATGTCGGAACTGTAACGCCTGGGCTGCATCTCTTCCACAAGTATTCCATCTTCGTATAAAAATACGGTAGATAAGCTATCTACGTTAGGTGTTTCAGTACTTAAGGAGAATTGAGAAGTACCCACAATGGCCTTTACTAATTCACCTGTACGGAGCTTAGCATCAATGGTAAGCTTAGGCGGGTCATAGGGAATTTCAAAGTCAATGGTTTTTTCGCAGGCTACGGATGTAGCCATAATCAAGGAAAGAAAGATGTATTTTTTCATGATCTTAGAATTCAAAACTGTAGGAAATAGAGGGAATGATCGGAAATAAACTAACCTGGCGAACACTCTTTTCACCGGTTTGGTAATTCTCATTGATATAGAGGAAGAACGGATTCTTACGGTTATAGGCATTATACACGCTGATGTTCCAGTGGCTCATGCCCCAGCGGGTTTTCTTATGAAAGTTAAAGCCAAGGTCTAAGCGGTGGTAGGGAGGGAGGCGCAATGAGTTACGATCGCTATACACCTGGTATTCCTGAGGTGGGCTATCGGGGTTAAAAGGGTTTTGGAGAAAATAACTGGCTACCGGTGCGGTATAGGTGTTTCCCGTTCCAAAAACCCAGGTTACGCCCAAATCAAATTTTTCATTGAACTTGTGGTTCACCACTACACTAATGTCATGCCTGCGATCGTATTTATAGGGGAAACTTTCGCCATTGTTGAGGTCATCAAACTGGCGGGTGCTCAGGCCAGTGTATAACCGATCCAGCCTGTGGTTTGTCCTTCATTTTTGCGGAACAGTAATTCCAATCCATAGGCATTACCCACACCATCATTTACCACTGTATTTTGCCAGTCGGTTGAAGATATGAAAGAGGCGCCTTCCTTGTATTCAATGAGGTTATTCATACGTTTATAATACACCTCGGCAGATAGTTCGTACTTATTTTCCAGTATGTTGCGCACGCTTCCTAAGGCTACCTGATGCGATAACTGTGGCTTTATGTTTTTGGTAGATGATACCCAAAGGTCAGTAGGCAGGCTTAAGCCGGAATTAGAGAGCAGGTGAATATATTGGTTCATCATGGCGTATGAGGCTTTCACAGACCATTCATCTGTAAGCAGGTACCGGACCGAAGCCCTTGGTTGCAGCGAATTGTAAAAGGTGGTATTTACAAGGTAGGTGGAGTAATGCAAACCTACATTGGCCCGCCATTTAGGACTGATCAGCCAGTCATCTTCCAGGTATATATAAGAGTCATGAGAGTAAATGGGTGTGGACAGGTTCAGGGCTGAATCCACACCTTCATCCGTAAAGCCTCCTTCAAACTGAGCTACACCGGGGTTAAAGGTGTGATACGTATAACTTCCACCAAAACGCAGGTTATGATCAGAGTTGGGCTGAAACTCCAGATCATAACGTAAACCGTAATCGCGGATACGGGAGAAATATTCAAATCCATCCGTTTGGTTGTTGTACTCTTCCGTAAAACCTACGTTGAATTTATACTGGGTATAGGTAGCCGTAAGGTTGCTGAACAGCTTTTCATTAAACAGGTGGTTCCACCGCAAGGAACCGGTATGGTTGCCCCATTGAAGGGTGGACTCAAATTCCTGGTCATAGCCAAAATCACTGCTTGACTCGCGCTGGTAAAACTTATCCAGCCCACCGTAATAGCTCAGGTACAAACGGTCTTTCCGTGAAAAAGTATGGTTTACTTTCAGGTTCAGATCTCCAAAGTAGTAGCCGGCATCCAGGCCATCCGGTAAAAAAGGTTTTATCAAAAGATCGTAATACGTTCTGCGACCGGATATGATGAAAGAGGTTTTATCTTTTACAATGGGGCCTTCAAGTGTAAGCTTGGAGGAAATTAAACCTACGGAACCGGCTCCATGAAACTCACGAAGGTTCCCTTCCTTCATATCTATTTCCAGTACTGAACTCAGGCGGCCGCCAAAGCGTGCCGGGAAGCCCCCTTTGGTGAGTTGTACATTTTTAATAGCATCGGCATTGAATACGGAGAAAAAACCAAACAGGTGTGAAGCATTGTATACCGGCACGCCATCCAGTAGGATCAGGTTTTGATCCGGTGAACCGCCACGTACATAAAACCCGGTAGTACCTTCACTACCGGATTGTACGCCTGGTAATAACTGGATGGCGCGGATAATGTCTACTTCTCCCAAAAAAGCTGGAATATTTTTAATTTCCCTGGCTGAAAGTTTCACCGTGCTCATTTGTGGTTTGAGGGCTTCTATCTGCTCAGCTGTAACCGTTACTTCGTTTAAGGACTGTGTAAGCGGTTCCAGGCTGATATCCCTGGTCAGATTGCTTTTTAACTCCAGTGTATAGCTTTGGGATATATAACCTATGTAACTTACAGCCAGTTGTATGTTTTTCTGGCGTACGGTAAGCGAATAGAAACCAAAAGTATTGGTAGTGGTACCTATACTGGTGCCCGGCACGTAAATATTTACGCCAATAAGTCTTTCGCGAGACTCACTGTCTTCCACATAGCCGCTAATGGTATAATTCTCCTGGGCTATCCCCAGAAAGGGGAGAAAGAAGAGAACACATAAAAGGATTTTTCTCATAATTTGGTTCGGGTTTTCGTGATAACGTTGTTTTAGTTTTAAAATTCTACAGAGTAATACTGCTGGTTAAATGCGCCTACAATACCAAGCCCATCCTCAATATTGGTATAAATCTGTACCGGTTCATTAAAAGGGTTTCCTCCGTTAAAAGTGTTCAGAATATTGGTGCGTGAGAATTCATAAAACTCCTTGCTGCATTTGGTAATCAATATGGAAAGCTGGGAAGAGTTAAGCGGGTCTTCCAGAAAAAGAGTAAGCTGAATCTCCTTGGCTCCCCCCGGAAAAAGTTCATCCGTGGTGAAGACATAAGTCCCAATCGGATCGTCAATCGGTAAATCAACCAGTTCATTAGAAGCACCCAGAAGCTCCAGGCTATAATCTTTGGTACTAAAACTTAATTGCGATGACAGGCCCGGGGATAAAGTGTCCACGTTGTGTATTTCAATGCGGTAATAATTGATAGCCGGTTCATTGTCCGAAATACGGAAGGTAAGCAACTGCGTGGCGGAGTCTAAACGAATAGTGCTGATTTCCGCTTTGCCCGGCACTGTAGTTTGCCCGGAAATGGTTGGAAACCCTGGAATATCAGCCACTACTCTATAGGTATAACCCGCCTGCACGGGGTATGGAATACAGTATACATATTGTGTGTCATTGGTATTGTTGTTAAAGAATGGATTGCGTTCGCATACTTCCAAAAGTCCGGCCCACACTCCGTTTTCATATAAGTTTACTGCCGCATTACCCACGTAAGAAGGTTGCCGCGTACTTTGGTAAGGCACTGAAATGTTAATGGATGCATTTACTATACTGTCTCCGGTTTGTAATAGTACGTTAAGCACGGGCTGGGGTGTACTGCCCGGAATATCAATATTCACATCCTTGATGCAGGAAAGTAGTACAAGGCTGAATCCTAAATAAAACAGGGGAAGGAATTGTCTCATCTTAAAATCGGAAATTATAAGCTATACTGGGTAAAATGGGAAATATGCCCACCTGTTTGGCCACTCTTTGATTGTTCTCCGTTTCAAAATATATGTAATACGGATTGTTACGATTATAGGCATTGTAAATACTTAGGGACCAGGTGCGTTCGCCCCATTTGGTTTTTTTGTACCAGTTTAAACCCAGATCCAGGCGGTGATAATCGGGGTAAGCGAAGCCATTGCGCTTGCTGTAACGCACTACCGTTTGCCCGTAAGCATCAATATAAGTACTAACGGGTAAGGTGGCTTTTTGACCGGTATTGTATACCCAGTTGGCACTAAGTCCGAATTTGGGAGTGAACTGATGGTTTACGGTGATTTTTAAATCGTGCCTGCGATCATATTTAAAAGGAAACCAACTGCCCTGGTTTATTTCAGTAAACTTACGCTCGGACCAGGAGAGAGTGTACCCCAGCCAGCCAGTTGTGCGGCCTTCCGTTTTTCGGATCAAAAATTCCCAACCGTAGGAGCGGCCTATACCTCCGGTTAATACCTGGTTTTCCCAGTTGCTTAAAAAGGCACGGCTGGCGGCATCTTTATATGTAATAAGGTCTGAGTAATGCTTATAATATACCTCACTGGTATATTCCCATGCCGACCCGCCCCGGTTATGGGTAGTTCCAAAAGCAATTTGATGCGCATTTTGCGGAGGTACACGGCTGGAAGTGGATACCCACAGATCTGTAGGTAAGCTGGAGCCGGTGCTGGCCAATAAGTGTACAAATTGTTTCATATAAGAGTAACTGCCTTTTAGAGACCAGTTATCATTGATAAGGTAGCGTGCGGAAAGGCGTGGCTGAAGAGAGGTGAAGGTTTTGGAGCCGGTAAAATAACTGGAGAAGTGCAGGCCATAGTTCAGCTTCCAGCGCTGGCTTATTTGCCAGTTATCTTCTACATAGGCAAAGGCATCAGCCGAACGAATAGCAGGAGTTAAGTTAAATATAGAATCCAGGGTTTGAGTAGGTTCCTCTATTATAAGTGCTCCGGGTTTAAAAAGATGGTAGGTAGCTGAAAGCCCGGTTTTTATCTGGTGATTGGAATTCAGAGTATAATCAAAATCATAACGCAAACCGTAATCCCGCACCAGTGATTGAAAGTCGGCCCTGGTCTCACCTCCGGTTAAATCTATGAAATAATTGTAGTTAAGACTCAGGCGGTATTGCGAAAAAATGGCACTGAGGTTTCCAAAAAGCTTGTCAGAGTACAAATGGTTCCAGCGTAATACGCTGGTATAATTTCCCCATTTAAAGTTGATATCAGAATTGTCAGAGTTGCTGTATAATTTATCGCGTCCTGTATAAAAGCTTAGGTATAATCTGTCCTTTCGTGAAAATTTATGGTTTATTTTAAAGTTGAGGTCGCCAAAATAATACCCGGCACTGGTTCCGGCATTATCCAAAAAAGGCTGTAAAAGAAGGTCAAAATAGGTACGCCTTCCGGAGATCATAAAAGAGGTACGATCTTTAACGATCGGGCCTTCCAGTGTAAGCTTACTGGTAAGCAAACCAATGGATCCGGCTCCGTGAAACTCCTGCATATTCCCTTCTTTCATATTTACCTCCAGGATGGAACTCAGGCGCCCACCGTAACGGGCCGGGAACCCTCCCTTGGTAAGCTCTACACTTTTTAGCGCATCCGAATTAAATACGGATAAAAAACCAAACAGGTGAGAAGCATTGTATACCGGCACCCCATCCAGCAGAATCAGGTTTTGATCTGCATTACCACCCCGCACCAAAAAATTGATGTTGCCTTCTGAGCCGCGTTGCACACCGGGCAATAATTGAATAGTTTTCAGGATATCAGCCTCTCCGAAAAAAGCAGGAGCAGAAGCTATTTGTAAAGGCAGGAGGCTTATCTGGCTCATTTGGGTAAGTTGAGCTATCATGCGGTCTGCTTTAACCGTTACGGCTTTTAACTGGTGGCTTTCAGGTTTCAGACGGATGGGTGATGTAAAAAGGGTATCCTCCGGCTTCAGGTCCAGCCTTTTTTTTTGGTATCCCAAAAAAGATACGATCACTTCCACCGGAACGGGGTCTGGCACAATGAGGCTGAAAAAACCAAATTCATTGGAAGTTGTACCAAGATTGTAAGTGGGCAGGTAGATATTTACACCTATTAACCGCTCCTGGGAACCTTCTTCTTCCACATATCCGGAAAAGGTATAGCCTTTTTTTCGTACGGTAGGGATCACCAATATCTTGTCATTCCTTTGGATAAAGGTGTAGCGCTTTTGGTCAAACACCAGGCCCAGTATCTCCTTTACCCTTAGTTCCTTTTTCCCCTGATAGGTAGTATCCACCGGCAAACTACCTGAAAAATTAAGTGTGATTCCCGCCTGACGGATAGCGTCTACTAACTGCTTAGCGGTATATTGCTCTTCTTTCAATTGAAGTTTTCGATCCAGCAAACTGCTTTGGGCGTTTACCGCAAAGCTGATCAGTATAAAAACCACTATGAGGTTAAGGTGCCTGAACTGCATTACGGACAATCCAGATTTTGGAGGGTTAATCTACCGTTATCATAATGATATTCCAGACCTGTAACCAAGGCTAATTCTTTAAGTATATCATCCAGGTCCTGGCCTTTAAAGCTGCCGGTAAACGTGCAATCACCTTCCAGTATTCCATTGGGATCTGTAACATCAAAGATGTAATGGTCCTGCAATTGCTTGAGTACCCCGGCCAATAATTTTTGATCAAAGCTGAAAATGCCATCTTGCCAGCTTTTATAGTGTTCATCTGTAATGATGCTTTTTTGTAATATATTTTTTTGAAAAACAGCAGACTCCTGCTGAATCAATATCACGGTATCACGGTGTTGTGAAGTCCAGTACGCTACTTTTCCTTCGCTCACCTCTACTTTATTCTCAAGCTCAGTAGCTATTAAATGGAAAGCAGTACCCAGTACCTGCAAGGCAGTTTTGGGCCCAGCTGCAATAAAAGGCTTCTCCGGGTTTTTAGCTACTTCAAAAAAGGCTTCTCCGGAAAGGTTTAATTGCCGGTGGGTCCAGTTGAAAGTACGGGGAACCTCCAGCACGGTATTTTCGGATAGCAGTATTTCAGTGCCATCACTTAAGGTTACCAATTGACGTTCTCCGGTAGCGGTTTGGTAGGTGGTATGGCCGCTAAAATACCAGGTACCTCCTAAAACACCTATTAACAATACCGCTGCATAACGAAGGACTTGTTTAAAGCGTAAGGGTATAACCGGGACTTCATTACGGAAATGGCGGTTTCTGAATACCTTCCATTCTGCTTCTACATCAATATGGGGTGGTGTAGCGGAAATGCGGCCGGAAGTTTCCCAAAGCAGCGCGATAGCATCGTACTCTTTTTGGTTTTCCGTACGGATTGAGAGCCATTCCTGCAGGCTTTGCTCCTCGGACGAAGAGGTTTCTCCGGCAAGGTGCTTTATGATCAGTTCGGATATGTTTTCATCGGGCCACATGCTGCTGGTTTTTAGGGGCTAAAGGTAGGTGTATACATGCATTGATAAGGTATTGTAAATGGGAAAAACCGGGGTGGTTTAATCACCCCGGTTTGTCATTATCGGTTAAGTTTTATTTCAGTTCGGTAAAAAATATTTCCTATTTCAGGATCCGTTTCCTCAACTTCCTGCATGATTTCCAGCTTGGTGTCAGTCAGCTCCACCAGGGTGTAGAGTTCTTCATCTATCCAAAGCGCTTTATCATTAATGGCCCAGACAGATTCTTCTGCATCTTCACCAGGAATCTGGATGATTACAGTTTTGTCAGTTTTAAAAGTGATGGTGCCCAGCATTGGCATTTGATACTCATTGGTAATGCTGTCCCCGATTTCTTCGGTAACCTTAACGCTTTGAATATTCCAGGCACTGGCCGTAAGGATTTCAATTTTGGTTTTAGGACGATCTTCGGTAGTACTCTTGTCATCGTCTTTGTTGCATGAGCTAAGTCCAACTACTAAAAGAGCGGCCAGGGCTAAAATTTGTTTTTTCATAGGTGTAAAGTGTTTTTAAGTTTTTTGCTTTTACACTTCTATGACAACTAAGAAGGCTGCCACACGTACGCCTTACTGAAAAAAATGTAAAAAAAATTGCAGGATTATGATTTTCAAAGAGTTGCGAAGAGTCTTTAAAGCTTTGCTAATCTGAGTCTCTACCGTTCGCTTTGAAATTCCGAGCTCGTTGGCAATTTCATCATTGGTTTTATGCTCAAAACGGCTCAGCTTGAAAATATGCCGGCACTGCTCCGGGAGTGTATTGATGACTTTATGTATCTGAAGCTCCAGTTCATTTAGTTCTATGCTATGATCTTCCGCAAATTCATTTCCCCGGCTTTTGATTACCTCATGATGTTCAGCGTGGATCTTCTGACTTTTAATGCTGTTTATACTGCGGTTGGATACGGCCCGGTACAGATAAGACTTCAGAGAGGTGGTAATATCCAACTGGTCCCGTTTTTCAAAAAGAAGGGAAAATACTTCCTGTACTACATCGCGTGATGAATCCCAATCTTTCAGATATTTATGAGCAAAGTGTGTAAGAGCTTCAAAGTGTTCAAAAAAAACCTTGCGGTAAGCTTCCTCTTTACCGTCTTTAAGATCCCTTAATAAGTCTGTATTTTCAGGTAGTGGCGTTTCCATATAACAGGGGCCAAATATAGTTGATTCCCCCTGAGTGAGTCATTCCCAAAAGCTTAACTAACTTTGCGTGCCTCAAAGAAAGATAGATGTCAAAAAAACTACAGATTTTAAATGTAATGTCGGAATTGGGAGCTGGAACCCGTGGTGCCAGCCTGGGATTTGAAGCCCTCCGTATGGCCAGCTTTAAAACCGACATAGGTTTTTTCAAAAAATACCCTGTTAAAAATGTTAAAACCCTGAATGATCGCCTCTTTAAAAAGAGTACCCGGAAATTTGCCAAACGGTTGGATGGTATTGAAGAAATGTACCGCAATATTGAGAAGGATGTATCCGGAGCATTCAAGGACCATAAATTCCCGGTGGTTATTTCCGGAGATCATAGCAATGCAGGAGGTACTATTGCCGGAATTAAAACCGCTTATCCTAAAAAGCGTTTGGGTGTGATCTGGATTGATGCACACGCTGATCTTCACTCACCCTACACCAGCCCCTCCGGCAATGTACACGGTATGCCCCTGGGAACCGCTTTACACGAAGACAACCTGGAAAACCAGAATAACCAGCCGGCCGAGGAAACCATTTGGCACTGGAATGAGCTGAAAGGAAGTAATCAAAGGGTACTACACTCCGACTTGTTTTTTGTAGGTGTACGTGATACAGAAGGGCCGGAAGAACGCCTGATGGAAAAGCACAGTATACCGAATGTAACCACTGATGAATTGCGAAGCAAAGGCGTAGAAGCGGTAGCCCAACAGGCCAGGCAACATTTAAAAGACTGTGATATAGTATACATTTCCTTTGATGTAGACAGTATGGACCCCAGTATTAGCCGTGGTACCGGAACTCCGGTGCCAGGCGGGCTGATGGAAGATGAAGCGCGGGAGCTTATTCTGCACCTGCTGGAAGATCAGCGTATTTGTTGTTTTGAAATGACAGAGATCAACCCCCTGCTGGATGATCGTAACCAGATGGCCGAAACGGCCTTGCGCATATTAATGGCCACTACCGAAAAAATTAACCAAAATTTATCCTGATCCGTAAATGGACAAACTGCAACACACCATTGCTCAGGCTGCCCAGGCCGCTTTAAAAGATCTGTATCAACTGGAAATACCTGCTCCTGAACTCCAGCAAACCCGCAAAGAGTTTGAAGGAGACCTTACCCTGGTGGTTTTCCCATACCTGAAGAGTAGCCGTAAAGGACCGGAGCAAACCGGAACGGAAATGGGTAAGTACCTGGTAGAGAAGGTAAATGAAATATCCGGTTATAACGTAGTAAAGGGTTTTTTAAACCTGCATATTGCCGATTCTTTTTGGCTGCATCAGTTACAGCAGATCGTGAGTGCTGAAAACTACGGCCATCAGGCACCGGCTGATGACACTATAATGGTAGAGTATTCCTCGCCAAACACCAATAAGCCCTTGCACCTGGGGCATATACGAAATAACCTTTTAGGTTATTCCGTAGCTGAAATGCTAAAAGCAGCCGGTAAAAAGGTGATCAAAGCCCAGATCATTAATGACCGGGGCATTCATATTTGCAAGAGCATGGTAGCCTGGGTAAAGTTTGGCGAAGGTGAAACACCTCAGTCCAGCGGTATGAAAGGTGACCACCTGGTGGGTAAGTATTACGTGAAGTTTGATCAGGTATACCGCTCACAGGTAAAAGACTTAGTAGAGCAGGGCCGGGATGAAAAGATGGCAAAGGATGAAGCTCCTGTTATGCTGGAAGCCCGTCAGATGTTGCAGAAATGGGAGCAGAATGAGCCTGAAACCATTGCCCTGTGGGAAAAAATGAATGGCTGGGTATACGCAGGTTTTGAAAAAACCTATGAACGCCTGGGGGTTGATTTTGATAAGTATTATTATGAAAGCCAAACCTATATACTGGGTAAAAAGGTGGTTGAGGAAGGTCTTGAAAAAGGGGTGTTTTTCCGTAAGGATGACGGCTCGGTTTGGGTAGATCTTTCCGATGAAGGTCTGGATGAAAAACTCTTGTTGCGCAGCGATGGCACCAGTGTGTATATGACGCAGGACATCGGAACCGCCATTCAGCGCTTTGACGACTTTAAGGATCAGAACCTGAACGGTATGATTTATACCGTGGGTAATGAGCAGGATTACCACTTTAAAGTTCTTTTCCTCATTCTGAAAAAACTGGGTTATGATTGGGCCGCTAACCTGCACCATTTATCATACGGAATGGTAGACCTGCCTTCCGGTAAAATGAAATCCCGCGAGGGAACCGTGGTGGATGCGGATGACCTTATCACCCAGATGGAAGATACCGCCCGGGATATTTCTGAGGAACTTGGAAAAACGGAAGGAATGACCGAAGAACAGAAAAAGCAACTTTACCACATGGTGGGAATGGGAGCTTTGAAATACTTCATCCTTAAAGTGGATCCGAAAAGGAGAATGTTGTTTAACCCTGAAGAATCCGTGGACTTTCAGGGAAATACCGGTCCTTTTATTCAATATACCCACGCCAGGATCAAGTCCCTTTTGCGCAAGGGCGATGAGTTAAACCTTAAGCAAGACGGAGCCTATACGGATATAGCTGAAACGGAGCGGAACATTATCAAGTGGCTGGCGCTGTATCCGCAAATGGTGCATCAGGCAGCTGAAGAGCAAAGCCCGGCTGTAATTGCCAATTATGTGTACGACCTGGTAAAATATTACAATGCCTTTTACCAGCAACAACCGGTATTGATTGATGAAAATGAGGCGGCCATCGCATTTCGTTTACAGCTTTCAACCAGCACCGCCCACGTGATAAAATCGGGTATGAAATTGCTGGGCATAGAAGTGCCGGAGCAGATGTAGGCTGAAATATATTTCATATTTTTGATTTATAAATATGGAATAGCAATGATTACCTTTACATCATCTTTACCGGATGAGCTTTTGAACAGGCTTAATGAAGCCTCTAAAAAACTGAATCTGCCTAAAAACAAGCTGATAGAAAAAGCCCTTGAGATTTATCTCGATCAGCTGAATCGTGCTGAATATGTGCGTTCATACAAACAGGCCGCTCAGGATTCCAGCCTTATGCAAGTTGCTGAAGAAGGTATTCATGAATACTTCACCCGTTTAGAAGATGAAGATGCAGCAGGGTGAGATTTGGGAAATGTACTTTGATCCCACCAAAGGCCGGGAACAATCAGGAAGGAGACCCGCAGTAATTGTTAGCGGAAACCTGCTTAATAAATACCTTGATATTGTAATTGTATGCCCGCTTACCACGGTGATTAAAAATTACAAGGGAAATGTGGTTCTGCAACCTGATAACCATAACGGCTTAAAAAAAACATCTGAGATACTCACCTTTCACATAAGATCGGTTTCCAAACAACGCCTAAGGAAAAGAACAGGCGTTATCAGCAAGAGTCAATTAAACGAAATAAAAAGGGGGCTGGACGATATTCTGAGGTACTGAATGAATCACTTCTCAGCACGAATAACAATAATTACCTTTGCACTCTTTTTATAGTGTATTTGAAGAATTGAAGAAAAGATATGTTTGATAATTTACAGGATAAGTTAGATAAGGCGTTTCACGTACTGAAAGGTCACGGACAAATTTCTGAGGTAAACGTAGCTGAAACCGTAAAGGAGATCAGGCGTGCCCTGGTAGATGCGGATGTGAGCTATAAAATTGCCAAGGACTTTACCAATATAGTAAAGGAAAAGGCTCTGGGGCAAAAAGTATTGACCTCCCTGCAACCCGGTCAGCTGATGACCAAGATCGTGCACGATGAAATGGCCAACCTGATGGGTGGTTCGGTGGCGGAAATGGAACTTACTTCTTCTCCGGCTGTGATTTTGATGGCGGGTTTGCAAGGTTCGGGTAAAACCACCCACTCCGGTAAACTGGCTAACTTCCTCAAACGTAAAAAAAGCAAACGTCCTTTGTTGGTAGCTTGTGATGTATACCGCCCTGCGGCCATTAACCAGTTAAAAGTGGTGGGTGAGCAGATTGGCGTGGAGGTATACACCGAAGAAGGTAATCAGAATCCTGTACTGATTGCTGAGAATGCCCTGGCACACGCCAAAGCCAATGGTTTTAATGTGGTTATTGTAGATACCGCTGGCCGTTTGGCCATTGATCAGGCTATGATGGACGAGATTCGCAACGTTCACCGGGCCATTAAACCGGATGAAACCCTTTTTGTGGTGGACTCCATGACCGGTCAGGATGCGGTAAATACCGCCAAAGCCTTTAACGATGTACTCGATTACGAAGGCGTGATCCTTACCAAACTGGATGGTGATACCCGCGGTGGTGCGGCTCTTACCATTAAATCGGTGGTGAATAAACCTATTAAGTTTATCGGTACCGGTGAAAAGATGGATGCCCTGGATGTGTTCTATCCCAGCCGTATGGCCGACCGTATTCTGGGTATGGGTGATGTGGTATCTCTGGTAGAACGTGCACAGGAGCAATATGATGAAGAGGAGGCGCGCAGGGTACAAAAGAAAATTGCCTCCAATAAATTCGACTTCAATGATTTTCTCGGCCAGATCAAGCAGATCAAGAAAATGGGAAATATGAAGGACCTCATGGGTATGATACCCGGTATGGGAAAAATGATGAAGAATATTGATCTGGATGACGATGCCTTTAAAGGAGTGGAGGCCATCATATACAGTATGACCCCGGCCGAACGCGAAGACCCCAGGATCATAAACGGCAGCCGCAGGCAACGTATCGCCTCCGGAAGTGGTAAAAGCATTCAGGAAGTAAACCAGTTGCTGAAGCAATTTGCAGATATGAGCAAAATGATGAAGATGATGCAGGGTGGTGGTGCCAAGCGCATGGCCAGTATGATGAAGGGTGCGAAAGGAGGGAAACCGTTTTAATGAGTTGTTTAGTTTAGAGTTGTGAGTAGGGAGTTTTTAGTTTGGAGTCTTCAGTTTAGAGTTGGTAGTATTGGAGAGATCATACTTTTAGAGATACCTGATGGGTGGACTTAACGATTTAATTGTATACCAAAAAGCCTTTCATCTTGCCATGGAGGTATTTATGACTACCAAGTCGTTTCCCAATGAAGAGAAATACGCTTTAACAGATCAGATTAGAAGATCATCACGTTCGGTATGCTCCAATCTGGCGGAAGCTTACCGGAAAAGAGTTTATCCAAAACACTTTGTAGCCAAATTGAGCGATTGTTTAATGGAAAATGCCGAAACCGAAGTGTGGCTTGAGTTTGCCTATGCCTGTGGTTACATTGATCAGGAACGATTTAGCGAACTGAGTAACCTGAATGAGGAAGTAGGAAAGCTACTCTTTCACATGGAAAAAAATCCTGAAAAATTTGGGGTACATCGCCAATAAAACTCAACAACTCCCAACTAAAAAACTCCCGACTCCCAACTAAACAACTCCCAACTAAACAACTACAAACTAAACAACTACAAACTACAGAACTATGATAATCCTGGACGGAAAGAAGACTTCACAAGAAATGCGCAATGAAATTGCCGAGGAGGTAAAGACCATTGCTAAAAAAGGTGGTAAAACCCCGCATTTGGCGGCTATTTTGGTGGGTAATAACGGTGCTTCTATTACCTATGTAAATGCCAAGGTAAAAGATTGTGAAGAAGTAGGCTTTAAATCTACCCTGGTAAAGCTATCTGAAACCATTTCTGAAAAGGAACTGCTGGAAGAGGTGGATAAGCTCAATAAAGATAAGGACGTAGATGGTTTTATTGTACAGCTTCCCCTGCCTAAACATATTGATGATCAAAAAGTGATTATGGCTATTGATCCGGATAAGGATGTGGACGGCTTTCACCCGCAAAACCTGGGGCGCATGGCACTGAACCTTCCTACTTACCTGCCGGCAACCCCCATGGGTATTATGGACCTTTTAGACCGTTACAATATAGAAACGGGAGGTAAACACTGCGTGGTAGTAGGGCGCTCACATATTGTAGGGCTGCCCGCCAGTATACTAATGGGGCGTAACCACTACCCCGGTAATGCCACGGTAACGCTAACCCATAGCCGCACCACTAACCTTAAGGAGTTATTACTGGACGCTGACATTATTATTGCCGCCCTGGGAAAACCTGATTTTATTACGGAAGATATGGTAAAAGACGGGGTAGTGATCATAGATGTGGGCACCACCCGTGTGGTGGATAAAACCAAAAAATCTGGTTATAAGCTTAAAGGTGATGTGGAATTTGAAGGAGTGTCTAAAAAAGCCTCCTACATAACCCCGGTTCCCGGTGGGGTAGGGCCCATGACCAGGGTAAGCCTCCTTAAGAATACCCTTATGGCCGCACGTATAAAATAAAAAAAAGGAAACCCTAAAAGAACGTGAGTTCCATGTAAGATGTAATTTATATCGTTTTGTCATGTTGAGTAAATTTTCAAAGAAAATTTGTATCGAAACAGGCAAAATGAGTCGTTTTCGATACAAAATTCTACTAGAATTTCACTCAAACTGACATCATTTTGTTATATCGAACTCACTTGAAGAGATTCCCGTTTTGGCAATTTTATCAGTGATATGACTGGTGTATCCTTAGCAGGTCTTCTTTGTTTCCGGTATAATCCGAAAGGAGCATTACTTTAAGTTCTCCACTTTCGGTATCATTGCTGGCGGTGCCCTGGCCCGGCTTTGCGGCTATACGCTTGTGCTCAATAGTAAACATGGCTCCGGTTAATGGATTAACTAAAAGATAGCCCGGCAGACCTCCAAAAATGAAGTTTCCTGCACTGTACCAACCATCTGCGTGAAAAGTTATGGGCCGTATTACCTCTTCTCCGTTTAACTTACGGTAAATCACCTGCTACTCTTCTTTTTTGAAGTATCCCCTTGAAGATTTCAAAATAACAATTTGGGGTGTTTTACTCTTACTCATCTCTACACCATCACAGTTAATAATCTTAAAATTGGCATCCTGCTGTGGCTTTTGGAAATTATACCCTATGATTTTGGGTAGAAGCTTAGCGGTAGTACTCTAAACCGGTACACGGAGTGTAGGTGAAATTGCAGCGAAGTATAAGCAGGGCAGCTGTGTAAAAGCCTGGCATAACTGCTAAACAGCCTTTAACCATACCCTTAGCCCGGCTGCAGAAGTTACTATGCCGGGGCTGCTGCTATAGGTAATACGCCTGCCTTTTCCCTTATGCACCTTCGCTTATATAGTGCTGTTGCAAAGCCTTTACCCGCATAAAAAATAAAAATAGCCATGGCCATTTTTATTTTTTGCCATGGCTAAATGAAAAATTGGCCGTGGTAAAAAGTGTAAAACATAGTACTAAAAGAAACCCTATATAGGTATATACGCTGCCGAATATACCCTTGTCTCAGCTGGTACTATTACTTTGCCACCATCAGGCTTTGCAATTGGCGGTAGCAACCTTCAGTCATCGGCAGCAGGGACCTTACACTTCCTTTTACCTTCCTGAAATGACCTTTCAAAAAGTATGAGAGGCTCCATAAAGGTTTTTTTCCGAAATTATCCTTGTTTTAAGCGTTTACATGTCGTTTATAAACGTTTGTAAATACTTATTACGCGGATAATAGGCTTAAAACGTTCATTATCAATTTCGTATAATTGAAAACTTAAAAAACGGGCTATTGCGTTTATCCACTAGTTGGCAAGCATAACAAAAACAATGATCAAATCTTTTTATATAGTTGCTCTTTTATTCTTTTCAGTAAGCTCGACACATGCTTGCGAATGTACATGCCTTGACGATTGTTCTTTTAGTGTGGTTTATAAGGCAAGGAGTTTTGTTGCTCTAGTAAAAGTTATTTCTTATGTTGATTATCTAGATGAAGGGCAGACACCCTATTCAATGAAAGTTGAAATAATCAAAAAGTATATGGGGGAAGAAACAAGGGACACCATAAAAATTTGGGGAGATAATGGTAAAGAATGTCGACCCTACATTGCTAATTTCAAAATTGGCGATTATTACTTAATTGCACCCCAGATAATGGATTACCAAAAATTAAAAAATGAAGCTTCTACAGACTATGATTTTTTTAGTTGTTCAACTGATTATTTAAAAGTCGATTTTGAAAAAGGAAAAGCCTATGGAAATTATTCAAGAAGGAAATCTAAAATAAAACTTTCTGACTTTGAGAAAGAAATCAACTATTAACAAATAAAACATTGTAAAATGATATCATTAAAACACTTATTAACAACATTCTTGGCTCTAGGGCTTTTGACAGATTTATTTGCATGTGATTGCCCAGAATATGGAATGTCTGAACTGGACAAAATTAGCTTTGAAAATAATGAAGTTGTGCTAATTGGTAAAATTATAACTATAAGGGAAGACCTATATGAAATTGAAATTAAACAAGTATTAAAAGGAAAAGTAGAAAATAAGAAAATACTCGGTGTTTATTCACCTCGGCAAGGACTTAAGAGTAGTTGTAGTTTATATCCAAAATATAAGACCGACTTTTTACTATACTTAACTCCTATACAATTTGACAATCAAACCTATTATTATGCCAGCCAATGTAGCGGTAACAGGTCGTTAGATTTAAGACAAAAACCAATAGCTAACTACGAATCTGATAAACAGTTAAAAGATTGGACAGAAGTATGGATAGATCAATTAAAAAAATAAATATGAACGCTTGCCAACAACGCATATAGCTTATGGCGGGTGAACGGCTACCGGCAAGGTTTTCGCTTCGTAGCCAACTTTGGTTTCGGTGGACAGGAAAGTGCTTCGAAACCGCCACAAGCCATATGCAAAACGTTAGCGCTTATTAAAAAAATGAAACTCCCCACCTAGGCGTAGTGTGTAACTACGCCTGAGTATCATTCCCCCCCTAAGCGTAGCGTCCCGCTACGCTTGCCTATCAGTATCATAAACCAATCAGTAAAAAAAGGAGGCTATGTCCAAAGCTTCCATTTTAGCTTCCGAAAACTAGCTTTCTAAAACTAGGGAGGCCTGGCTAAGGTATTTTTTCCGAAATTAAGCGGGAGATAAATTTTAACTTTTGTTGTTGCGCAATGCATACTCCATCCCCCCACAAGGTATTGGCTAATTTGAAATGACATACTCCCAGGAAAACATAGAGCAATTATTCAGATTAACAGGAAGCTTTCCTGATCAGGAATATGTCCAAACACCTCATTTTGATTATATCCGCACTACAAATTCCATATGGCCGAATCAGTTGTTCAACCTGAAAACTTCTGAAAGTGAGATTGAAGATGTATTAAATGAAATCGAAAATGATGCTGAAAACGGTAAAATCCCCAACCTTTTAATGCTAAACCCTGGTTCTGCGAACAGTTTACCTATTGAGAAGATAAAACAACGGGGTTACAAGTCAAGTACATGGTTTGCCATGACTCACAACTTAGAATTTATTGTTACACAAGATACAAATACCGGCTTCCGGGTAAAACAAGTGGAAGACAAAAAGGATTTTAGAGCATGGCTGAGCATTGTGGAAGAAGAATTAATGGGAAATAATTCATTGAACCCGGATGTTTTCATTAAATTTTTAGAAAACAATAGCTGTTACTTTTTCTTAGGATTCGAAAAAAATATGCCCATGGCAACTTCGTTTTTGTTTGTCAGTGCAAAGGGTGCAGGGGTATATTTAGTATCCACAAAAAAATTAAACAGAAGAAAAGGCTATGGGCTGGCAACGACCAATCAATGCTTGCTGAAGGCAAGAGAACTTGAGTGTGAACAGGTAGATTTACAAGCTACCCAACTTGGTAAAGGCGTGTATGAAAGCTTAGGATTTATTGAGCAAGGTGTAATAGATGTTTTTAGGATTAAGAAAAACCAGCCATAACAAACCCTAAAAGGCAGATAAGCTAAACTGCGCTGTACACAGGGGCTGTTGCGCCCCAGTTAAAAAAACTACTAAAATACAAGATAACATGGCAAATTACATAGATGGATTTGTACTTCCGGTTCCACAAATTCACCTGAATGCATATAGGCGTGTGGCTGAAAAAGTAGCTGAAATTTGGAAAGAATATGGTGCGCTTGCCTACTTTGAGTATGTTGGAGAATATTTGAAATTAGAAGGTATACGTTCTTTCATTGAAGTAGTGGATGTAAAAGAAGATGAAGCCATTGTATTTGGATGGGTTTTGTTTCCCTCCAAAGAGGTACGTGATTTAGCAAATAAGCAAGTTCCCAACGACCCAAGAATGGTAGAATTGGTTACTCCATTAACCGAATCTGCAAAATTGATTTTTGATGCCAGCCGGATGGTATATAGAGGGTTCCAATCGCTTGTTCAGTCAGATAGTGGTGAAGCCGTATAAACTGTAAATGATAACTATCCCGCTGCTATCACACGCATCTGTGCGTGTGTTCCTCCTAAGCGCAGCAGATGCTACGTGTGCGTATCCGTTTCACAATTAAAATCTGGTACAGCTTGTTTTTGTGTACTTTGGTGGTGGACAAGCCCCTGTAAGCCTGAGGCTGGATTTTCTTTAATCTGAAAAAAACAGATTTAAAACCAGTCTGAGAAATAGGAGGGGTATAAACCATGATCTTCAAACCAAGAAAACGAAAATGGAAAACTTTAACTGGACTTCTTTTACCAAAAAAATTGCCATTAACTCTACAATTTCAAAATTGTACAATGCGTGGACTGTTCCGGAAGAAATAGAGAAATGGTTTTTGCGTGAAGCCTATTTTGAAAACCCTGATGGTTCCAGGGTAAGGAGAAATGAAAATATTCAATCCAATGACATCTATCAATGGTCGTGGTTCTTATTTAACATAACCGAAAAAGGAAGAATTATTGAGGCCAATGGCGCAGACCATTTAAAATTTACGTTTGCCGGAGATTGCGTGGTAGAAGTTAAAATGAAACAGAATGAGGATGATGTGATTGTGCAATTGACACAAAGCCATATTCCAATGGACGATCGATCTAAAAAAGATATTAGATTAGGATGTGAGTCAGGCTGGTCCTTTTTTCTGGTCAACTTAAAATCCATCTATGAAGGAGGGATTGATTTGCGCAATAAAAACGAAAGTTTAAAAGGAATGCTAAATAACTAAGCAAAGCCGGGCCTGAGGATACTTCCTTTACTGGCGTAAGGTTTCAGCCCTATACCATTCCGGAGAGCACTTCCTTCTCCTAAGCGTAGTTCTGTCTTCATACAAACCAACAAAAAATAAGGGTGTAGCGGTTATCTGGTGTCTGATAATCGCTACACCCTGAAAGTGACAAACTACTCGTATTGCAAAACATCAGCGGGATGTTTCCGGATGGCCCGCATCGAGATCAGCATTACGGTAAGCATGGCCAGTAAAAGAGTGCTGGCCCCTGCTATAAGATAGGTGGCTATGCTTTGCTCAATCCGGTAGGAGAAAGACTGCAGCCAGTAATTTACAGCCCAGTGTGCCACGGGAATGGCTATGACCAGTGAAATGAAGATCAACATCAATTGCTCACGGGAAGCCAAAATGAGCAATGAGCCTGTTTCAGCCCCAAACACCTTGCGCACGGCTATCTCTTTGGTTTTGAAATAAGCCAGGAAACGGCTGAGGGCAAACAGTCCCATAAGAGCCACCAGTATAGAGATCACGGTAAAAAGATTAAGCAAAAGCCCCATGCGGTTTTCGGTTTTATACAAGGCATGGATCTCATCACTCATGCTGCGGTAATCAAAAGGATGATGATTCACGAACTTACCCCAAACTTCCTCCAGGTGTTCCAGTACCGAAGCATTCACTTCTCTTACCCGCACCACGGCTATTTTGGCAAAGTAGTTGGCTTGAAAATTCCTGCGGTTCTCAATATCCAATACCATGGGCCCAACCGGATGATGAAGGCTTTTGAAATGAAAATCTTCGGTAACACCTACTATCTTTTCATTTCCGCTGAGTGATTGCATTCTCTTTCCCACAATTTCCTGGGGATCATCCTCCCCTAAAAAGCGAGCCATGGAACGATTGACAATCATGGATAAGGAGTCTTCACGGGTATGCAGCGGGTCATAGTTCCGCCCGGCAATTAGGGGTATACCAAAGGTTTCCAGGAAATCCTCATCTACAATAAGGGCGGGGAAGTAATGCCATTCACCGGCTGGCAGCCCTTCATAATTGTATTCATGGTTATTATTGTTAACCCCCAGTATCTCATTTATTACCGTAACTGAAATTACATCTGAACTCTTTTTCATCTCATCCTTGAAACTTTTCATGCGTCCGGGAATCTGGGTGCCCGTAATCTTGAAAAGAAGAATGTTGTCCGTGGCAAAGCCTTTATCCTTTTCATACAGGTATTGCAGCTGTTCTCTGGCGTTCAGGGTAAAGATGATCAACACTATGGATAAAGAGAACTGAACTACCACCAATGCATTACGAAGCCATTGCCCTTGCCTGCTTCCTGAAAACTTGCTCCTGAACACGGAGATAACCGGCAGGCGGGAGAAGCGCATGGCGGGATAAAACCCGGCCAGTAATCCTACCCCGATCAGGAAAGCCGTTAATAGCAACAGGGTGGGGCCGTGGAACAATTGATTGTACGAAATGCTGAGATTCAGACGATCTGAAAAGGGAGCGAAACACAAGATCAGCAATAGCATACCAGCCAGGTAGGAGAGGAGGGTGAGGAATACAGACTCTATTAATATCTGGGTGCGTATCTGAGCCGGCAGGGCACCCACTACCTTTCGCACACCTACTTCACGGGTACGTGAGAAATAGCTTACGGTTGAAAGGTTTATATAATTTATGCTGGCTACAATCAGCAGAAAGAGAGCCGCAGATATGAATATATAAATGTACTTCATATCGCTGTTGGCCGACATTTCAAACTCAAGGTGCGAATGGAGATGTATATCCACAATAGGTTGTAAATGGTGTGAGACCATATTCTTCAACCGCTCTATATAATGCTCTTTCACAAAGCCATCAAATTGTGCCTCCAGATCCTGTGGGCTGAAGCCCGGCTTGAGCTTAAGGTAGCTCCAGCAAGGGTTCCACACCCAGTTTTGTTGCATAAACGGACTGAATGATTTTACGGCAGACATGGCCATAACCATACGGGGACGAATGTGGGAAGGGCCACCGTTTTCAAATACTCCGGTAACTTCAAACCGCAACTGATCACTGCCCCCCAGAAAAATAGATTTACCCACCGGGTTCTCATTTCCATAGTATTTCCGGGCTACCTCCTTGCTGATCACAATGGTAAAGGGCTTGGCAAGTACTTCCGAAGCTTTGCCCTGCAGCAGGGGGAAATCAAAAAACTCAAAGAAGTTGGAATCTGCAAAAAACACGGCTGTTTCATTAAACAGGCGATTATCATCCAGTTTGATGGATTTTACGGGAAGTTGCATATCGTATAGCCGCACATAGCTCTCTATCTTATCCGGAAAACTGTTGTATACCGCTGGCATAGCCGGATAAGGTGCGCTGGAAGACTGTTCCAGGTAACTTCCCGCATCTATATTTTCGGTAAGGCGGTAAACACGTTCATAGTCAGGATGGGTAGTATCATACGAAAGTTCATAGCGTACAAAGAGTACGATGAGGATAAAGGCACCCAGGCTTATGGCTAAGCCCATAATATTCACCATACTGGTTAGCTTGTGCTTCGCCATGTTGCGAAACACCAGCAAGAGGTAGTTTTTAAGCATGCTGAGTAAGGGTTTGGTTCACAATAGCACCATCTTTCATGTGAATAATACGCTGGCAAAAAGAGGCATCATGTTCTGAGTGCGTCACCATCAGTATGGTGTGTCCCTCTTTCTGTAAGGAGGTAATAATATCCAGTACATCCTCACTATTGGCCGAATCCAGGTTACCGGTGGGTTCATCAGCCAGCAGTATTTCCGGCTCGTACACCAAGGCTCTGGCAATGGCTACCCTTTGTTGTTGCCCGCCTGAAAGCTGTTGCGGAAAATGTTTGCTGCGGTGGTGTATACCCAGTTTTTCAAGTACCCGTTCTACTTTTTCCTTTTTCTCAGCTTTTGTACCCGGTTGGTAGAGGAGGGGGAGTTCTACATTCTGCAATACCGTAAGTTCATCAATCAGGTTAAAATTCTGGAATATAAAGCCAATATGCTGCTTGCGGAGCCGGGTACGCTGTACTTCATTTTTTCCTTTGATCTCCGTACCCAAAAAGTTATAGGAACCGGAATTCCAGTTATCCAGCATGCCCAAAACATTCAGCAGTGTAGACTTTCCGCAGCCAGAGGGACCCATTACTGCAATAAGATCGCCTTTTTGGATAGTCAGGTTAATGTGATCAAGAGCCGTGGTTTCCACGTCCAGTGTCCGGTACTTCTTGACCAGGTTTTCGAGTTGTATCATTTTTTCAGTTTTAGTTTAGTATAATCATCAAAGCCCTGGTAGCCGGAGGTTATTACCCGGTCTCCGGGTTGTAAGCCCTCCAGTACCTCAAAAAAGGAGGGGTTTTGTTTTCCCAGTTTTATATTTACGCGAATGGCTTCCCCGCTTTGTTCGTCCACCCGGTATATCCATTGCCCGCCCGTACTCTGATAAAAACCGCCACGGGGTACCACTACGGCTTCACGCTGTGTGCTTAGTTCAATCCGGACCACCAGGTTTTGTCCACGGGTAATTCCTGCGGGCTGCTCATCTTCAAATTCAAGATCAATTGCAAAAAGGCTGTTCTGTACGGTAGGATACACCCTTGATATAGTTAATTGGTAGTTCCGCCCGTTCATGCTGGCGGAAGCCTTTTGGCCAATGGTCATACGGTTCAAATAGAACTGATCGGCCTGGGCCCGTATTTTAAAACCAGAGGTTACATCCATCTGCCCTATGTTTTCCCCGGTATTAATGAGTTGTCCCAGTTCCAGGTCAAAATTGGTGAGCTGACCGTCAATCGGGGCTTTGATCACCAGGTCTTTTAACTTGGTTTTCATCAGTTCCAGGTTTTTATTGGATTGCCGGAGCGAGGCTTCCATCTGGTTTATCTGCTCATAGGAAGAGACAGAATCCTGCCGGCTTATCACATCCAAAAGGTGACTCTTGCGAACCGCATAATTGTATTGATTCAGGCTTTCTTCATATTCGGAGCGTGAGATCACAGAATCAGCCCAAAGGGATTTATTCATATCGAAATTACGCTGGGCTTCCTTTAACTGGTATTGGATGTCTGCCCGTTCTTTTTGGCGGTTAGCAGTATTCAGCCCCAAATTGATGCGGGTTTGCCGGATATTGTTGATGAGATCCAAAACTGCGGTTTCCCGGTTCAGGATATCCAATTGCAGATCAATATTTTCCAGTTCAAGTATGGGCTGGCCTGCAGAGAGTTCGGTACCATCTTCTACATATTTATGGATGATCTTTCCGCTAATCAGTGCATCTATAATGACTGTTTTTTTGGGAAGTATAGTGGCATCCACACTAATGAACTCCTGAAAGGGCGCCCGCTTAACGGTTTTTAGCACCAGATTTGAAGTATCCAGGCGTACGGATCTCTGTGAACCTTGAAGTAAAACATAACCCAGTAACATCACAAGAAGCAGGGCAACGCTCAGGTAAATTATTTTCAGTCTTGAAAATCCGGTGGGTTTAATCTTCTTATCCATAACAAGAAGATTGAGGACCAGACGTATTTATCCTTTTACGCATGGCAGCGCAACAGAACAGCTCAATAAAATTTAGTGAAGGATCAACCGCAAAACAAGGCATACATTGCTGAGAATAGCAAGCCAGGCAGCGAAATTTTTTGGGTCAATCAAAGAACTAATGCTCCAAATATAGCAGAAATTCGCAAATGTCAATACTTCATTCTGCGATCCATCTCACGTTTCACCGCTTTTTCCTTTAGGGAGTTACGTTTATCGTGCAGTTTTTTACCGCTTCCAAGCGCTATTTCCAGTTTGGCTAAACCCCGGTCATTAATGAATAACCGAAGGGGCACAATGGTAAGGTTACCGCCTTGCTCCATTTTATCCTTTAGCTTTTTGAGCTCTCTTTTCTGAAGCAGTAGTTTGCGTTCACGCAAGGGTTCATGGTTATTGATATTACCGTGGGAATACTCACCAATATGCATATTGCGGATAAAAAGCTCTTCACCTTTAAAATAGCAATAACTTTCACCCAGGCTTACCTTGCTCTCACGTACCGATTTGATCTCGGTACCCAAAAGCATAATACCAGCCATAAAAGTTTCCTGTATTTCGTACTGGAAACGGGCTTTTCGGTTCTTGATATTTATAAAATCCTTGGCCATATAAGGCAAAAGTATAATTAATTAAAGGCTTTCTGTTAATTTCGCGGCAAATTCCCGTGATGTATAAAAGTATTATTCGCCCCGTTCTCTTTCGTTTTTCTCCTGAACGTATTCATCACATAACCTTTGACTTTATCAGGATTATCCATAAAGTACCAGGTATAAAGGCCTTTTTGCAAACCCGGTTTGTAAAAAAGGACAAGCGGCTTAACCGCAAAGTATTTGGTCTTGAGTTTGAGAATCCGGTGGGTCTGGCCGCAGGTTTTGATAAAGATGGTAAACTTTATGAAGAACTGGCCAACTTTGGTTTTGGATTTGTAGAAGTAGGTACGGTAACTCCACGTCCTCAGCCTGGTAACCCTCAGCCACGTTTATTCCGCCTGCCTTCAGATAAAGCCCTGATCAATCGCATGGGTTTTAATAATGAAGGGGTGGATGCTTTGGTAAAAAGGCTTAAGAACCGCAGAAATCATCGCCTGATCATAGGCGGGAATATTGGTAAGAATAAGGATACACCCAATGAAAATGCCCTGGATGATTACCTGTATTGTTTTGACAGACTTTTTGATTACGTGGATTATTTTGTAGTGAATGTATCCTCACCCAACACACCTAACCTGAGAGATCTCCAGGATAAAAAACCACTTACCCATATCCTGAAAAGCATACAGGAGGAAAACGCACAAACCCATTCTCCCAAGCCGGTTCTGTTAAAAATAGCTCCGGATCTTACGGATGCACAACTGGATGACATTATTGATATTGTACGGATAACCAGGATAGATGGTGTGATAGCGACCAATACCACCATTGAGAGAAGAGGCTTGAAAACCCCCACTAACATAGTTGAAATGGCCGGTATGGGCGGGTTAAGCGGAAAGCCGGTTAAAGATCGCGCCACGGAGGTGGTACGGTATTTACATACCAAATCAGAGGGTAAATTTCCAATTGTGGCAGTAGGTGGTATTTATACGGCTGAAGATGCCCGTGAAAAACTGGAAGCCGGAGCCAGCCTGGTGCAGGTATACACAGGGTTTATATATGAAGGGCCTGCTATGGTGAAAAAGATCAATAAAGGTCTTTTAAAATAACGGCACAACTATTTATTAATATCATGTCCGTTGAATTTGCTTAACAGTAAACTCAGCTGCTGGCGGATTTCCTTTAATTCAATTTCCAGCTCGTCCATTCTCTTATGGCTTTCAGATGAGGAACTGGTAAAAGCGTTGGTAATTTTAGCCTGTACCTGCCAGATCTCTTTGATATGCCTGGTTTGCATCTCAATATTCTTGAAATCCGGGTTATCACTTTTAAGAATTACCCGGTCTGCTTTCTTGCGGGAGTAGTATATCCGCTTTACAATAATATCCTTATCGTTTACGATCACACAGATGGTACCCTCGGTAATTTTATTAATATCTTCTACTTTTCCACAAATGATCTTGTCAGTAGGTAAAATGCTGGGTGTCATACTGTTTCCTTCCACTTCAAAAATGCGGAAATCTCCTTTCTCAAAGCCGGGGATCTTATATAATTCAAGGGTTTCAAGATAATCCGGCTCAACGTGATTGGAGAGGTAACCTGCCTTGGCTTCTACGTTTACAAGTGGCACAAAATCACGGGTATAGGAAAGGCGCGCATACTTGTTCTTTCCGTAGATCATCCAATCGCAGCTTACGTCAAACTTATCGCTGATCTTGCTTAATACCTCTACCGAAACTGAAGCACGCCCGGACTCTATAAGAGAGACCACACTTTGAGTAATACCCAGTTGTTTAGCGAATTCTACCTGTGAAAGATCGTTTTCCTTACGAACTATTTTAACCCTATCCCTTAAGCTCATGCTACCCTTTTTTTGTTGACCCATTAGCTTGAAACCTCAAAATACGGATTTTGTGCACACAAGCTATGCAACAAAGTGTTTTTGGACTTACTACTAAATTGATAAATGATTTTCAAATCTATTGGTTATTCTCTTAAAAAGAAAGTTTTAGTTCATTACAAAAGCGTTGCAAATACTGAAAAGAAAGCTTCATCCGGCTTCCATACCAGCTAAACAACTCCCCATCAACAATTTTAACTAACGTTTGTAGGATTTGACCTGCTGTAAAATGTGCATCTGAGGTAGTGAAAGTGTAAGGCTCAGAACTCAGCAAGACCAAGTCTGGCTTAAGACTTTTCAGTTCCTCAAGACTTACCTGCGGGTAACGCATTTCACCTTTAGGGGCTACATTTTGCAGGCCACATTCCTTTAACATATTACCTATAAAAGTATCATGCCCGGCCAGCATATACGGTTCCTTCCAAATAAGGTATACTACTCTTAAGGGTGGAGCTGCTTGTAGCTTATTCCTTTCATGATTGATCTTTTCGCATAGTTCTCTTGATTTTTTTTCAGTATGCGTTAAAATCCCGGTGTGAAGGATCATCCTCATGGCTTCATCAATGGTTTGGATGTTGCTTATCCATACCGGAAACTCATGCTGAAGCTCTTCCATCTGCTCTTTTTCATTCTCTTCATGGTTTCCTATGATGAGATCTGGCTGTAAAGAGCGTATTTTTTCAATCTGCAGATCCTTTGTACCACCAATTACGGTTGTGGTATCTCGTAAACCAGGCGGGTGCACACAATAGGCAGTGATACCTTTCAGCTGATCAGCAAGCCCCAGGTCAACCAACAGTTCCGTTTGCGAAGGAACGGTGGATACAATACGAAGTGGTTTCCGCAAGAGCGGAAGTACAGAGCTGTCCGGGTCTGTCAGGTCATATATCAACTTAAAGCTCCAATAATATCGTGTTTGGTAATAATATGATATTGATCATCGTCAAGTTTTACCAACACGGCACTTACTTCTTTTGAAATGTGGCTGGATACACTCTTTACATCGTCTGTAGCTTCTACCATGGGAAAAGGCTTGTCCATGATCTCTCCAACGGTTTTTTCAGCATAGGAGGGATCAGATACTACCATCTGGAAAAGACGGCTATCATCCAGAGAGCCTACAAATTTGCCATTCTCCTGAACCGGAACCTGAGATATATCATATTCCTGCATTTTCTGGATTACGTGAGAAACCAGCTCCGAACTTTTAGCCGTGACCAGTTTGAGATCTTTATGGCCTTTAATAAGATCAAAAGCAGTTGATTTTTCAGTATTCAGAAATCCGCGATCGCGCATCCAGTCATCATTAAATACTTTACCTACGTAACGGCTGCCATGATCATGAAAAAGCACCACCACCACATCATCTTCCGTTAATTCACCTTTCATCTGGCGAACCATCTGGTATGCTGATCCGGCAGAATAACCAAGGAAGAGGCCTTCCTTTTTAGCCAGTTCCCTTGTAACCAGGGCTCCGTCTTTATCAGTCACTTTTTCAAAGTGGTCAATTACATCAAAGTCTACGTTTTTTGGTAAAATATCTTCACCTATGCCTTCTGTAATGTAGGAGTAGATCTCCTTTTCATCAAACTCACCGGTTTCATGATACTTCTTGAATACTGACCCATAGGTGTCCACTCCCCAGATCTTTATATCCGGGTTTTTTTCTTTCAAATAGCGGCCTACTCCTGATATGGTTCCACCGGTACCTACACCTACTATAAAGTGAGTGATTTTGCCTTCGGTTTGTTCCCATATTTCCGGTCCCGTGGTTTCATAATGAGCCTGGCGGTTAGCCAGATTATCATATTGGAACGGGTAAAAAGAATTGGGTATTTCTTTGTTTAAACGTTCAGCTACAGAGTAATAGGAGTCTGGGTGATCCGGTGCCACATTGGTGGGGCACACATATATCTCAGCTCCCATAGCTCTCAGGATGTCCATTTTTTCTTTACTCTGCTTATCGCTTAGTGTACAAATGAGTTTATACCCCTTTACAATAGCCGCCAGGGCCAAACCCATTCCGGTATTGCCTGAAGTGCACTCAATAATGGTACCTCCGGGTTTTATTTTGCCTTCCTTTTCGGCTTGCTCAATCATTTTAAGTGCCATACGGTCCTTAACGGAATGGCCGGGGTTAAAGTATTCCACCTTAGCCAGTACGGTAGCAGGAATATCTTCAGCAATTTTATTGAGGCGGATCATTGGTGTGTTTCCAATGGTTTCCAAAATGTTATTGTAAATATTCTTAATGGGTCTCATCAAAATCTGTTTTATCCGAATGTGATTTTCGTTGTTTTTTCAGGCGGTGCAAAACTAATCAAACCTTATGGCTTTTACCGGTGATATACGGGTAATTAAGTAGGAAGGAAGCACTAAACAAGCCAGACAGACCAGAACTGTGGCTCCATTAAGCAACAGCAGGTTCATCCAGTCAAGGTTAACGGAAACTTCACTTACATAATAGGTAGCCGGATCAAGTTTGACCAGCCCAAAATAGTGTTGCAGGAGACAGGCTCCTATGCCTATAAGGTTTCCCCAGAAGAGCCCCCGCAGTATGAGGTAAAAGGCATTCCAAAGAAATATCTTCCGTATGGACAAATCAGGACTGCCAAGGGCTTTGAGGATACCTATGAGTTGCGTGCGCTCCAGGATAAGGATCAACAGGGCTATAGAGATGTTGATAATAGCTACAATGATCATAATAATAAGAATGATAGCAATATTGATATCAAAAAGATCAAGCCACTGAAATAATTGTTCATTGAGCTGGCGGGAAGTAAGTGCGTCCAGTTCAAAAGGTAAAGCGGTACGCATGGAAGCGGCAATTTCTGCGGCTTTATCACCATCTTTTAAAAATAACTCGTAGCCTCCGGTTTGTGTACTGTCCCATTTATTCAGGCGTTGTATATGACGGAGATCACCAAGTACAAATGTATTGTCAATCTCTTCAAAATCAGTTTGATAAAAACCAGCCACATAAAAATAGCGTAGTAAGGGTGGCTTAGGCGCTTCCCGAACAAAGTAAATGCTCACTTTATCATGAAGCTTGATCTGCAATTTTCTGGAAAGTGCGGTACTGATAAGAATACTGTCGTTACGATGTGTATCCAGCCCATGAAGAATATGGCCCTCTTTTAAATAAGATTGAAAAAGGGTCCAGTTAAAAGAACTATCCACACCTTTAAGTACCGTTCCCTCAAAAAGATCACCTTGTTTTATGATGCCTGCCTTTTTACCAAAGGCTTGTATATGGCTCAGTTCATTCTGGTTACGTAATTCATGATACAAACTGTCTCCCAATGTAACCGGTGCTTGCTCCAAAGTTGGGTTCGGCTGATAATTGATTATTTGAATATGTCCCCCGAATCCGATTACTTTGTTGCGGATCTCTTTGCGAAGCCCTGTACCGGTGGCCATAGCAAGAATCATAATAATAATGCCGAGGGCAATAGCCCAGATCGAAATACGGATCACCGGCCGGGAAATTTTCCGGGTAGCGGTGTTACTTTTAAGGATTCGGTTAGCTATAAAAAATTCGAAATTCAATCTATGTATATATCCAATTGGGTTGTCAAATATAGGCAATTGACAGGGCTGATGATACTGATGCCGGCCCTGGTTTTTGGTCAGTTAAATAAAGCAGAAAACCTGTTAACTGCCGCTGAAAGAGCAGGAGCATACCTTCCGCTTCTATATGGTAAAAACATAGCAGTTGTGGCCAATCAAACTTCCGTGGTTAAGGATGAACATTTAGTGGATTACCTCTTGGAAAGCAAGGTGAATGTAATACGGGTGTTTGCACCTGAACACGGTTTCAGAGGTACGGCCTCAGCCGGGGAGCATGTGGCGGACGGAAGGGACGCCAAAAGCGGTTTACCGGTTATTTCCCTTTATGGATCCCATAAAAAGCCTGTGGCCGGGGATCTTGAGGGATTGGATATAATACTTTTTGATATTCAGGATGTTGGCGCCCGCTTTTATACCTACATTTCTACCATGACCTATGTGATGGAGGCCTGTGCGGAGAATGACGTAAAAATGCTGATTTTGGACCGTCCCAATCCCCACGGTTATTACGTGGATGGTCCGGTACTCAAAAAAGGTTTTGAATCTTTTGTAGGTATGCACCATGTTCCGGTAATACATGGAATGACCATTGGTGAGTATGCACAGATGGTAAATGGTGAAGGTTGGTTGAAAAAGGGTGTGAAATGCGATCTGGAAGTGGTTACCTGCCAGGGTTATGATCACCTTACGGAATATGAACTTCCGGTAAAGCCTTCCCCAAACCTCCCTAATAAAAATGCTATTGCGCTTTATCCATCTCTTTGTTTTTTTGAAGGTACCAACGTAAGTGTGGGACGGGGTACGGATATACCATTTCAGTTGATTGGAGCCCCTTACTTTAAAGACGGAACGATTACTTTTACGCCTGAAGCAAACGAGGGAGCTAAAAGCCCTAAGTATGAAAATGAAGTTTGTACGGGCTTTGACCTGCGTGAATTTGCTGAATTTTATGTGGATGGATTGGGTGAGCTGTATCTTTTTTGGTTAATCGAAGCTTATGAAATGGCCCCTGATAAATCAGTCTTTTTCACCCGGTTTTTTAATACACTAGCCGGAACAGATACCTTACGTAAGCAAATTGAAGCGGGCCAAACTATGGAAGAAATAAGAGAAAGCTGGCAACCCGATTTACAAGCTTTTAAAAAGATCCGTAGAAAGTATCTTTTGTATGAAGATTTTGAGTAGGGCTGTTACTTTATGTGAGCTTTCATACGGTTTACCATTTCCAGCACAGCAGGGCAAGCTTCCGCGTTTTTTCGGGTGAGGTCCAGGATTTGATGCATTTTATTACGGTCTGTATGTGGGTATTCCCGGCAGGCTTTAGGGCGTACTTCATATACCGAACAGTAATTGTCAGTACCTAAAAAAGGACAGGGGAGGGTTTGTAAAACAAAGTCTCCATCCTCGTCTACACGCAGATAACGGTCTATAAATTCAGAAGGTTTAAGATTAAAGTACCGTGCCAGGCGGTTGATATCGGTATCTGTAAAAAGAGGGCCTGTGGTCTTGCAGCAATTGGCACAATTCAAACAATTGATTTCTTCAAAAACTTCTTCATGCAATTCGTGGAACTGCCGGTCCAGTTGTTTGGGTTTTAAACCTTTCAGTTTTTTAAAGAATTTCTGATTTTCTTTTCGCTGAGAGCGGGCTTGTTGCCGGAACTGTTGCAGATCCATTACTTCCCCCGCCCCTGAAGAACAATCAATACAGTGTATATCAACACCTTGATATCATTGAAGAGGTTCATGTTCTCAATATAGATTACATCGTATTTAAGGCGCTGAACCATCTCATCCACATTTTCTGCATATCCAAACTTTACCATTCCCCAACTGGTAATACCCGGTTTCACCTTAAGTATGTGTTTATAGTGAGGAGCTTTTTTCATAATCTGCTCAATATAAAACTTCCGTTCAGGCCGTGGTCCTACAATAGACATCTGACCTAAAACCACATTGATAAACTGAGGTAATTCATCCAAACGATACTTGCGCATAAACCGTCCCCAGTTGGTAATGCGTTCGTCATACTCACTGCTTAATTGGGGGCCATTCTTTTCGGCATCCTGAAACATGGAGCGGAACTTGATCATATCAAAACCCTTACCCCGATGGCCCATTCTGCGTTGCCTGAAAAATATCGGACCAGGACTCGAAAGCCGAACCATAATAGAAGTAAAAAGAAAAAGAGGGGATAAAATGAGTAGAACCAGCGAAGAGATGACTATATCCATAAAGCGTTTTACTGCTTTTTGCCAGAGAGGCATTAATTCATGGCGAATCTCAATAAGCGGAGCTCCAAGCGAGCCCAGGCGAACTTTACCTGAAATGATGTCGTAGGTATCCGGAATCATCTTAATAGTAACGTTGGTATCCTCTAAATTATTGATGATACCCTCTAATTTTTCGTGTTCTGAAGATTCTATAGCAATGATTACCTCTTCAACCTGTTCTCTTTCAATTATTTGAGCTAGTTCAGTGTGAGTGCCTAAGTGTTCAAGATTTTTTTCTACCAGGAAGCGAATGTTATTGTGCACACTCACAAAACCTACAAAGCGGTTTCCATTGCTGGTTGTGGAAGCCATATCAGTATACAACTCTACGGCATTTTCATTACTACCTACCAAAATAGTATTAAACCAAATTTTACCTCTTTTAATGCGCATGGAGGTACGGGTGCTGATCAAAAACCGAAGGATGGCTGTAGTGAAGAATTGGGCGCAAAAATAAACCAGAAAACCACGGTAATAATCCGTGTAAGCCGTAACCCAATCATCCAGGATCAAAGCGAAAAAGATGAAAATACTCCCCAAAAGGGTAGCGTTAAAAGTATAAAGCAATTCCTTGAGGCGGGACCTGCGATAAATGTCGCGGTAAAAACCGGTAATCCAATAAATGGTAACCCAAAAAAGGGTTACAACCACCAGGCCCAGATAGTAATTCTCACTAAAGACAAACTCAGACGTTTCAAAGCGTTCTTTTTCAATAATGATCTTTCTGAACGAATAGAGCGTAGTATAACTGAGTCCGGCTGCAATGATATCCCAAAAGATGTATTTTAATCGCTGTAAGTAGTCGTTCTTCATTGGCTAATACACGATTTTGAGATTGTCCAGAAATACACTGGCCGGTGCATTCTTTTCATCATTTTCTCCGAGTATATAGATCTGATAACCGTCTGCAAGAGAATAGGCCGTTAATTCCGTAACAAGGTTTACATAAATCTTATTCCATTCACTTACCGGTAAAACCACCAGTGTGCCGGCTTGCTCACTTAGGCTACCATATTTTGCAATTACCCCAACTACAATGGGAACATCTGTTTTATAGGTCATCTCCAGATACACGCTTTGTCCGGTACTGGGCAGGGAGTAAGTTTCTGAGGTAACCAATTCAAATAAGTTGCGTTCGCCTTCCAGAACTATTTTTCCTGCTTTACCATTATCCTCCGTTTGTTTAGGATTTACGAAAATTTCAGACGGATCGTTGGTTTTGATCACGGAAGTATCACTATTAGCGGAAGCCGAGAGATTTAAACCGGATTGATCAAAATTCTCCACAAACTTTATAGTCGCTGTTGATGCATATCGCGTTTCCGGTATAGTATCTTCCACCACAAAAGCGGTGTCAAGAGCTACAAGATTTACGGTTTCTACAATATTGGAATAGGCAGAATAGATAGCACGGCTGGCGTCTATGCCATTCATAGTTATACCAGGGCGGATATCAATCTTGGTAGGCCCTTCCGCCAGTACAGGTACCACGGCCGGAAGTTCAAAAGCACCTACGGCTTTACCATTGGCAAATATCCAGGCTGTGGTAATTTTATGATGGGAGGTTCCTTCCGAAGCATAGTTAGTGGTTAATTCAATTGCTGGAATTGAAAGATAGGAAGGAGCAGTAGCCTCGAAAGTATCGCGGTTACAGGCTATTGCTAAGAATAAGAAAGCAGCCAAGGCTGCGAAGCGTAATTTTTCGGCCATTTTTCAGGCAATCACATTAAGATTGAGGTTTATCTTTTCCAGGATTTGGCGGGCTACATCTAAAGCCCGGTAACCATCTTCAAGAGTAACGTGTACAGTGGTGTTTTTATTGATTGCTTCGCCAAAAGTTCTTAACTCTTCTTGTATAGCATTGGTTTTCAGGCTGTCCGGTTTTTCAAAATAAATTTGTTTTTTCTTTCCGTTACCCAAATCCATTACCATGGCATAGGGATTTTCGTCATCCACTACATTTTGCATGCGTACCACTTCACTTTCTTTTTCCAGAAAATCAACGGTGATATAGGCATCTCTCTGAAATATGCGGGTTTTACGCATATTTTTAAGTGATATACGGCTGGCCGTTAAGTTGGCCACACAGCCATTGTCAAACTCAATACGGGCATTGGCAATATCCGGGGTGTCGCTTACCACAGCTACACCACTGGCGCTGATCTTACGGATGTTGGACGGTACCACACTTAATACAATGTCAATATCATGAATCATAAGATCCAGAACTACGGGAACGTCTGTACCACGTGGGTTAAACTCTGCCAGGCGATGCGTTTCAATAAACATCGGGCTTTGAATGTAGTTGCGGGCAGCCAGAAAAGCAGGGTTAAAACGCTCTACGTGACCTACCTGTGCTTTAACCCGTGCTTCTTCACTGAGCTTGATAAGCTCACGTGCCTGTTCAGGGGTTTCTGTAATGGGTTTTTCTATAAACACATGGCGCGAAGCACGCAGGCTGCGCACTGCACAATCATAATGATTAAGGGTAGGCGTAACAATATCCACTACCTGTACTTCATCTATCAGTTCACCAATAGATTTAAAGTAAGGCACATTAAATTCATCAGCTATTTTTTCGGCTACAGCCGGATCAGGATCATAGAATCCTTTAAGTTCATACAGGTCTGGTAATTGCTTGAGACACTTTAAATGGATCTTACCCAAATGGCCGGCCCCCAAAACACCAATTTTCAACATATTCGCGGGTTTGCGCGCAAAGGTAATTTTTTTGGTGGGAGCGGGCGTTGACATGTGGCTACACTATTCACAGTATATTGTTATTTAATTAAATTACCAGGGCTAGGAGGTACCATTCCTTAGTTGGAAATTTGCAATAGTATGCCCATTGACCAACACCGACATAAAGGACAACGCAATAAACTGATCCGAACCCTTATCCAAAAAGGGGTGCGCGATGAGGATGTGTTAAAGGCAATTTATAAAGTGCCACGTCACGTTTTTATGGATTCTTCTTTTGAAGCTTTTGCTTATCAGGATAAAGCTTTTCCAATTGCAGCAGGACAAACCATTTCACAGCCTTATACCGTAGCGTTTCAAACTATGTTGCTACAGGTGGAAAAGGGACATAAGGTTTTGGAAATAGGTACGGGCAGTGGCTATCAGGCAGCGGTGCTTTGTGAACTGGGAGTGAAATTATTTACCATTGAGCGCCAGAAGGAGCTTTTTGATCAAACACGGGTGCTTATGAAGAAGCTAAAGTATAATCTACAAATGAAATTTGGGGATGGCTTTGCGGGCGTTCCCAGTTATGCTCCTTTTGATCGAATAATTGTTACGGCAGGAGCCCCGGACATACCACCCAATTTGGTAAAGCAATTAAAGATAGGTGGACGTATGGTGATACCGGTAGGTGATAATACCCAGCAAATGAAGTTAGTACTTAGGAATAGTGAAAATGAAATAAGTGTTGAGGATCACGGGGATTTCCGCTTTGTTCCTATGCTGCGTAACCGAAACTAGCCAGGTTTAAAATTCTTCTTTAAAAGGTGTGATGAGCCAGAAGAAGTCCATATACCACACTACCTCAAAGTTGATGTGTACTTCATTTTGGATATTGTACGTGGTATACACAAAACTCATATCTACTGCATAGAGATCTTTATAGCGATCTAAGGGCGTAAAAAAGGTTTCCAGGTATTCTACCTGTGCGCCATCTTCAAGGGCTTTATTATAAAAGGATTTAATGCGATTGACACTCTCCTGGTATTTGAGATATAATTTTTCATAACCGTGATCCATACGGTACAGCTCCCGTTCAGTGCGATCCTCTGACTCAAAATCCTGAGCTTTCAGGAAATCGCGGTAACGCGACACCCACATCAGGTCTACCGTATTATAATCTTCAGGTGTTATGAGTTTTTCAAACACCAGTTTACCGAAACTTTCAAAATCTTTTTGAGTTTGTCCCTGGCTTTTTAAAGCCAGCCCAATAAAAAGAATACTTAAAAAATACTTCATTTAAAATCTATTATCGCCATCCAGCAAATCACCTAAAGAGCCTAAAACGCTTCCTTCTTCTTTTCGTTTTCCACTCATTTTTGGAGCGCTGGCAATAATACGATCCGCCAAACGGCTAAATGGCAGGGATTGAACGTATACTTTACCAGGACCCTTTAAACGCGCCAGAAAAAAACCTTCTCCGCCAAATACAGCATTGCGTAAACCACCTATGTATTCAATATCATAATCTACCTGCCCGGTAAAGCCCACCAGGCATCCCGTGTCTACTTTGAGAGTTTCACCGGCCTGCAATTCTTTCTCAATTATAGTTCCGCCTGAATGAACAAAGGCCATACCATCTCCTTCTATTTTTTCCATAATGAAACCTTCACCTCCAAAAAGCCCGGTACCCAGTTTTTTCTGAAAGGCAATACTAATTGAAACCCCTTTGGCTGCACATAAAAAAGCATCCTTCTGACATATGAGAGATCCGCCCAGTTGCGATAGGTCCATGGGAAGGATTTTACCCGGAAAGGGAGAGGCAAACCAGACCCCGGCTTTATGATCACCCTCATTGGTGTACACCGTCATGAACAAGCCTTCTCCGCTAAGTAAACGTTTACCAGCAGACACCAGCTTACCAAACAGACCTTTTTCGCGGGTGCTTCCATCGCCAAAAACCGTATCCATACGGATGTGGGGATCCATCATCATCAGGCTACCGGCTTCGGCTACTACACTTTCATTAGGATCAAGCTCTATTTCAATAGCCTGCATCTCTTCACCAATAAGGCGATAATCTATTTCATGAGCGGGCATACACTTATTTTTCTTCCAAATGTAAGGAAGTATGGTGTATGACTATAGCTAAATGATCTACCGGAAATTTATCTGTAAGCTGTAGTGGTGGCCGTATAGGCTACTGTCCGCGTATACATTTTGGGCATTCAGGTGTTTTTGAATATAGGATGAAAGGCGCGGAGTATCTGTTTCTATCTTTACCAGGTTTAATGTACCTTCCGGGCTTACCATAAAGTGTATCTCTGCCGTATGTTCACCCATTTGCCCCAATAAAAACTCAGGGTATACCAGGTGGTTTATGAGCTGATTACTGAGGTAGGTGAGTTGCACATTTTTTTCTCGTTCTTCTCCACCGTGTGCCGTGGAAGAATTCATCCATAGTGATAACAAAGCCAGGCTTAAAGCTCTTTTTACTGTACGCATAGTGTTAGCGATTTGTGGTTAGCAAATTTTCATAGCAAAAGGACAAAAAGAGACGGATAAGCGGGTTAGCTTAATTTAGCCAGTTCATTAGGTTTAGGTTAGTGAAATGGGCCGGTAAGCGTTCTTTTATAAAGGGAATGTTAGGAGAAACTGATTTTAAGATAAGCTGATCGGGCTCTGTCTGGAAGAAACGATAGCCAATCCTCACAAAACTTTACCGGAAACTATTTTAAAGCGGTATAAACCACCTCAAAGCCCTGTTTGTGGAAGCGTAAACAAGTTGGTGCTGGTTATTGAATGGCAGACGCTTTAATTTAGAAGTTTTATTCAGAGTGATGAAGCAATTATGTGCTGTTTTCTTTTTACTGTATATAGCCACTTTAAGTCATGTACAGGCACAACCCGGCCATGTGCATACAGTCAGGGATACTCTAGGTGAAAGGCTGGTTACCCATCACTACCCGATATTCGAAAAAACCTTTGCCTTTAAAGTAGGAGAACACAACTTTACCGTAAAACGTAAAAAGATCATGGACTCCCTTTTTTACAAAACCCCTGATCAGAAACTTCATTTCTTTTTATTGGACACAGCAGAAGAAGAAGTGTACCAGGGGGCACCTGAAATTAAAAGAATAACGATTCCCATCGACTCTTTTTACATTGATTCACTTTTTAACCCGGCTGAGGGAGGGCAGCTATTACTAATAGATACCATAAAAGCGATCTCCGTTAAAAGCCGCTTTGTTTTTGAGATTCCTTCGGTAAATGATTTCTTTGAGGAAATGAAGTGGCTGGATGAATTTGGCGACCTTCACCCTCAGTATCAAATGGCAGTGTTTAAAAGCTCAAATAAAGGTTTGTTTAATCATTTGGGAAATTATACTATCCATGCCGGGGTAGCTCAATTAGTATCTTACCTCTTTAAGCGGCAGGATGAAGACTGGTTTATTCTTAAACTATACCGCCCGGATGTTCATTTTGAAGACCCTGTTATAGAATTGGTCTTGCACTATAAGCCCGGAAACTAAAGTTTCATAAAACGTTGTCTGGACTTTCCTTCCGGCCCGGATACCTCTATAATATAAAGTCCCGGAGTTAAATGTCCTACATACACGGAACTTCCCAGGCCTGATTGTAATCTAATGCCACTCAGGTTAAATATCTGAACCGCTTGGTGTTTTTTCGAATTTAAATGAAGAACAGCATCCACAGGGTTGGGGAATATGTGTATCCTTTGGTGTTCTGCCTTTTCAGCTAATGAAATAAAACTCTCATTTTCCAACTTAAGGATACGGTCATCATTTGTATCCGGATTATTATTACGACCATCCAGATTACTAGTGGATATGTAAATGTTCCCGTCCGGAGTAACACAAATATCCCGTAACCGTCCAAACTGATTATCTAAAAAAGTTTGAGTACCGGTAATTGCTGTTCCGGTCGCATTCAGGTGAAGCACCCTTAAATCGCGTTGCTTAAGATTTACCAGTAAAAGACTGTTCTGCCATTCAGGTATGGCGGGGTGGTCATAATAGTCCAGGCCGGCCACGGCCAGGGTTGGTGTCCAGGCGTAAATTGGTTCGCTTACATTATTGGCATTGCAAAAAGATATTTCAGCTGCAAGGTTACAATAACCCTGCACGTCAGGCCAACCATAATGTCCTCCACCTGAAATAATATTTATTTCATCATCATTGGATGGTCCGTGTTCGGAGCTATATACCGTACCATTAGGTGTTTCCACAAGGCCCTGAGGGTTGCGGTGACCAATTGTCCAGATGGGGGTTGAAGGATCGGGATTATCCTGTGGAACGGATCCATCCAGGTTCAGGCGTAAAATTTTACCGGCCAGTGAATTCATGTTTTGCGCAAGGCTGGTATTTTGCGCATCACCGGTGCTCATCATGATCTTTCGGTCAGAGGTGATTATAACCCGTGAGCCGTCATGGTTATTGTTGGCCGGAATATTATCCAACAATACCAGGGGGTTTACCAAAGTGGTACCCTGGTAGGTGTAACGTACCAGTTTTTCGGTAAGGGGAGGAGCGGTATAGGTATATACGAGATAAACAAACTGAGAATCGGGATTGGAAAAATCAGGGTGAAGGGCCATACCCAGCAAACCGGACTCTCCCTGCTCCTGAACATCGCTTATGGTAATAAGACGTTGAACTGCGCCTGAAACCGGGTTTAAACGGTTTACCGTTCCCTTTCGTTCGGTAAACCAGATATGATCATCAGGTCCCCAAAGAATTTCCCAGGGTGTATCAAGATTTTGGGCCACCGTAGTGAGTGTAATAGTGGTGGAGTCCAGCTGGATTTGTGCGTGAAGGTTGACAGTATTCAGCACAAACCACAAACACAAAAAGTACAGAATCTTATACATCCATCCAATGATTTAGTGAATAAACCAGACCCTCTGCGTAAAAGTTTACAGCTTGCCTTAATCAGGCTTAGAAAATAGGGGCTACAGGCTCATGAACTTAAAGCTAAGATAAAGAGGGACTTGATATTTAGCGGATCAGCAGTTTCTGGCTATGATCACCCGCTTTAAGAAGGTAAAGCCCCGGGGCAAGATCAAGATCTAATTCAGTGTGACCTGCTGATAATTCATGTATATCCATAAGACGACCGTTAAGTGAGTAAATGCGCAGCTTTACGGCTTTGGTCATTTCAAAATGAATTTTGGTTTGTGCAGGGTTGGGATATACCATAAAAGTGGCTGGTGCCTGCTCTTCAGGTATGGAAATATTGGAATCATAGCAATTCCAGATCGGATCGTAGAGTACTTCGCCCAGGGAGGAATCATCCGTTTTATGAAAGATCACATTTTCGGCATCGGCAAGAGTAGCCGTTGAATCCCCGGTCCAGCAATTGTTTAAGGCCGGAATGGTATTGGAGGTATTGTTGTAAAGTGCGTAAGTTATTCCCCCATTGGTATTGTTATAAAAGGTATTCTTCCCTTCATTGTAATTTGTAGTGGCGGTATCTCCCAGGTTTATGGAAGCATTATTAAGCAGGGTTACACCCCAGTAATTGCCGCTGATTTCATTACGACTGGCTTTTACCATCCCCGTATTTCCGTAAAGGGATATGCCGCTGCCACCAGCCAATGGGTTGGGCTCAGAATCGTTATCTGAAATGGTATTATAACGGATGTAAGCAAAAGAAGCATTATACATAGTAATACCGTATCTGTTATCACGGATGAGATTACTATCCATAATGGCGTTAACAGAAAACCCACCTAAAAGACTAGACACGGATATGCCCCCTACCTTGGTAAGATTGGTATCTCCAATAATGGAGTTGCTTATGATACGGGTGGTATCATTTGGATGAGTAGGGCCGAGGTTAATTTGAGGGCGGTTGGCATTGTCCAGATTATTGTGCCGGATAAGGTTGTATTTAATGGTGGCTGATACCTCCTGATTGGCACCCGAAGCTATAGCGGGTTGGGCATTATATTGAAATACTGAATTTAAAATAACCGGCTTTCCTCTGGAAAAACTGAGAACCCCGGAAGAGGAAACACCATTGGAATGGGAATACGATACATCACTGTCTACCATATAAAAGTCCTCGGTAAGTACCCGTAAACCTCCGCTACGGCTTATGAAAGTGTTGCTTAAATACACGGAAGATGAGTCTTCAAAGCGAAACCCATCAAAGGTGGAAGTACTATCAAAAGCACTGATCTTTATTTCGTTGCCTAATAACAGATTACCTTCACAGCGGAAGGTACCAGCTACGGTAATACGTACGCCACTGTCTGCTATCCATTTTGTAGACTGATCCAGTAAAAGGGTATCGGTTTTTGAAACCAGAAGATCTTGTGTTTGGGCGTATACCAGTGTATCCAGGCTAAAGGCGGCCGGAAAGTTAGTTACCAACGAATCAAGATTCCACTTAACACCGGTATTAGGTGTGCTTATCTGAGCAAAGTAAACCGTTGAATTTAAAAGTATAAGGGCTAGTAAAAATTTCTTCATAATACCATATAAAACCGCTTTTTAAAGCGATTGTTTGCCAAAAAGGCGGCAAATATAACCGGGTATCGAAGAGTAAAAAAGTCTTACAGAACCTTTAACATTTAATACTTGAAATGATGCTTAGAGCTTTTCCAGCTCCATATTAAAGAAAGGGTAGGAGGCATTGCCATCCGGTGAAAAGTAACCCTTTTCCGTCCAGTGCTTTCCATCATTATTAATAACATACTTAATGGACCCGCCAGGTACGTCAAAGCCCCATTCCATATTATTTTCTCCGGTAAAATGAAACCAGGCATCTGTTTGTCGTCCATCGGCTAACCAGCTTTTAAATTTATATTCTTTAGCGGTTTGATCAAAAGAAATAACTCCGAGTGCCTGAAAAACAGTATCGCCTTTTGTTACACCCGTACCGTGTATGAGCAAAACGCTTTGGTTGAGATCATATTCCACTTTTTCGTATTGAATCAATGTAGTAGAAGCTTGTCCGGGCCTGCCTTCGGTTTTGGCAGTACCTTGCCAATTGCCTTCCAGCACAGCCAGGCGGGCCATGGGGTTATCCTGAGATTTTAAAGTAGTTGCAGCCAGCAGAATAGTAATTGTGTAAATGATTGTTTTCATATATAAGAAGTATTATTTGCTTCAAAAATACATAAAGTTTATAAAATAAACCAGATTAAAAAAGAAACTTGTTTCAAACGTTTTGAACAGTTGGTGGTTTGCGGTGAGCTGGTATTCTGTAGTATATTGGCCGCGTGAAAGAAGAGCGATTATCCGTTAAAGAAGATGTGACCAGTACCCACAATATGGTGTTCTGGTTTCACGTATTGGTTACAGCCCTGGCTTGGATAGGACCATTCCTGTTTTCATGGTACCTTATGGTACCGGCTTATTTACTGGTGGTTTTACAGTTTATTATTTTTGGCCGCTGCCTAATGAATGCCAAGCATGATCTGAAGGACGATAAGGATACTACGTTTTACTCTTACGTTTTTGAGCAGCTTGGTATTAAAGTAAACAAACCCTTATTGAAGTTGTGGGTGCGCAGGTATATTTACCTGATACTTTCCGCAATAACCCTGGTTTGGCAGTTGATACTGGGCTTTGAACCTCTTTTATTTTAAATCACTTTTTTTAGCGGCAATCTCAGCCTTTACATTTTCAAAAGTTTCATCCAGTTCCGGCAGGCGTGAGTAGCCCCTTGAGATCATATACGCATGATCTCCATCTTTATATACTACCGATGGGAAACCTCTTACGCCCCAGCGGGCAACTACCTGAAATTCCTGTTGTACCAGGTTCTGCACTGCGGGGTCACTCATCCGTTGCTGAAACAGGGCTCCATCCATTTTAAATTCAGTTGCGCAGTGTCCGTAAGTTGAAAGTTCTGCGGGTGGCATACCTTCATAATAAATAGCCTTTTGCAGCCGGGTAGCAAAGGGAATAACTTCATCAGGACGTTGAGTGCGGAACAGAGCCATAGCCAGTGCAGCTGGTACCGAAGAAAAATAAGCGGCTCCTTCTTCCAGCACGTCTTCCAAAAAAGCTTTTCCGAATTCAATGCCGGTAGCTTCTTCCACATCTTTATAGGCCGTTTTAATGTAACCGGCTACTTCACCCACCGGACCTTCCTGCTCTCCGGTAACCATACCTCCACTTAATACCTGGAAATCATAATTGTCTTTATTCTTGCGGTAAAATTCGCCAATAACAGGGCTAAAGCCATAACACCAGCCACAAAGGGCATCGTAGATATAGTAGATCACGGGTTTTCCTTTATCACTCATAGGTCACCAAAATTTATAGCCAAAGGTAAATTAAATCAGGCGGAGCGACTAATGACTTCTGGCAACACGGCCCCCCAGAATTGTACATACAAGGTAACCGGCCGGCCCTGTGATCATCATCCAAAGCGGATGAGGTATCATGATAAGGTTAGCTATGGTAGCCAGGGTCATGATCACCGCAACGGTCAACACACTTCGGCTATGATTTTTACGATCAATTTTAGCTGTTACAAAACCACCCGTAAAGCCAGCCACCAGCCAGGCTATCACTACAGATATCAAGCTACCTAAAGGCATTTGTCCCATCATCTGCTTCAGAGCTTCTGTATCCATCGGGTCAATAATTTGAGGTGGTGGAAAAATGAGGTGACCGGCTGCTTCAAGAAGTGCGGTGAGTACCGCAGCGGTAAGTAAACCGCTCAGTATCGCTAAAATGCTTCTTTTCATACTTATTTAGATGTTTTTGGTACGCAATACCAATGCGGAAATGAGTGATACGATCAAGCCGATGAAGAATACTGAGCCAGCCATTACAAGGGCATACAAATAAGAATTGGACAGCATCCCGGCTTCCATTTCATACTGCTCTATAAATTTTTGGCGTTCGGCTTCTGTTTCAGCCATCTTTATCATATTGTCCTTATAACTTTCACCAAATTCCGCCAGGAAATCAGGGGCCAGTAATTCGTACACCACCACATTGCCCAAATAGAAAATGACACAGGCCACCAGGGTTATAAGTATAGCGGTTCGGAGACCTTTTGCGAAGGAGAAGGATTCAGGGGTATTGTGATTGCGATAGGCCCGGGTACCAAAATATACAGGCAGCATAGAAAGGATCATAACGGAGTAGCCAATTACTTCCCCCGTATCGTAAAAATCAGGGTCCATATAACTGCCGCTGGAAAACACGATAGGACCCAGGAAAAAGATGGTGCCAAACAGGCCACCAGCCAATGCATAATAGAAAGTAGTCTTATTCATTTCAGAAGATTTTAAGATTTGCAGTCAAAGCAAAGAAGATCAGTTGTAGCGGGCCTCCTACTAAAGTAGGAAATGTGGGTTTTAGTACTAAAGTAGGATGTTAAGATCCTTGGCATTACTAACCGCCTGCGTACGCCTTTTAGCATTGAGTTTAACCAAAAGGTTAGACACATGACTTTTAACGGTAGTCTCTGAAACGAAAAGCCGCCCTGCAATTTCTTTATTGGAAAGTCCCTCGGCAATAAGTTGCAAAACTTCATACTCACGGGGAGAAATACCAGTCTTATACAGCGCCTTTTCATCAATAGCAGCAGAAGAAGTAGTAGAAGGTTCAGGGCCGCGTGAGAGTTTTGCGGGGCGTTTGCCAAAGTAAATACCGGCTGTGACAGATATTAATGCCACCGGAATAATAATCCATTCGGTTGTAAGGTCGCTTTTAAAGAGCCACAATTTACTGATCTGAAAAAGCATTAATAGTGCAAATGCCAATAAACCGTAAAATAAAAGCAACCTCTTCATACCGTGGCTAAAATAGAAAAGTGGTTCATAGTGTACCCATCGGATATATAAATCCTCAATTTTACTTCAGGCGTTCCAAAATCCCTTTGCGTTTTACAATGTTTTTATAGTCCCATTGAATTTTTTCAGCCTTTGAAAGCCATCGTTTTAAATCCTCGGTGTTTACCTGATCTGCCGAGGTGTATCGGATTTCAGCGGCTTTAAACTTTCCTTCATCCTTCAGATCCTGCTCATCAAAGGATTGTCCGCTCCAAAATAAGAGGCGTACGCAATTTTTCAATTTGCTGTAACCGGCCACCGGGTTTCCTGCTAAGAACCAAACCGGGTGTGCGTGCCATATTTTATGCTCTGCATGGGGCAGGTTCCGGCAAATTTCCTGCGCAAGAACAGCACAGATCGCCCGGTCTTCTTCAGATTGGGATTGGTTGTATTTTTGAATATCAGGATTCATAGTTATTTTGACCTTTTGACAAAAGTAATAAGCTTTAATGGGCAGGTTTCCACAAGCAGGAACCTTAAACTTTAAATATGTCCTTGTTTTCCTGAAGAGGTTTGACTACATTTGATTTGATCATGAAGAACACGACTTCCCATATTGTGAATTGCTGGAATAAACGCCAATATATTAATATGCGTTCAGCAATCCATAGGGAGCACTTCATGTAGGTTTAAACTGAATAAAACAATTATACGAAGCTCCCGAAAACCGGGAGCTTTTCTTTTTTAAACAAATATCAAAATCATGAAAAATTACAACAAGGTATACATGTGCTGGTCCGTAAATAGTAATTACAAACATCGCACACGCGAGCTGTTCACTGATCCTCCAACCCTCAGTATACCCCCACTGTTATGAAAGATGTATTTAAAATTTTAGAACAAAGCCATAAGGCACAATGGCAAAAAGTGGTGCCCATCAGCGCAGCCGAATATCCCAACTCCCAATGGCAGGCGCTAAACCTCATAGAAACCAGCGCACAACTCATGCTTAAGCGGATATCTGCCGCACTTCCGCGGGGTTTTTCCGAGAATATAAGAGAAGTAAAAATGGACTTGCTTGAAAAGCCCGGAAACGGAGAAAAGCTTTTCATTAAAGCCCAGGTATATCCTGCCGGCAGGAAAGAGCAAACCCTTAAAATATTTGTGCACGAGATAGCACCAAACGGCAAGACCATTAAGCTGGCTAAAGCTTTTTACAAGGTGGAAATACGGCCCCAGGATGAACGGAGTGTAGCCTAAGGTTTGGAGCAGCAGGCCCAGTCCAAGGCTTCCAATACCAGGTCTTTATCACTCCATATTACAAAATGGTTCATCTCCTGGCGTGTCCACATTTTCACACGTGCCATAGGCAGACGTATTTTGAGGTAGTCCGGTGAATCCGGGTTAACCAGCATATCCTCATCGCCCTGGATAAAGGCAGCTTTACCTGAATAGGAGGAAAGTTGCAATTCCATTTTTGGAAGGTCTTCTTCCAGGGCCATCATTTCACGATTGCTAGCCATAAATTCCGGAGCAATAATCCATTGCAAGGGAGAGTATTTTAATATGTAATTGTAAAAGCGGGGATCTTGCAAACTATCAGCTATTGTTCCGGCTATTGAAACAAAAGCCTGAATGGTTTTAGGGTTGTCCAGGGCAGTTTGTATAGCCAAGGCCCCACCGTAGGAATGTCCGGCCACCACACAAGCTTTGCAATACTTATTTATGAGGGGGCTGAGCAGAGCTGATTGCTGCTGTAGCGAGTACTCTGCCTTTAGCGTGGTTTGGTAGTAACCCGGCCGGTCAACGGCAATGGCATAATAGTTATCTAAAAAGTTTGTTTGGGTAAGAATATCCAACCAGGCATCCCAACTTCCCGGAGAGCCATGAATAAGCAATACGGCCGGTTTGGTTGAATCACCTGCTGTTATATAGTGTAATTTACCTTCCCTGCTTTCAATAAAATGATGCGTTGGCTGGTATTTGGTTTTTGAAAAAGCCTCCAGTACGTCTTCTTTACTGGCCGAAAACGACATCAGGTTGGTGGTAAGTATTAAACCGATAAATATTCCGAACATAAGCAGAAGACCTTTAAGACTAAAAAGAAAGCGTACTATTTTCACATTGAAACCGGGTTTAATATTTTAGCATCTTTCAAAATAAAAGAAAACGGTACGAATGATAGTAAGAAGAATATGTACAGCCCTTTTGTTCACTTTTGGCGGGGCTGCTTTTGCACAAGATGATCTCATTAATAAGATTAAAGATAACGGAAGTGATGTAGAAGGGGAATTCCTTTTTGAAACGTTAATAGATATTGAAACTACTCCGGTTAAAAATCAGGGGCGTAGTGGTACCTGTTGGAGTTATGCTACCACCAGTTTCATAGAATCGGAAATGATCCGCAACGGTAAAGAACCCGTTGACCTTTCGGAAATGTTTACCGTACGCCAGGTATATTTGGATAAAGCGGAGAAATATGTACGCTTGCACGGTCATCTTAATTTTGCACAAGGTGGTGCCCTGCCGGATGTAATGTATGTGTTGCGCAATTACGGTGCGGTTCCACAGGAAGTATATGAAGGACTCAACTATGGTTCGGATATCAACAATCATGGTGAACTGGAAGGCTTGCTGAAAGCCCAGTTGGACCAGGTAATCAAAAACCCAAATGGCACACTTACCGATGCCTGGAAAAAAGCCTTTGTAGCCACACTGGATGCTTACCTGGGGGAGTACCCTGAAGAATTTACCTTTAAGGGAAAAAAATATACACCCCGCAGTTTTGCTGATGAGTATATAGGCATTGATCCTGATGATTACATTCAGATCACTTCTTTTACGCATAAGCCTTTTTACCAGCCTATGATGATAGAAGTGCCTGATAACTGGACCTGGGGTATAAGCTATAATGTACCTTTAAACGAAATGGTGGAGGTGTTGGACGCCAGCCTTGAAAAAGGATATTCTGTAAGCTGGGCCACCGATGTAAGCGAGAAAGGATTTTCACTTAAAAACGGACTGGCCATTGCTCCTTTAACGCCTTATCGTGATATGAGTAAAGAAGATCGTGAAGCTATGTTTGATGGTCCAAAGGACGAGTTGGTGGTTACCCAGGAAGTACGTCAGAAAGATTATGATAATTATGAAACTACTGATGACCACGGAATGCAGATCACCGGAAAAGTACGTGATCAGAAGAACAATGAGTATTATATAGTAAAGAATAGCTGGGGAGATCGTGAGAATGATCACCGCCCTGGTTATATCTATGCATCGCAAGCCTTTGTGAAATATAAAACCATCTCTATTTTGGTTCATAAAGATGTGTTGCCAAAAGATATTAAGAAGAAGTTCAGCATTTAGCTGAAAAGTTAAAGTTAGTATAAAGCCCGGCTTTCAGCCGGGCTTTTTTGTAGTTTTATCTTCATGAAAAACTTAAGCCTTTACCTGATTTTTTTTCTGACCGGTCACTGCGTTTTCGCACAGAATGACTCAGTTCAGATGTATGCTACACCCAATCCCTTTCAGCGTTTTGTACAGATCCACATAGATGAGCTTGATGCAGACACTATTTCTTTGCAGTTATTTGATATGGTAGGCCAACAGCAACACAGCTTTGTACAAGGCCTGGTGGTAAGCGGAGATATTACCTTTGCCTATGATGGTGATACACTGCCTGATGGAGTTTACTTGCTTCACCTGCAAGTAAATAATAAGAACCTGGCCACCAAGGTTATCAAGTCCGGATCAATAGGCGTGAATGAGCTGCAAGACCTTGCCCGTATAGAAGTGTTTCCCAATCCCAGCTATGGAAAATTCAACCTGGTTTTTGAAGAAGGTGAAGTGGAAGCTTTTAAAATAACCGATACGCAGGGAAAACTGGTATGGGAACAAAATGCAGAGCAAACGCATCTAACTCTTGACTTGTCCTCTCTCAAAGCAGGACACTACTTGCTTCACTTACAAAAAGGATCAGCACAATCTGTAAGGCATTTGATACGGCTTTAATTTGAGGGTGTTTCAACTTCTTTTTTGATGGCCATAGACTTTTACTGTAGCCATAACTCACGGTTTTAGCCTGAAGAAGGTAAACCCGAAACAGGTTTTTCTCATCGCTTTCTTTTTAGCTGCATTTGGGGTTGATGCTGGTTTTGCACCGGTATATTGAAAAAGCTATCCAATGGTCGGCTGGCAAACAATGTAACCGATCCGCCCGTTCTTTATTTGCTTAAAACAAAATTTATGGCTTCTCAAAAAGACTTTAGTGATCTTAAAGCCCTTTTCATAAACTGCACACTTAAAAAGGCACCCCGTCCATCCCACACTCAGGGATTAATGGATGTTTCCATGCAGATCATGAAAAAGAATGGAGTTAAGACAGAATACATCCGTTTGGTAGAATATGATATTGCTTTTGGTGTATACCCGGATATGACCGAACATGGTTATGAAAAAGATGACTGGCCGCGTATTCTGGATAAAGTGCTGGATGCCGATATCCTGGTTATAGGCTCGCCTATATGGCTGGGGGAGAGGTCATCCGTTTGTACCCTCCTTATAGAGCGATTGTACTCGGCTTCAGCTATGTTGAATGATAAAGGGCAATACTTGTATTATGGACGTACCGGAGGATGTATTATTACCGGAAATGAAGATGGGATAAAGCATTGTTCCATGAGCATTCTTTACAGTATGCAACACCTTGGGTATACCATTCCGCCACAGGCAGATGCGGGCTGGATAGGCGAAGCCGGACCCGGACCTTCCTATATGGATGAAGGTTCAGGTGGCCCTGAAAACGAATTCACACAACGCAATACCACTTTTATGACCTGGAACTTAATGCATACGGCCCGTATGTTGAAAGATCAGGGAGGTTTTCCGGCCGGTGGCAATCAGAAAACAGAATGGAGTAAGGGAAACAATTTTGATCATCCCAATCCCGAGTACCGATAAACCCATACAGAAGATTACCTTTGCCGAATGGCAAATGAGCATGAAGAAAAGGTGGCAAAAGGCCTGTGGTTACCCCTTATGGAGGAATTTTACACCATACAGGGAGAAGGGTGTCATACCGGAAAAGCAGCATATTTCATACGTATAGGCGGGTGTGATGTTGGCTGTCATTGGTGTGACGTAAAGGAGAGTTGGAACCCAGAACTTCATCCACCAACGGAAATATCAAAAATTGCAGATAATGCAGCTTCTTATGCGGATACCGTAGTGGTAACCGGAGGCGAACCGCTAACCTGGAATATGGATCCACTTACCAAGGCTTTAAAAGCCCATAAGCTACAGGTACACATGGAAACATCCGGGGCTTATGCCTTAAGCGGTAATTGGGATTGGATTTGTCTTTCGCCCAAAAAGACCAAACCACCCGTTGCGGAAATTTATGAATGCGCGGACGAATTAAAGATTATTATTTACAATCAGCATGATTTTAAATGGGCGGAGGAGCACGCCACTAAAGTAAGCAGTAAATGCAGGTTATACTTACAACCAGAGTGGAGTAAGAGCAAAGAGATAATGGGGGACATTGCCGGTTATGTGATGAAAAACCCAAAATGGCAAATTAGTCTGCAAACCCATAAATATATCGGTATTCCTTAATTACGGATCTCCTTACGCAGATCCTGCTTTTCATCCAAAGGCTTTTCAACTGTTCTCGCTTTTAAAATCTGGATCAGTATATACCCGCAAGCCAGTGAAGAAGTCATACCTTCTATAAAGATGAGTATTGCAGCTGATACCGGAGATAAATAAGGACTGATATTCTCTTCAGTAAGTATCTCCTGCATAAACGCTGTATCCAGCTGATCAAGATAAATAGCCAGGAAAATGGAGAAAACACCTATTCCTATAAAAGAAGTACGCACAGCTATTCGGAAAAAATCGCTAAAATCATCATAATAACTGGCTTTGGAGCGCATACGGTAGGTGCGGAGCGCACTGCGCATTACAAAGAATACAAACAGCAGATTGATGGCCCGTAACCAGTATACATGGCCTAAACCCACAAAGCGCATAATCAAAAAATAGGTGGCCAATAAGCCAAACATCGCCAGGCCGTGTCTTGTAGGTATGGTTCTCCAGTTTTTATCAAAGTTACTCATGGTATTAATTTTAAAGTTTTCCGGTCAGTTTAAAGTAATCTTCCAAAACAATCTCCGCGTTTGACCTGTGGCGGGGATTATTCAAAAATTCCGTGATGGTATCCAAACCATCCAAAAGGTAAAATTTTTCATCTTGCAGCAATCCTTTCCAAATAAAGGCCGCTGTTCTGAAATGACCTTCATTATTCAGATCATATAGAGGCTCGGCTTCGGAAGGGCTGGAATAATTACTCAATAAAACACGGGCTTGCGCATATTGTTTGCCAGGCGTACTTAAGTCCAGGTATATATAGGCCTCACCCCGTAAAATGTTTTCTACAATGGTAAAATCCAGATGTGTAATAAGAGTATCTCTTTCCCTGCTTTTCAGTTGATACAATATAAAATGTGAAGCTTCGTGAGGTTTGATATCATAATAATAACTTCTGATATTCCGAAAATAAAGGCGGGCTGAAGAAGTCATCTCAAAGTTTGCTGAAGATATATCAACCGGGTGTGGCTTTGGTGCGAACAGAAAAGACAGACCTAATACCAGTGCAACAAACGTTACTACCGCCTTTCCTAATAAAGATATGCGTGGTAAGTGTACCAAGATATTTATAAACCCGGGCTATGACCAAAGGTTTGCGGCCTGTAATTTTGCTGTTTTACCCGTACCTTTGAAATTGCAGAGCAAAGCCCTGAACCTAAGAGGTACTATCTATGTTCTGAACGGTAAGTGTTCAGGCCTTTTGAACCTGATTTGCGTATATTTTTAACAAAGTAAATTTAGTACCGCACGTATGAGTTGGTGGATGATTTTTTTGGTGGTTTTTATCACTTTCTGGGCGATGGAGTTTGTGGCCTGGGCCACGCATAAATTTGTAATGCACGGTTTTTTATGGCATTTGCATGAAGATCATCATGTGAAAACCCCGGGCTTCTTTGAAAAAAACGATGCCTTCTTCCTGATTTTTGCTATTCCAAGCTGGCTTTGCATCATGCTGGGTACTATTTATGGAAATGTGTTAGCCGTAAGCATTGGGGCGGGTATTGCCGTATATGGTATGGCTTATTTTCTGGTGCACGAAGTTTTTATCCATCAAAGGTTTAAATGGTTCCGCAACACCAATAATATTTACCTGAAAGCCATTCGCAGAGGCCATAAAATGCATCACAAGCACTTAGGGAAGTATAAAGGTGAGAGTTTTGGAATGCTTATAGTAAGCTGGAAATACTTTAAAGAAGAGCTGAAGGCCGAACGAAAACGCAAATTTCAAACTTCCTGACATTTTGTTTGATCAGCATTATTTGTATGTATGGTTGATGTTCTTTTCAGTAATTCTCCCTTTTTTGTGGAGTTTTGAAAAAAGAGCTCAATATTACAAAAGCTTTAAGGCCTTATTTCCGTCCATTGCTATAGTAGGTTTCTTTTTTATTATTTGGGATATACTGTATACACACCTGGGCATATGGGGCTTTAATCAGCGTTATCTTTCTGGCCTTTATATAGCTAATTTACCACTGGGGGAATGGCTTTTCTTTATCGTTATACCCTTTTGCTGTGTATTTGTATACCGGGTGGTGTTGTATGTTGTTAAGCGAAATGTATGGCAAAAATCAGCTCCCCGTATCAGTAATTTTCTGGTGGGTTTTTGCGCAGCCATGGCCATTACGTTTTACGATAGATGGTATACGGCAGTAACTTTTTCATTGTTAACCGTACTTATTTACCTGCATGCCCATGTATGGAAAGTACCCTGGCTGGGACGCTTTTACCTTTCATATATATTTATACTTATTCCTTTTTTTATTGTGAACGGCATACTCACCGGTTTTGGAATTGAAGAAGAAGTAGTATGGTATGACGATACAGAAAACATGGGTACCCGAATTTTCACTATTCCTTTTGAGGATGCCTTTTACGGCATGATACTCATTTTAGGAGTGGTATCACTCTATGAGTATTTTGGTAAGAGAATGGGATTGGCCTACGCTCAGGATACCTTAACCGAATAAGGTTCTTGCTGAATATTAACGTCCACATGTTCCAGAAGCGAGGTGGATAGAGAAAGTCCTTTAAAATCTGCTTTAACCGGAAAGCGCTTATGGTTACGGTCTACCAACACAGCGGTTTTAATTTCCTGAACCGGAAATTGTAAAAAATAACGAACTCCGTAAATTAAGGTATTACCTGAGTTCAATACATCATCCACTACCGTGATAGACCGTCCATCCAGGGTTTCAGCCTCTGGCTCCAAATGAACCTTACTGCGCAGCGGATCTCTTTTATCCAACACAATTTTGTGCAGGTTTATGGTAAGTGGTGAAATGTCTTTTAAGACATGAGCAATTTTCTCAGCCAGCAAATAACCACGTTCTGCAATACCCGCTAATATAATTTCAGTATGCGAGCTGTTGCTTTCGTATATCTGCCATGCCATGCGCCTGATGCGGGTGCTTACCTGGCTGTGATCAAGAACTTCAGTAGAGACAATTGCGGACATTTCAATAATTTATAAATATCAAAGGTAATAAGTTTAGGCACGTATAAAATGGATGAAAATTTCCTTTCCCGCCCGTGGTTGAATGCTGTTGTAACAGCGTTCCATTTTATAAATGGAAAAAGAGTTGGCGAAGAGTTTACGGTATTCTCCCTCGCTTCCGCCATAAGGCGGCCCCTTTTTCGTAAGGGGAAAATCAAATAACACGCCTGTCAGGTGTCCACCCGGATTAAGAATATCTTTCATCTTGCTAACGTAGTCAGGCCGCAACTCAGGAGGCAGAGCGCAAAAGAAGGTTTGCTCTAAAACCAGGTCAAACTGAAGATTCAGTTTAAAAAAATCGGTATGTAATAAATGATCTTCCGGAAAATGCGGACAGCGTTGTTTTAGCTTTTTGAGAGGTTCTTCAGATATATCCACAACAAACACATTGGTAAACCCATTAGCCCATAGCCATTCGGCTTCGTAAGCATTGCCTGCACCGGGTATAAGTATAGGTTGTTGCCGGTGATAAAAGCCTTGTAAAAAGCCGGTGAGAGGTGGGGCCGCGTTTCCCATGTCCCAAGGGGTATTGTCTTCCAGATAGCGTTGCGTCCAGTATTTTTCGTTCATCACCATATAATAGTATCGCGAAATTAAACGAAAATGCTTCACGGTTTTTAACAACTCTCTAACAGGTTACAAGCGTATTATTCATGATTTTTGCATCTCATCATTTTAAATATTTATCCATGAGATCTTTATTTCTTTCAGTCTGTCTCAGTTTTACGGGCTTCAGTTTTAGCTATGCACAAAACTTTCAGGGTATAGCCACCTATAAAACTTCAACCAGTATGGATCTTAAGATGGACTCTACGCAAATGAACCCGGAACAGCAGCGCATGGTCATGAATATGCTGAGGAAACAAATGCAAAAAGAATATGAGCTTTCATTTAACAAAACGGAATCTACCTATAAGGAAGTAGAAGAACTGGATAAGGGAGGAGGCCCTGGTATGAACTTTATGGCCATGATCTCCGGAGTGGAAGGTATAGCCTATAAGAATATCCAGAACCGCCAGAGCACTCGTCAAAGTGAGTTTTTTGGTAAAGTCTTCCTGGTTAGGGATAGTCTGGAAATGCTGGAGTGGAAGCTGGGTAAGGAAACCAAGCAAATCGGTTCCTATACTTGTTATAAAGCTACCGCTCAACAAACTATAACCAGTAAAGTATTTACTTCCGAAGAAAATGAAGAGGGCGACCACGAAATGGAAGAGGTTGATACCATTGAAGTAGTGGCATGGTATACGCCTCAAATCCCTATAAGCCAGGGTCCTGGTAGTTTTTGGGGTCTGCCGGGTTTGATTATGGAGGTTGATAATGGAAATACGGTAATGCTTTGCAGCAAGGTGGTGCTTAACCCCAAACAAAAGCTTAACCTTAAAGAACCCTCCGAGGGCGAGGAAGTGACTGAAGAAGAGTTTGCCGAAATCATGCAAAAGAAGATTGATGAAATGCAGCAGATATACGGAGGTGGTAAGCGTAGTGGCAGCGGACGTATGAAAATTCAGATCAGCCGTTAAACCAAAACTCATATTCTTTATCTCAACAGCATGCCACTTAAATTACTACTTGTATTAATCACCCTAAGCTTTAGCCTGGGGCTAAGGTCCCAAAGCCTTACCATTGAAGGCACGGTAAAGGATACGGCCGGTAACCCGCTGGAAATGGCCAATGTTATTGCCCTTAACGCGGCTGATAGTTCCATGTTAGCGTATGGCTTCTCTAATGATAAAGGTCGTTATCGCGTAAAGCTGGATGAAGCTGATCCTTTTATACTGCGGATAAGTTACCTGGGTTATCAATCTGCTGATATAAACGTAAACCCCATAAAAGGAGAGCGCATTATAAGCCGTGATATAGAGTTGCGGGAACAAAAGAATGCCTTAGGCGAAGTAGAGGTAGTGGAAGAAATGCCGATAGTGGTAAGTGGAGATACGATAAGTTATAAAACCGATGCCTTTACGGATGGGCAGGAACGCAAACTGGATGAAGTGCTGGAAAAGCTGCCCGGTTTTGAGGTAGATGATGACGGACAGGTAAAAGTGCAGGGTAAAACGGTGGAGAAGGTTATGGTAGAGGGCAGGGATTTTTTTGATGGAGATACCAAGCTGGCTACTAAAAACATACCAGCCAATGCTGTGGATAAAGTACAGGTGCTGCGTAATTACAATGATGTGGGCCCTATGCAGGGCGTAGACTCTGATGACCGTATAGCCTTGAACATTAAACTAAAAGACGGTAAAAAGAACATGACTTTTGGCGATATTACCGCTGAAGGTGGATTGGATGAGCGCTATTTGGTTCATCCCAATGTGTTTTATTATACCCCTAAAGCCAGTCTCAACTTTATTGGTGATATCAATAACCTGGGAGAGCCCGCCTTTACCGCACAGGATTACTTTCGTTTTGGCGGGGGTTTTCGAGGTTTAGGAGGACGGGTTGGTTCAAACCTTAGTATAGCGCAGGATGATCTGGGGTTTGCTCTTACTTCTGATAACCGCGCTAATGAAATTACCTCCCGGCTGGGCGCCCTAAATTTCAGTTATAATCCCGTTAAGGCCTGGACTATTTCCGGTTTTGCCATTGGTGCCCAAACGCTAACCTACGCCAGTTCAGAAACCATGCGTACTTATTTACGGGAAGATCAGGCCGAAACCAATGAGGTACTTACCACAGATTCCCGGCAGGAAAAACAGTCCGGTATGCTCAAACTATCTGCTAAATATGCTCCCACTGGCGCGTTGCATATAAGTTATGATGTGCTGGCCAAAGTATCTCAGCTAGATGATATGAACGAGCAGTTTTCAGATTTCGGGGTGCTCACCAATTCCATAAACACCTATAATGATCAAGCGCCTTATTCTATAAACCAAAATCTGGAGTTGTTTTATGAGTGGAATCCAAAAAACATTATTTCACTCGAAGCGCAGCATTTATATAAAAAGCAGGACCCCTTCTTACTTATCGGTACCACTCTGCCAGTATTTAATACTTATTTTCCCCTAATAGACACCACAGCCTTTCAACTGGCGCAAAATAAACTCATCACTACCAACAAAACAGATGCTACCCTAAATCATTATTATATTTTCAATAAAACCAATCATATCAATTTCACGCTGGGGGGCAGTTATACTGAACAGAGTTTTGATTCCCGGATTGAACAGCGTTTAGAAGATGAGATACTCCAAACGTTTAGTAATCCTGAGTTCAGGAATAATGATGTGCAGTTTACATTAACCGATGTGTTTACTTCGGTTCACTACAAATGGAAGAAAGGAAAATTTATTACCAGCCCCGGGGCAAATCTTCATTTTTACAGAGTAGAAGATGTTCAGGAGGGTAATACCAATACTCGCGATTATGTATTCCTGCTGCCTGATTTTTTTGCCCGTTATGACTTTAAGAAGTCTGAATCGCTGAGCTTTAATTATGCCATGGAGGTAGGTTTTACCGATGTAACCAATGCCATTGGTGGCACAGTGATCAATACTTATAATACTTTATTTACGGGAAACCGCTTTCTCGAAAATAGCCTGAATCATAATTTCACCCTGCGCTACTTTAACTTTAATATGTTTGATTTCACCAACATATTTGCAGGCATGACCTATAACCGCAAGGCCAATGATATTACTAATGGAGTAGTGTATAACGGATTGGACCGTATATCCCAACCTATTAATAGTGACGGTATAAATGATGTAGCTGCAGTATTTGGAGGTTATAGTAAAAAGTTCAGTAAATGGAGCGGTCAAATCCGTACCAGCCTGTCTTTTGTAAATACCAATAATCAAATTGGCAGCCAGGCTAATCAAAACCAGTCTTTGGTACAAAACTACACGGCTATTTTTGAAACTAATTTTAAGAAGATCCCTAATTTTGAATTGCGATACAGCTTTACCAGCAATCGTTATTCCGGTGCCGGAGTGGAAAATACTTTTATCACCCATGCTCCAACGCTTGAGATAGATGCTGTTTTTCTCAAGCATTTTACTTTTATGGCGGACTATACGTATAACGATTACCGCAATACCAATGGCACTACCGCCAGCACCTTTGATTTTCTGAATGCCAGCCTGTATTTCAGAGAGGGTAAAAGCCCATGGGAGTTCAGCCTTAAAGCACGGAACCTGTTGAATACGGATATTATCCGTCAGGATGGGTTTTCAGATTTTCTGATCAGTACCACCCAATATTATGTGCTTCCGAGGTATTTAACGGCAGGAGTGAAATATGATCTATAGAAGTGATTTAAATGAGCTCAAATCCCATTTTTCCAAAATAAACTCCAGCTGTAACCAGAGCACATGAAATTAATACGCCCAAACTGATAGAGGCCAGGGCCAGGCGCGTTCGTACTCCAAAAATGTAAGCAGCAATGGTGCCCATATAAGCACCCGTAACCGGGAGGGGTATCATGACAAAAACCATTAGGCCCCAAAAGCCATATTTTCTCACTTTAGTACCAAGCATATTTTTAGCTCTCCGCGCTAACTTAAGGCTTTGCTTGCGGTATGTGTGAGAGCGCCATAGGCTCTTATTGAATTTTTTCAGCAGAAAAATAAGTAAGGGAAATATCATCAGGTTAGCCGCCAGACCCGTGGCAAAGGCCAGAAATGGATTTAAGCCTTTAATAATACCGAAGGGAATACCAAGCCTGGCTTCTCCAAAAGGAGAAAGGCTGATAAGAAAAGTATGGATGACTTCTGAAATCATAAAAGCTTAAACAAAACGGCTGCAAAAGTAATTCCAAAATTCTAGTTGGATTTACTTTTATAGAGATGTTTAACAGGGAAATTCAGAATAGGTTTGTTTTTAATCCTGGATTTAATTAAAGAAGAAGTATGAAGTCTGAGAAATGGAAGGCTTACAGTGTGAAAGGGGGTAAGCTATAAGGTTGATCTATTCCTTTATAAAAGAAGAAACATTAGTATCCTCAACAATTATTTGATAAGTGCCGGAGCTTAATTTGCTAATATCAAGGGGTTCCTGATTTTTAATATATCCTTCCATCACTATTTTACCGAGTATATCATAGATTTGAAAATAAACTTCATTTTTACCCCAATTTGCCTCTCTGAACTCAAGTTGTAAAAACTCATGAGCTGGGTTGGGATATAAATTTAACCATTCTTTTTTTCGCCATTCTTTTTTACTGATGATATCTCCATTTCCATTAAGGATCCACACGTGTACCGCCAGGTTCTCTCCTGTGTATTTATCCCAGTTGTATTCATTAAAAGCGATGGCCCATCTATTATTTTTTAAGGCAGTTATAGAATGTTCACCGGCACTATAATTTCTTTGAATCCTTTTGATCCAGTTCATAGTTCCCTTTCGGGCATTAAAATTATAAAGATAAAAGCTAGAAGAGTCTTTACCTGAATAATTGTCATATGTAATGTATTTGCTGCCTTGTACATATAATACACTGTCTATAGTAGAGTAATCGTAGGTATCATAAGATGCTTGTAAATAGGCGTATTGCACACTTCCAGGAACATTAAAATCATATCCGCTAAGAGAAAACGTATCAATGGAAGTAACGTTGAAGTTTGTATCCAATAAAGACACTCCAAACACCCAATATTTATCGAAATTGGGAATATATTGAAGCATTGTTGAAGTCAGTTTCCAAATACTATCACTTGAAACTGGTATAAAAGCTCCTGCACCAATCATGGTTAAATTAATGTTTGACTTCTTCCCGAGTACTGATCCAGTGTCCAGAATACTAAAGGATGTGTCTAAAACCAATGTAGATAAGTGGTTTTGAGAATTAGATGATATTACCAAGTTAACATTTGAAATTATTTTATCTTCAATTTGTATTGGGTTAGTTAAGATCAAACTTTTGGTATTACTAAATTCTTGAAAAAGTTTGAATTGAATAATATTTGATTTTGTATTTAAACGGGCTATTAGAGGTTTTAATGAATTACCACATTTATAACCCACACCTGACAAGATAATTACTCCGTCCTTAATATGAAGATATGATAGTGATTCTTC